>JAJDDP010000045.1 GCA_029260235.1 Phycisphaerae bacterium | reverse complement strand
CGTGATGGTCCCCCTCATGCCGAAGGAAACGTGAGGCGAGCAGATGTAGTAATAGACGCCAGGTGTATTGAAGGTTGATGTGAATTCATTGGCAGCGGGCGCAGATTGAAATCCGCCGTTGTAGATCTCCGAGATGGCGTCGGCGACCTCCACCACATCGTGAGTCCCACCGCTGAGTCCCGTCCAATGAACCGAATCGCCAAGGCTGATCGTAATGTCGGCGGGCGTAAACGTAATGCCGGATGCCACGACCTCGGCCGTAGCTGCCAGAGCAGGCTGAGCCACTGCAATGAGCAGAGCTGATACGAAGATTGACTTGCAGTTCATTTCTTTCCTCTCCATGTTGAAGTTCTAGTCAGAATAGACCGGTCCCGGGAAGAACCCTGATCAACTTCTGAAAACGCCGGCCACTGCAGCAGTTCAGCCCAAATCCCCCTGGCATGGTCCGATCAGGGCCTTCGCACTTCTTTAGAAGACACTGTCTAAGATCGGCACCAGGGCCAGCAATTCCGACAGAGGGCCAGCCGAACCACAGAACATCCAGAGTACTGAAGCAGCTTCCCCGATTCAAGGTGGTTGCCCGACCCAAGGCAACGACTCAGTGGCAGTTTGGGCCGCCGATTCGGTAGTTCAGCCGAGCAGGGTTTACCAGGAGGCAGCTGCAGTCCTGCCAAGTACGGCCAGATCACGTGATCACTTTGTGCACACCCTGGCTTTTGGAGCGTGATTTGGGCATAAGAAAAGGCAGTCAGGATTGCCCTAACTGCCTTTGCAACAACAATTTGCGGATGAGAGGATTCGAACCTCCACTCGGTTACCCGAACTGGCACCTGAAGCCAGCGCGTCTGCCAATTCCGCCACATCCGCGAACCGGTAATCCAGCCCCAAATGCTTCTCAAGCAACCGCAAGACGGCCATCCGAGCCAGCATGAGAACCTGACACCGTAGCCCAGCATTGTCGGTGGGAATCGTGGAGTCGTCAAGCAGACGGGCTCCTGGCTGGATACACGCAGGGCAACCCGATGAGTGGGCAAGCGACCGTCCAGGGCTGGGCAGTGGGTTATCTCACGTCGATGACCAGCGGCCTAGCGAACAAATCGCCGATGCCTTGCTCCAGGGGGAATTGGACCAGTTCCCAAGTTCCCGCCGGCGTGAGTGTGACGAAAACCACCCTAGCCCCCTGTGGGCCTACGAGAGTCCCCTCGACGGGAAAACCCAAGGTATTTCTAGCCGGCAGTTGCATGCGATCTGGGCGCTTGCCGCGTATGATGATTTCATCGAGCAGAACAGTGCGCGGGCCAACTAGGCCGCTCTGACCGTCGTATGGCATATTGAGGTCATCGCCGATGTATTGGTAGCCATCAGGAGAACCGGGCAGCGATGAGCCACGATCTCCTCGAGCGGTCCGCTGCATGAAGCTATCCGGGATGAGGTAATTGTTGAACCCGACGATGTCGAAGGCTAGATCCTTGCCGAAATCCTGGTCGTAGGCGCGGAGGATGGCGTCCAAGGCGACGAGGGTGACACCGTCATCAACTTCTAGCCACAACTGAACGATGGCTTCCTCGCCAATGGCCAGTTCGATGCTGTCTTGCCCGTCGATAGTCTGGAGCCAAATAGCCGCTCCGCCTGCTGCGATGTCGATGTCCAAATCGGGGGCAACCACAGTGTCCGTCGGGGGAGGCTGATTGGGCTGCTGTTCAATTGAGCCAGCGCCGCCGCCTGCGTCCGGAGCCGAGCCTGCAAATAGACTCGAATTTCCCTCTGCGATGAACTGCGGCTGACCTGTCCCACAGCCTGACGTCAGGCAGTGAATCACTAGCAGTAGGCCACCCAACAGGTTTTGTGCCTTTTTATGCTTGCTTGCGATTGATTCCATGGCCTTGACTCCGCTGGCTAATTCTCTCGGGCGCACACCACGTCACTAAGATTAACGTCTGCCTTGGCTGAAATTTCTTACACGCTTTTTTCAAAAACTAGGATGATGCCGAGCGGGGAATAACTTCATCCAGCAGGCTACGCCAAGCATCGCATTCTGCATCGGGGTGGAATAACGGGGCAAGACCGCTGATGTGGGCCTGGAGTCGCCCATAAAACGCCTGGTCAGACTCGACGCGGGTGAGCAGGTCGGCGAGTTGCTTGCTGTCGCCCACCTCGAAATAGCCGGGATACTCTTCGCCCAGCAGCCCGACCGAACCGGGAATGCGCGAAGCGAGGACCGGAACACCGGCTGCGACTGCTTCGGAGATTACGTTGGCCCCGCCCTCTGATCTTGAGGATAGCACCATGCCTTTACTCTGGCCCAAGAGCTGTAATGCCTCTTCTCGGGGCAAGCTTCCCACCCAGGTGTAGCGGGGATTCTGGTCGCTCTCTTCCTTGGCTTGGTTGCCTAACTCGCTATCAGCAGCCGCTCCAATGTGAGTAATGTGAATGCGTGAACTAGCTGGGAGCATTCGTGCGGCATACGCTGCCCTCAGAGGATCTTTGACCGGCCTGAGGTTGCCGAGCACGATGATCTCGAAGGCGTCCGTCGGCACAGATCGAGCCGGCAGAATAGGAGCACAAGATTGATGAATCACCCGCACCTTGTTCCGAGCAGCCGCCGGCAATTCATCGGCAGCCATAGACTGGAGCACGATCAACCGCCAAGCCATGTCCAGCGACGCCTTGGCTGATGCATCGGAGGCAATATCGCCGTAGACGTCGGTTCCGGTGAGAGCGACGATTAAGGGTCTAGCTGGATGCTCTTGGGCGAACTTCTTGATGGACGGGTAACTCTTTCGGGCGTGCAATGCCACCAGTAGATCGCAGGATTGGTCGGCGTAGATGGCTTCAACGCGAACTTGGTGGCCCAATTCGGTCAAGATGCTTGCCCAGCGATCAGCCGTCACGCTGTTCCCAGAGACTGAGGCTCCCTTCGACGGAGTAACCAAGCATATTTGGAGGTGATCCATAAGTCTTGGAATTCTAACGGCTAAGGTGAATCATGAACAAACCGCAAGATTGGTCAAGCAGCCTCTGCCCAGTACGCTAAGTTGATCTTCATAAGGAGCAGCCCATGAAATCGGCAACCAAGGAAACCTATCTTGAGCGAATCCTCAAGGTGCTGGTTCACATTCAGGGGCACCTGGACCAAGCCATGGACCTGGACGCCCTCGCCCGGATCGCTCATTTCTCGCCCTACCACTTCCATCGGATTTTTCGCGGCATGGTGGGCGAATCGGTAGCTGCCCACGTTCGACGTTTGCGGTTGGAGCGAGCGGCCCATCGGTTGAAATTTTCGGACCAGCCGGTCACCAACATCGCATTCGAGGCTGGCTATGAAACGCACGAATCCTTCACCCGCGCGTTTGGGGCCATGTTCGAGCAGTCCCCATCGAGCTTCCGCGAAGCCAATCAAGCCATCGACGTGCCCTCGTCACCTTCTCGGGTTCACTTTGACCCCAAGGGCGACGTCGGCGAATTCAAACCTCATGAAGAAGGAGGAAACACCATGGAAGTAACCACCAAGACCCTCGAGCCCAAACGCGTAGCCTTCGTTCGCCACGTCGGGCCATACTCGCAAGTGGGCGATACCTGGGGCAAGTTGATGTCCTGGGCAGGTCCGCGGGGCATGCTCGGCCCGGCGATGACCATGATAGGCCTCTGCCACGATGACCCTGATGTAACCCCGCCCGACAAACTGCGCTACGATGCCTGCCTGCCGGTCGAACCCAACGCCGAGGCTGAGGGCGAAATAGGCATCCAAACCATCGAGGGCGGCGACTACGCTGTGGTCATGCACGAAGGACCCTACGAGAACATGGGCGAAACCTACGCCAAGCTGTGTGGTCAATGGCTCCCCAATAGCGGAAGAGAGCTATCCTCCGCCCCATGTTTCCAGGTCTACAAGAACGACCCGAGTACAACCGCCCCGCAAGACCTGCGCACCGAAATCTACATGCGCCTCGAATAGAGGAGATAGCCCGCAACGCATCGTGGAGAATCGGCCTCCCTGGGGATTTGCGGTCCAGCTGGGCTGAATCTCTTGGGCTCTTCGGCTAGAATGTCAGCGATGACGATTCCCGACGTAAGAATTCCCGTGACTCCGGTCAGGATTCCGATGGAGTGGATAATGGGCGCCGAACGAGCGGTGGAGAAGGTGCGTGAGCGGCTGCTTCGGACCTGTCGGGCGCTGGAAGGCGCCGGCGTACCCTACGCCGTGATCGGCGGCAATGCCGTCGCCGTCTGGGTCGCCAGCAAGGACGAAGGGGCAACCCGCAACACCAAAGACGTGGACGTGCTCCTGAACCGCGCCGACCTACCGCGGGCCACCCAAGCGATGTCGGCGGCCGGGTTCGACGTGGCTGAGGTCGATGGCGTGACCATGTTTCTCGAACGGGCCGACCCCATGCCCAGCCGAGGAGTCCACATCATCTTCGCGGGCGAAAAGATCAAGCCACACGATCTCTACGCCGCGCCGGCTGTAGTCAAAGGCATCCGAAGCCCCGAGGGCGTTGACGCCATCGAGTTGAGCGAGTTGTTAATTCTCAAGCTGCTCGCGTTCCGACGAATCGATCAAGTTCACATTGCTGACATGATCCGCGTAGGCCTAGTCGATGACACCGTGGCCGAACAAATCCCACCCCAACTCCGCCCGCGGCTGGAGGAAATCCGCGCGGATCCGGATGGCTGACCAAAGCTACACCGGTGTGTAACAGTTTTCCGCTTCACAAGACCCTGAGTAAGCCTGACCCCCTTCTCAACGCTGCACCCGTGTTGGTGAATAGGGTATCAAAGCTGGTTGTAAGCCTACGTTGGCTTGACATGTTGGCCCATCGCAGATGCGTCAAGCACGAACCAGTAAGTTAGCCTGACTCTCTGACAACTCGGCTAGGCAGAAGTGGGAGCAAAGGGGGCGGACCTGACCGAGCAGGCCATAGCCGCCCCGTACTGCTACATCAAACCCGAAGCTTTGTACAAGCCGGGAGGCGGGTAGCCTTATTGAAAGCTTGTCGTCTTCGCAGTATTCACGAAATGCTGAGGGAACAGAGGTGAGTCATGGACTTGGATAGTTACTGGGAAAGGGAATACCAGGAGTTCGAGGAAGAGTACTTCCACTGCGACCACTACTGGCGCGCGCCCGCACATGCATTGCGGGACACTTTCTTGTTCCCGGTCTTTGAGAGATTCACTCAATCCTTTCCTGACCACACGGGCGACCGAAACACCGTATTCTATTTGACCGAATCTCAATACTCTCCAGCACGGCGGTCGGTTGTGCTGACCAACAGTCATTTCGAGCATCAGCCTAACGACGACTTAGTAGAGTTGGTCTCGTTCATTGAGTACGCCAGTGGCGTGCTGATTGAAGGGGACATAGTTTTCGTTGATCGACTTGATGGCATTCGTGAGGACATCATCTTGACGTTCCGTCATCCGTTGAAGGAAGTGGTTACGCTCTTTCAGCAGTTCCCGCAGCGTACCAAGGCGTTGCCGTGATTCGGACTTGGGGGGGTCAGGCTTACTTTCTGTTTCCCAGCATCGAGCGCGAGTCCATGTGACTCCCTTACTGACTCAGACTTACTGACTGCCGCTGATCGGATATGATCGAGGTTTGCCGACTTATTGACCAGGGGGCGACTTACGACAGGAGGTTGGACCGATGGCGGTAGCCACAGGTGGGGAAGTCCCGTTCAAGTGCTTCACGCAACTCAACGGTGTTGATGAGCCGGCTATGATGTGCGACCGCTCGGCCGTGACACTCCCCCGTTCCCATCGCTATTTTGCGGCGGACACGCTGCAGAACAAAATCGTCCGGGCATTGGCTGAAGATGAGATCATGCCCATGAAGGAGATTCTCGAATCGTTCGAGTTCTTTCAACGCGTGCGTAAGGAGGTACGCTCGGAGTGCATCGCCGATCTGTGCTGCGGCCACGGGTTCGTTGGCATGCTATTTGGACTCTTCGAGCGGCGCGTTCAGCGCGTGCTACTTGTTGATCGTCGAGAACCACCCATCTACCGCAAACTCCTGAAGTGCGTAGCCCGCGTCGGTCCGTGGATCAGCGACAAAGTGCAGTACCGTACAACCCCGATCAACAATGCCCGCGAATTTCTGGAACCTGGCTGTACAACCGTAAGCAGCCACGCGTGCGGTGTGTTGACCGATCGATGCATCGATGTAGCCATCAGCCTGCATGGCTCGATCGCGGTGATGCCTTGCTGCTATCCCAAGAGCGCCTGCCAAGCTCCACCGGCACTGCGCCTGAATCTAGGGCACGAGATGGCTATCGACATCGACCGCACCTACCGCCTGCACGGTGAGGGCTATCATGTACACTGGACGTCAATCCCCGCATCAATCACGCCGATGAACCGCGTCCTGATCGGACGCGTTGGATGAGCTGCTGAAACGTGGCAAGTGCAGAAAGAAATTCTGACAGAATACCTCCGAGCAGGTGAATCCTTCGTCATTGCATCGATGGACACCAGGTAGAGTCGGGCAAACTTCAGGTTGTGGTGATCCGCTTGCTAACTCCGCTAATTACCACAGCCTGAGAACCAACCGCCTATGGATTCTTCCTTGGTTTTGGGCTAGCTGTCTTGGCAGAATCCGGTCTTCCCGCTTCGTGTATTCCTGCTGTACGCAATTGTAATTCTGCTTGATTTCCAAACTGCTGACGGCGATGATGTGGGCTCGGAAGAGCGTCGGGCCTTCCATGGGGGCGGGTCAAAGACCACTTCCCCCAGCGGCCTCGCATAGCGAAATTCGCCTGTGACGCTGCTAGCAGTCCTTTCAAGGAATTAGGGCGCCGTGCGGAAAACTGGCGTGGAGCTTGGGGCCATTGAACCACCCTAGTAAGTGAAGCTCAGCCGCAGGACCAACAAGTGCCAACGAAGATGTAGTCGGCTCGTCGGTTCAAATCCGATCACCCGCTGTCGGTCGGACGTCGGAGGGAACAGCCACGCCGGCCATCCTGAGGAGAGTACAATATGACTCACAAGAATGTGAACGGTATGCGTTGCCGATTAAGGGTGGCGTTAGTGGCGATCACGGCTTGTTGGACCATGCACGCGGGGAGCAGGGCGTTCGCCGATTGGCCACAATGGGGCGGGACTACGCGCGACTTCATTGTGGATGGCCCAGAATTGTCGGACGAGTGGCCCGCGGACGGCTTGAAAGCAAAATGGCGTCGATCTCTTGGCGAGGGCTATTCCCAAATCCTTGTCGTGGGTGATCGCCTCTTCACGCATTTTCGCAACGGGGATGACGAGGTGATCGCAGCGCTGTCTGCCAGTGACGGCAAGACAATCTGGGAACACAAATACCCAGCCCCGCTCGACCCTGCAGATAAAAGCATGACCTTACAGTATGGCCAGGGCCCCAATGCCACACCGCTTTGTGTGGATGGCCGGCTCTATGCACTCGGCTTCAAAGGCAGGCTCAATTGTATCGACGCTGCTAACGGCAAGGTACTCTGGTCCCATGGCATGGTGGCCGATTTCGGGGCGAAAATTCCGTACTTCGGTAACTCCTCCAGCCCTATCCAACACAAGAAGACAGTCCTGGTGATCGCAGGCGGCATCACCGCGTTCGACCTGGAGAGCGGTTCGGAGGTGTGGCGCAACCGTGACTTCAACGGTAGTTACGCCTCTCCAATGATGGCAACCATCGACGGCGTTCTGCAGGTGATCGCCGCAGTCGAGGGCGAAATTGTCGCTGTAAATCCTGACAACGGCAAGACGCTCTGGCGCGTCGAGCATGCGAACCAATGGAAGACCAACCTCTTCACTCCGGTGATCGGCAAGGACGGGTTGGTCTTCTTATCATCGGAGCAGGTGGGGGGGCGTATGTTGGCTGTTTCAGCCGAAGGGATTGACCGTTCTGAAGCGACGCAATTATGGCTGAAGCCCAAGATCCAGGTTAATTTTTCCAACATGATTCGCGTTGGCGAGTTGATGTTCACTTCTGTTGGCGACACAGCCTCCCATGTCGTCGCAGTCAACGTCAAGACCGGCGACGTCATATGGCGGGATCGAGCAATGAAGACTTCTAATTTCATCCGCACAGGCAATCGGTTTCTCATGTTCGACAACGAGGGGCTGCTGGCGCTAACATCGTTGACCGCTGAAAAAATGACGATTCACGCCCGATCGCAATTGCTGGACGACCGTTGCTGGACGGCACCGTCGCTGGTCGAAAAGACGCTATACGTTCGCAATCGCAAGGAAATAGCGGCTTTCGATCTGCCGTAATCACCGGAGTGGGCAGTTCCAGGTCAACGTCAGGGCAACCCAAGGCCATTGGGGACAGTCACAATATCACGTCAGCACGAGACCCAGCGGTCGGCAGGACATTGGGTTGATCTCTGGGAGACGCCGACTACGCTTGATTCGCAGAATCGCGCGTATTCGAGGGGTGGTAATCGAGGCTAGGCTGAAGATGACAGATGCAAGACGGTGTATTCTCGACGTGGGCAACTGCGACCCCGACCATTCGAACATCCGCGGCATGCTCGAAGCAAACTTCGAGGTCCAGATCGACCGGGTGATGTTTGTGGCTGATGCCGTCGCCCAATTGCAGCAGAAGCGATTCGACTTGGTCATGGTCAATCGTTTAATCTTCGACGACGGGAGCGACGGTGGAGAACTCATCCGGCGAATGCAGAAGGACGGGTTTGCCGACACGCCGGTGATGATGATCAGCAACTACGCCGAATCACAGCAGGCAGCCCTGGCCGATGGGGCAGTGCAGGGATTCGGCAAGGGCGCCATCTGCGATCCTTCGACCATCAAGCTGTTGAGCAGCTACTTGGGCTAGGCAGACTGATGTTCCACCAAACCTTATCGATTGCGGCGCATCGCCCGTTGCATCTCGCGATTGTGTTCGCGCTTCTTGAGATCCTGCCGCTTGTCGTGATGACCCTTTCCTTGGCAGAGGGCTAGTTCAACTTTGGCGATGCCCCGCTCGTTAAAGTAGACACTCAACGGCACGAGGGTGAGGCCTTGCTGACTTAACTTGGGTGCCCATTTGTGGATCTGACGGCGGTGGAGGAGCAGCTTCCGAGCGCGCAGGGCCGCATGGCTGTTGACGCTGGCATGTTGGTACGGTCCGATATGAAATCCGTACAACCACACCTCGTCCTTCTTGATCCGAGCAAAAGCGTCCGAAAGCTGGGCTTGGCCGTCTCGGATGGCCTTGACCTCGGTCCCGGCCAGCATGAGGCCACATTCGAGGGTTTCGAGCACCTGGTACTTCAAATGGGCCTTCTTATTGCGGATCCCGGCAGGATTTTTTGTGCTTGACTTGGCCATAAAGGTCTGCGAAAACTAAACTTACAGTAGGATCGACCCCCACGGGGACACCTGGAGTCTATCCGAGGGGTGAAAGATTGCAACGCCGAAGAGACGATATGGGTATAATCGTGCGGATACTCTTGCAGGATGGAGCCCATGGATCCATCGAAAACCGGTTACACACACCGGGTTGAAAAGAAGCTGGTTCGCCGCGCTCAGCGAGGCGATCGGGCGGCGCTACGTGAAATCATCGATCAGCATAAAGATCGGTTGTATGCCTTCGTGCTGCGCACGGTTCGCAATCATCACGATGCCGAAGAGGTTTGCCAAGACGCGTTTCTCAAGGCTTTCCGGGCGCTCGATTCGTTCAACCCAAAATATCGATTCAGCACTTGGCTGTTCACCATTGGCTACCGACTTTGCCTGAATCACTTGCGGCGAAAGAAGGATGCCTACGGCGACACCGATTTCAACAGGTATGCCTCGGGCGAACACCCGGCTGATGATCATTGTGCACAGAGCGAGGACGCCCGCCACCTCAAGAACGTTGTGTGGGATGCGGTCGAAAAATTGAGCACTGCCCAACGCGCAGCCGTCATCTTGTTCTATCAACACCAGCAAGGTTGTGCTGAGATCGCCGAAGTTCTTGAACTGCCGGTGGCCACGGTCAAGAGCCATCTCCACCGGGCGCGGGCCAAGTTGAAAGAGTTGCTCGAACCTGCGGTTGCCGAAGATTTTTCGCGACTCCGCATCTTTGCCGAGCTGGCTGGGTAGAAGGTAACAGGAATGAAACATCGGCCCTGGAGCGTTACCCTGGGGCAGCGATGGTGATGACCACGAGTCGTCTGTGTTGAGGTTTTGAGTCACGATCATGGATTGCCAACAAGCCCGCAACCTCTTTGATGTTTACTTGGATGGCGAGCTCTCGCCCTCATTGGTCACCGAGATGCACGCCCACCGCTTGACCTGCCCTTCCTGTCGCGAAGAGTTGGCAGTCATCGAGGTGGCAGGACACGTCATCGCCTCCGGTGTAGATGATCAAGCTGCACCGGCAGAGTTCACTGATCGGCTGCTAGCGTGCCTAGAACCCTCCGCCATCCAACCTCACCCCTTGCGTCTGTGGACCTTCCGCATCGGAGGCGGTATCGCAGCCGCAGCCTGTATCACCCTGGCAGTCGTGCAGCTGACTAAACCCGACTCAATTGTTGCCAGTCGAGTCGATGTAGGCCCAGCCGTAGTGACCAGCAGTGCAGAAGATGCCCAGCAAGCGCCGGCAGTCACCGGGCCGAGCATGGCTGAGGCGGCTGAGACACTGGGCCAATCGCTCAAAGATGCCCTACTCGAAACCCGGGAATCTTCGGATTCACTGTTCGACCTGGGCAAGATGACCTTCTTGCAGATGATCGACGACGTTCAACTCGATGAATTGCGGGACGGCCAATCCGCCGAGCCTCAGCAGTACGACCCGACAGCGCTCCACGATGCTGACAATGTTGAGGAACTCTAGGCTATCTGGGCGCAGGCCCCTCAGGCCTGCTACCCTTCGCCTGTTGATGGCGCTGTTGGCCTTGGGCGCTGCGGCCTTGGGTACTGCCTCCCGCGCCGACGCTCAGGCCCGGCGACGCCTAGCCCGCGTATCCCGCTCGTCGCTGGCCTACGTCGTCCCCAGGGCGGCCGCTGCCTACATCGAACTGAATCTAAGTACAGACTCCCGAAAACTACTTGATCGCCCCAACGTGCAAGAATTGGTTCGTCTGCTTGCCGGCGAAACGACAGGCAGGCGCTTGGCTTCCTTCGACTGGCATGGACTGTTGACCCTGCACTTGGGAGTTGCGCCTGAGAAGGCTTTGACCGAGGTTATTGGAGAGCGCATCGCGTTCGCCGCCCCAAGCTGGGACCGCATGAGCGAAGCGGTCTTTGTGTTTCGGCTCAAAGGTCCAGATTCGCTCGCGCCGGCGCTTGCCCCAGGTCGAGTAGCCCGCACAGAGAAAGTTGGAAACGTCCGCGTCTATCAAACCAAGACCGGCCTCTGGATAGCGATTGCGCCTGGCGTAGCTGTGCTATCGCAATCAGCTGCCGATGGCTCGCTATTTCGGGGAGTGATCGATCTCTTCCGCGGTCGCAAGAAATCTGGAAAAGCAACTTCCTTGGCCCGCGACCCCTCCTTTGCCCAAAACGTGGCCTCGTTGAGGCGAGGTCATGTTGGCTATGTCTTCTTTGCCAATCGCGAAAACGTACCCATCGACCCGCAGTCGTTTCTGCCCGAGTTTCGCAGCGGAGCCATAGGGCTTTACTCTCGTCGAAACAGCGTGGACTTTGAAATCCGTGCTCTGTCAAACGAAGACGATGCTGCCCTCCATCAGACGCCCATTGATGCGGATCGTATGCGCCGACTACCCGATTCAACGCTACTTGCCTTCGCAGACTCCTTTGATCCAGCCACAGCCCTTGAAAACTTGTTCGGTGACCAAGCATCCGCCCAAATTCAACGGTACCGCCAAGCGCTCGACAACATCCTTGACCTTGAACAAGCCAAAGAGGATCTGCTGCCCAAGCTAGGCCAACGAATTATCTATGTTTGGGATCGCCCTCGCCAAACGGGCTCGGAGGTTCTGCTGACTGTCCTGCTGGAGTCGCCGGACCCGCGCGAACTGACCGACCAGATTGCCAACAACTTCGCATCATTGGCTGAGCTGCTCTCCCCCAACGACGTGAACGATTCTGGCGATCCTATTCTGCAACTGGAAGAGTATCATGGAACCGAGATACTGACCGTAAGGCTGATCGACCATACGCCTGCCGACGCCGTTCGAACACCTGCATCGCGATTGGCGTCGAATATCCAACCCTCTTTCGCGACGCTGGGCGAGTGGGTTCTGCTCGCCACCCACCCTCAGGCTATCCGCCAAATCGTGGACGCAGAACGAGGCTGGATACCGCAACTTGGTGAGATTCGCGCCTTGGGCCTGTCGTGGAAGAAACTGCCGGAGACTCGTATGAGCCTGGCAGTTGCCCAGCCGGCGATGGCGTCGGCCGTTGTAACCGCCTGGCGCAACACCGGACGAGCATCTACTGGGGAGCCTGCGAGTCAGGCCTACGGCAACCAGAAGCCAAGCGTCGGCAAGGTCCGCCAACCCTCGCTGGGCATCGCCGTGAAAGCTGCGGACCGCCCGGGCAGTGTGTTGATTGTGCGGGTACACGCTGACAAACCCGCCGATGGCAGGCTAGTCGTGGGCGACCAGATCATTGGCGTGAACGGCCAATTGTTGGACTCGAATGACTCGGTAGGCCACCTGCGGCAGTTGATTGAAAACCTGAAAGATCCGTTGAACCTCTCATTTAGCGTTCGCCGGAACCAGCAACTCCTCGACGTGGAGGTTTCCTTGCGCCCTGAACTTATTGAAACAGCCGCAGAGCCGATTGAAGCGCGCCCGCTGGCCATGCTTGACCGGCTGCAGAAGTTGGGGGAACTCATGAGCACTGGAACGTACACAGTCTACAAGGCCAGGAACAACCGCTTCCATGCCCGGTTGATGTTTCAATTGACGCCGAATACCCCAGCCACGCAGGCTCCCTAGCCAATCACAGGGCGGGCAAGGTCCAATCCCCAACGCAGCGGCAGCATGGGCTGATTGACTTACTGGAGATTGCTCAACCCGAAATTGGCTTGAAGGACCACGGTCGCCCAGAACAGGATCGTTGCAAAAAAGGCCAATATACCCATCGGCTTTTCCAATGCTGCAAGACAGCGCCAGCCAGGGGCTAGGCCAAACGCTGGACGGCGTCATCGACCGTCGAACAAATCTCAAACCAGCGGTTTAATTGGGTCACCTCAAGCACGCCGCTCACGAACTTATTGGGGCCCACCAAGATGACCCGCCCTTCATGCAGCCGCGACCGAGTCACTAAGTTGATCAGGATATTCAACCCACTCGAATCAATGGAGCTGACGCGAGCCAGATCGATGATGAGCTGAGCCTGCCGCTGATCTACCAGGGGGAGCAGCTCAGCCAGCAGGCTATCCTGATTTTCCTGGCCCAGCGTCCCTTCGAAACGAGCCACTGCCTGTGCGCCGGAGGTGTCGATCGATACTTGCATGAATCAGGGCCCTCCACGAAGAGCGGCTACAGAGGTCAGATGGTCGGCAGAGCTACTTGGACAGGTTTCCGAGGTTGCGCTTCCGCATCACTTTACGTGGCAAGATGTAGTTCTCACCCTTGAAATCAGTGACCTCAGCCGTCACGATGAAGATGACAGAATCAACACCGCCGCGAGATTCGCGCACCATGCGCTCAAGGGCCTGGCAGGGCAGGAGCTTCATCGGCGGTTCAAGAAGCGACTCGTTGTCGGACTCAAAGACGAAGAGCCACCACTGCCCCTCCTTAACCACTCGCCCAGCCCGGTCAACCAATAGTGAGCCGTCCGGCAGAAGCGGTGCTTTGCGCGTCCCTTCGGGTGAGGCATCCACGCCCGAGACGATGGTTTCGTCCTCTTGGCCCACAGGAGCTAATGGTACGTTCTGAGGTCTTTGTTTTTGAAACTCGCGGATGATGTCTTCGGCCGAGGGTTGCTTGGGCGTGCGGACATCGTCTTGAGATGAGTCGGCTGGGGCAGGAGTATCGCTCTCAGCCGGTTTGGCCGCTGGCTCGCCAGAAGTTGGCGTTTGATTCTGCTCCTCGCCCTCGGCGGGAGGCGGACTGGTATCTCCACTCGGCGGTGGCGTTGGCTGGGCACCCTGTCCAGGCACGCTGATGGTCAAGCTCAGGCCTACCAAGAGGGCAGGCATGCCGCGTCGAAGGATCGTTCTAAGCCACATGGTGATACTCCCGGTTAGGTAGGTTCTTTCCCAGCAAGTCCCGAGACGCGGGGCGCAATGGCCGCACGTTGCGAGCGGGTGCCAAGACCACTATCCAGGGATTATATCGGACATTGCTTCCGCTGAAATCCCTAGGATTCGCCTAATTTCCTAGAAGCTGATCGGCCAAGTCTTCAGCAGTGTGAACCGGCTTCTTGCACCGGTAGTCTTGGCAGACGTAAGCGGTGGGTTTGCCTTTGATCTGTTTCTTGAGTTTGAGCAGGGCAATGGCAGACTCGCCTTCCTTGGCATTCCCCTCAGCCCAGGCTACGACTTTGTTAGGCAGATAAGACACATACAAGGCCCGCACCAATTCTTGAAGCTGGGCACTATCTTTCGGGCCGATCAAGGCGATCTCCTTGGGCTGACCGTAGTAGAAGTCGACCGCGCAAAGCAAACGCTCGAACGCCCCAGCCGACCGCTCTGCCATGGGCTTGAACGCCTTGAAGATGCCTTCGGCTTTGGCGCGGTAGTCCTTGCGGTCCAGCAAGATAGCCAACCGGAGCAGATTCATCGCCTGCACTGAATTCCCCGACGGAATCGCTCCGTCATGCGGATTCTTGGTCCGGGCTAGCAACTCCTCGCCGTCATCTGCGGTGAAGAAGAAAGCCCCCCCCTGTGTATCGTGGTAGTGCCGAATCAGCATGTCGTTTAGGGCGACGGCTTCATCAAGCCAGCGCTTCTCGAAAGTGGCTTCATAGAGGTTGATCAAACCCTCGATCAAGAACGAGTAATCCGACAAATAGCCGGTCAGGTGGGCCTTACCGCCGCGGTAGCTGCGGAGCAGTCGGCCATCCTTGCGCAACTCCTTGAGCACGAAGTCGGCGGCTCTTCCAGCGGCGACAGCGTACTTGGGCTGATTGAGCACGCGGGCACCCTTGGCCATGCTGGCAATCATCAGCCCGTTCCAGCCTGTGAGGATTTTGTCGTCCAATGCGGGCGGAACACGTTTGGACCGCACCTGCAACAACTTGTCCCGCATGGATGCAAGGCTGGCATCAAGCTTTATGGGATCGAGTTTCCTTCGCTCGGCAAATTTCTCAAGCGGTACGATGACGTTGAGGATGTTCTTAGGCCCCTTTGGAGCATGGCCTCTCGATTCAAACCAGTTCCCGTTGGGGGTGACGTTATAGAACTCGCAGAATAACGCTCCGTCTTCGGCGCCTAGAACCTCGTTGACTTGTTCGACAGTCCAGATGTAGAACGCCCCTTCCATCCCCTCGCTGTCTGCATCGCGGGTGGAATAGAAACCGCCCCCGGGTGATTGCAAATCCTCAATGACATAATCGAAGATATCGGCGGCCGTGCGGGCGTACTTTGTTTTACCGGTGACTTGGTGGGCGTCCAGGTACACCGCGCTGTTTAGGGCTTGGTCGTACAGCATTTTTTCAAAGTGAGGTACTAGCCAGCGTTTGTCGGTGCTGTAGCGGCAGATACCACCGCCCAAGTGATCGTAGATGCCACCCCGGGCCATCTGATCCAGGGTCAGCTCTACCAGAAAAAGCAGGTCGTCATTACCGCTGCGGGAATACTCGCGGAGCATGAGGTCCATGGCCATGCTGGGTGGAAACTTGTTGGTGCCACCGCCTGACATCCCACCTAAATCACGATCAAAGTATCGAGCCAAGGTTGTGGCTGCGTGGGACGTAGCACTTTGACTGATTACCTCGGCCGAGGGTGGAGGGCCTTTCGCCCAACGGGCAACTTGCGTGCTGATCTCCTTACCCTGGGCAATGATCTGGTCATGATTGCTGGTCCAGGCATTGTGGAGTTGTTCTAGGAGGGACCGAAACTGTGCCCGCGGGAAGTAGGTACCCGCAAAGAACGGCACCTTGTCGTGGGTCATGAACACAGTCATCGGCCAACCGCCATGGCCCGTCATTTGCTGAGTGACGTGCATGTAGATTTCGTCCACGTCCGGACGCTCTTCGCGATCCACCTTGATGGAGACGAAGTGCTCGTTCAAGTAGACAGCCAGCGCTTCGTTCTCGAAGCTCTCGTGCTCCATCACATGGCACCAGTGACAGGCGGCGTAGCCGATGCTCAGGAAGACGGGCTTGTTCTCAGCCTTGGCTTTCTCGAACGCTTCGGGGCCCCATGGAAACCAGTTCACCGGATTGTGGGCGTGCTGGAGCAAGTACGGGCTGGTCGAATCAACCAGTCGGTTGGTGTGTGCGTGCTTGGTTTGTTCGGTCATGGTTTCGGTCTCGGTGGTTCCCTCGTCCTCTGCCCAGGCGGTACAACCCGCCGCAGACATGGACACCAATAACATGACCGAGCACATTTCTCTGGAACGGAGGTAATTCATCGTTGAAAGATCCTTGACAGCGGCGATGGTCGAAGTCCTCCACCCTTCCGCTTCGCTCAAGGATGGGGCAGCTGTGTCCGTTCAGGCCCGGTCCGAAGATTATAGACCGGCATGATCTTGCGGCAACTGATCCCAATTACAGAACGGGCCTGCGCCGGATTCGACGCAGGCCCGTATGGTGTTCTGATCGATCTAGGTAAGCGTTCTTAGCGAATCACCAGGGTTTCAGGCATCATGGTGATCACACCTTCGGCGTTGATCAGCTCGATCCGTTCGAGGACGCCCATGACAGCTTGGACGCGCTGGGGATCGAGTTGCTCTAGCACGGGCAAAAACGCCTGCATCAGCGGGCTTTGCAACCCGAACAGCGGTGCAGTCGTCCCTACATTGATGCTGACGTCTTCATCATCGTCGCCGCCGCCGCTCATAGCTTCCATCAGCATCTCGAGCGGCTCTTTGGGACGGGGGATGACCCTGACCTCGTAGTCGCCAAGATTGGCCTCGGCTGCTGCGAACTTGATGGCGCTCTGCATGCCGCCGATCTCGTCGATGAGGCCTAGCTCGAGCGCTTGGCCTCCGGTGAAGACCCGGCCACCCGCGATTTCGCCGATAGGTTTGGTCAGCTTATCGCCGCGACAAGCCACTACGTGGCCCTTGAAAATCTCATACACCTCAGACATATAGCCGTGAATTTTTGCCCGTTCGGTGTCGCTGAAACGAGCAGACGAGCTCATGATTCCAGCCATGTTGCCCCGCTTGTATGAATGCCAGTTGATACCCAGCTTGCTCCAGCCGCCGGTGGTGACCAATTTGCCTCCCAGCACGCCGATCGAAGCGGTGATGGTCGTCTCGTCGGCGAAAATCGCCCGCGAAGCGCAAGCGACGTAGTAGCCGCCACTGCCAGCCACGTTGCCCATCGAAACGATCAGCGGCTTCTTGGAAGCAACGCGCCTCGTTGCTTCTAGAATGATCTCCGACGCCAGGGCAGACCCGCCCGGAGAATCCACGCGAAGTACAACGGCCTTGACCGAGTCATCATTGGCGGCTTTGTCTAGCGCTTTGCGAATCGGCGTGCTAAAAGCACCGGTCGGTGCCGAGAAGGGATTATCAGACTTTCCTGAGCCGACCTTGATGGCCCCTTCAACGTAAACAATGCCGACACTCGGGGCCGTTGATGACTCTTGACCCGCGCCTTTCAGGGCATTCGCAACCCAACCGAAAAAGCCGAACAAATCACTTGGGATCTCCGGGCCTTTGTCGTGCCCGTACTTCCTGGTGACTTTGGCGCCGCCGAAGCGCCCCTTCAGATCGTCAAAGAACTCGCGGCGATGCATGACCGAATCGATGAGGTCCGCCTCAAGCGCTCTCTCAGCAGAGTATGGGCCATCATCGACGAGCGACTTCACCTTCTCGGCGGACATCTTGCGGCCCTTTGCGATTCGCTCCATCGACGCATCGTAAAGCCCATCAAGCAGCCAGTTTCGGTTCTCTTCCGCCTCGGGGGTTGGGCCTTCGCGGGTGAACGTCTCGGCGGCTGATTTGTACTTCTCGAACTGCATGAAATCGACATCGACGCCCAACTTCATCAGCAGACCCTTGACGTAGGGCATTTCTGAATAAAAGCCCGTCAGCCAAAGATCGCCAGTGGGGACAATGTTGATGTGCGAAGTGGCACTGGCCAGCAAATAGGTGAAGGTGCTCATCTGTTCGGCATGGACGTAGACGTCTTTGCCGGATACCTCAATCTGCTGAATCACTTTGCAGAGTTCTTCCATCTGCCCCATGCCCAAGCCGAGGCCTTCAAAGGTGAGGACTACCGCCTTCACGGAATCGTCACCGGCAGTCTTCTTGAATCGCTCAAGCAATTCTTTGAAGGTGGAAGGCTGGTCCCCGCCCATCATCATCTGCAGCGGATTGGGCATCCCGGGGCTTTCCGGCATCTGACCGCTCAGATGGAAGTGAACGATCACCGGATCAGAACTACTTGAATCGGCATGCACCTCGAAGGCGGAAAGACTCAACATCGCGCCCAAGAGAACAACCGAATGCATGGCTCGCACTTTGCTCTTCATCTAAAACTCCTCCAATCAACGCAGATAGCCTCGGACGAGGCGATTTGAACTATGCATGATTCTAGTCTTGTCTTCGGCTAAGCGATAGAGATATTGAATCCACTGCGACAATTACTTACAGGCGCAGACGACTGTTTACGGCGTGCTAGCCGGTGCTCGTGATGCTTCTAGAGATCCTCCTTCGATGCAGCATGACTGCCGGTTGCCTCGCCTCCCAAGGACGAACAGTGTGACTGCACCTGCGACCAAATGCGCGATACCCCACCATTGTAGGGCTACGTTAGGATCGCGAAAACTGTGCCCCCCTGCCCGCAAGAACAGCAGCCCGCTCAAGACCACCCAGAAACAAACCAAACGCCACCGCCAAGACACATTGGGCCTGAGCAGCATCAACCAGGCGATCACCAACAGGATAAGCTCTCGTCCCAATGGGAACGGGGCTACGCTCCAAGCCAGGGATTTCGGCAACGTATCAACCACCGCGTTCCAATTGATGCTGAAGCCTTTTTCGGTGGCGGCTATGCTGGTCTTCTTGCCCGGATGCATGGTTTCACCCTTGTCAGTCTTGACCCAGACGTGGGCAAAATCGGTCACCAGTTCAGCTTTGTACCCAAGGCTCTTGAGAATAGAAGCGGCTGCCACCGCCTGACCGTCGCAATCCTCTCGTCCTTTCTCGATGACTTCAGCCAGCGTAGGGAGATAGTCGGCAGAGCCCCAAGTATTCCAATCCCATTCGTAGGGGACCTTCTTGTAGACGAATTTCTCGACGGTCTTGAGTGCTTTCTTTGGCGAGCTTTCCGGGTTGATTAGTCCGCGAACCTCTTCGACCCAAGGGGCCAGTGCGGGCAGGTCGGGGTTGATCATGGCGTTGGGATCTTGCCAATGCCGAAGATGGCGGGCAAAAAGGAACGGATCGGGAAAGCAAATCAGAAAGAAGGTAGCAGCCACCACCGCCCACTTGATCGGCCAGCGCCAGTACCAGCGCAGTTGATGCCAAGCTGTGATCATTCCTGCAATCATCCGGCAACATCTTAGAACCGCAGTATTCGCCAGTCCACCGCTGCCGGACAATTACCACTATGATATAATCCACCGGGCAGTAGCAGCCGATTTGATAGGGTGTTGGCGGGCACGACTCGGCAGGATGGGCCGGAGGATTGGAGTTTCCATGGATCGACCAACTCAGCGATTCTCACGACAATTCGGAGGCCCTTTGCTGGTCACCGCCTTGGTTCAGATCCTCGGCGTTTGCGCCTTGGTCGCCACGGCACTGGGCGTGCTCTGGCGTCTTTGGGTGAATGTCAGTGCTGGTCATCCAGTGAGCGCGGACTTCGCCCTAGGCCTGGTTGGAATCCTGGTGCTTGGAGCCACCGGCGGTGGACTACTCCTGGGCTTGGCTGCCCTACTGCGTTACCTTGAGGGGTTGATCCGCTCACTTCAATCGCTCGACCGCGAAAGACGGCACCTTGGCGAGGGAGCATTCGACGAGATGCAGGCTGCGGGCGATTCGAGCGCACCTGGAGCTACGCCGACACGGATCCTGTTGGCTGACATGCTGGCCGCTCTTGAGGAGATGCGTGACATCTCCCTCTTGCCCGAGAGCGATCGCCAAGAGGTGAGTCAGCGCATGGTCGCCCAGCAACAGCAACGCTTGAATATCCAAATTCGCGCCGCCATCGAGGACCATCGCTTGCGCGGCGCTCGGCAGCTCTTAGACCACGGCATCGCCCGATTCGGAGCGACGCCCGATCTGGATCTACTCAGCAAGGATATCGATGCGCTTGATGCCAGCACCGAGCCGCTGGACTATGCCAGAGCGTTGGCAAAAGCAGAGGAATTCATCCGCACCGGGGAATGGGGTGCGGCTGAACGAATTACCAAAGCGCAGGCTACCGGGCACCCCCAATCACAACGATCGCGCCAGCTCTGCGAAACTACGTCGCGGGGTCGGCGCTACGCCTTGATCCAGGAGTACACCACCAAACGGAGTTGGACTGAAGCGCTGGCCGCGGCGGAAGAATTCGTAGCGACCTACCCCAATACGCTCGAAACCAAGGGGCTAAACAGCCAACTCGGCACACTGCGGAGCAACGCCGAAATTCAGCGGCGCAAGCAATACGAAACGCTCATTCATGATCACATCAAGAAACGACGCTTCGGAGATGCGATTCGCTTGGCCCGAACCGTGATCGACAATTTCCCTAGCTCACCCCAGGCCCAGGCGCTCAAGAAGCAAATCCCTCTGCTGGAACGTAAAGTAGGCCAAGGCGTGTTGAGCGCAGAATAGCGGCTCAGCTGAATCGCAGGTCGGGATGCAGTGGGTTTATTTGCAGGCTTCGTCAACAGGTCGGCGACCGCTAAAGCCGGCATGAACTTCATGCCAGTGGTCAATCCGTTGTTCGCCCAGTTTCCAGCAAAGCAAGACGTCAAAACCGTTTCGCACACCGGGGAAGTCAACCAGCCCCGTCTCAAGATCTTTGAGTTGAACGTCCAGCTCACCGAGTTCGTCGATCAATTCGTTGAGGCGTTCTGACACCGCTTGTGCCTCGATCTCGACGTCCTCTGACTTGGATCTTCGACCCGCGTCCTGCAAAGCCGTTGCTTGCTCGCGTAGATCTTTGAGCTGTCTGTACTGGGCGACGATGTCTGCCACGATACGACCGACCAACGGCAGCGCCTGATTGGCTTCTTCGAGACCCCAGACTTTCGGAGTTGACTGAGGTGATATCGAATCGGTGATGTCTTCGTCGTATACGGTCATGATACGCAGACTCCAGGCCCGTCATCAAACGAAGCTAGCAATCTGCGTCTTGCTTGTCAAAGCCAAGCACCAAGAAACTAGGCGGCGAATCGGCGTTCTAGCGTGATGCCAGCTTGTCGCCTTTTGCTGACTGGGGAGGAGGGCCGGTGGGTGATGTACGCGGGACGATATGCGGGCCTAGGACATGCCGCACAAATTTGGATCGGATGCAATCGGTGTGGCCTCCCGCCCAACCGAAGCGGAGGAATTTTCGTGACCAGGCTGTGTTGCTGATGCGATGTTCAGCCCCCTGCGGCTTACTCAGCCCCACTTGGCCTATCGAATCGACGCCGCGCTTGCCATCAATGGTGCCCACAACGCGAACGGCATCGAGCACCCTATCCGTGGAAGAATAGTAGACGTAAATATTCCCTTTGATATTCTTCAAGGCCTTAGTCATATCGTAGGTGTGCGAAAGCGACGATCCGAGCAGGATCAGATTGTTCACCTTGGCGGTCTTCAAGCGTTCGATGGCCCAGGTGGAGACGCCGGTGCCGGCCGACAGTCCTATCACGTTGATCTCATTCTTGGGATAGCGTTTGTGGTATTGCTCGATTTCTCTAGTCAGCAGGCTTGCTCTTGCACGGGCGTTAACGGTAATCAGTTGATCGATGATGGGATTGAAGGAAAGCGTCCAAATGAAGCTCTCCACGTCACCGCGGTAGCCCGCTAACCTCAGGCCGTCGGGTACCCCACTAATGAAGGAGTCGATGTTGGCTGCCCCGCCGACGTAGTAGGTTTTGCCAAACGGTTCAGCGGCTCCTCGCTTTTCACAGCCCATAGAGGTCAGCGACAGCAGGGAAACCGCCATCAGCGCGAAGAGTGGAATTGTTCTTTGGAACCCCATCGACCTCATACCTCATAGCAGGACAGGAGATCGACCGATCCCGTCCAAGACTCGAAACAACAAGTGTACGCCTCACGCACTGACGGTCAAGGCCAAGCCTTCGTCCTTATCGGAGGTGTAGACACGAAGGTCAGCTCGGAGATAGGCTTGTCTATCGGATAATTCGATTGGCAGTAGTGCATATTCACAGATCGATGCGAAATATGGCAATGAGGCGCGTGCGTACCAAGATTTGCGGACTAACCACAGTAGAGGACGCCGTAATGGTGGCCAAGGCTGGCGTTGACGCAATTGGCTTGAACTTCGTCGGTGGTCCCAGACAAATTGATGCAGGTAAAGCGGCACTGATTTTGGATGCCTTGCCGCAGAACGTGGAAGTCTGGGCGCTCTTGAAGGTATGCGACGCTCACGCTTCGGAAATAGTGCGGCCCATTGTACAGACCGGCAGGATCAACTGCATTCAGATGTATGGCTTGCCCAACGCATCACATTCAATGGCTGTCGAAGGCTGGCCGGAGATCCGCAAGGCGGCGGTACGGCATGTTGCAGATGAACGATCCGTCGCCGAAGTTTCGGCGTGGCTGACCGAGCTGAAAGATGGAAACCAGCCGGACCTTATCCTCTTGGATGCTGGGCTAACCTCTGCGACCCGCGATGCAGCCGCCGAGACGGACAAGAATGCAGATCCAGCGTCATTGGGTGGCACTGGCCAAGAGCTGAACTGGCGAATGCTTGCCAAGCAGAAGAAGGCGGGCGTGTTGAAGGATTGGCCTCCGCTAGTCTTGGCCGGAGGATTGAGGCCTGAGAACGTTGCCGAGGCTGTCAAGCTAGTGCAGCCAGCGTGGGTGGATACGTCGAGTGGGGTAGAATCTACCCCCGGCAAGAAGGACCGGTGCCTTGTTGAAGCCTTTGTGCTTGCCGCGAAGGAATCTCAGGCATAGTCGGCGCGGTCAAAGCATGATCTCTGCACCGGCGGCTACCATTCGTTCGATGGCACGCTCGCTGTCACCGGGATTCAATTCGACTCCGCGGACGCCCTGCAGCAGCAAGTGCGTACCGAATCCCAACTCCAGCGCATCGAGCACGGTGTACTTGACGCAGTAATCGGTGGCTAAGCCCATGACGTGCAACTGGCTGACGTCGCGGCTATGCAGCAGGTCATCCAAGCCCGTGCTCCGGCGATGCCCGTTATCGAAGAAGCCGCTGTAGCTGTCCAGGGCAGGGTCGATCCCTTTGCGAACAATGCGATGGATGCCATCGCTGTTCAATGCGCTGCACAATTCTGCGCCAGGCGTGCCTTGGACGCAGTGCTCAGGCCAGAGGATTTGTTCAAGCCCGTCGAGTTCGATCACGTCGCCCACGCGCTTGCCGGGATGCTGTGCAGCGAAAGAGCGATGGACCCGAGGATGCCAATCCTGGGTAGCCACCACAAGTTCATAGCTGGGGATCAAACGGTTGGCTACCGCGATGATTTCCTGCCCGTCGGGCACCGCCAACGAGCCGCCCGGCAGGAAATCGTTTTGCAGATCGACGAGGAGCAGCGCCTTCATGGATCAAATCTCAAGGAACACGATGCCGGGGTAAACACTACTGGACCTCTAATGACGACGAATCTTGCGCAGATTGCCCTGCCAACTGTTCCAGCGCGTCGGTTGGTTCTGCAAATTCGGCGAGGGCAGATTCAATCGGTCGGCTAACAGCAGCCGTCAGCGACTGGACGAGCAGTCCGGAGGCTGACTCTTTTCCGTCTTGTAATCGCTGGATGGCTTTGAGCGAATCACGCGCCGCCCGCGAATACACAGCAGCCGTCAGAATTGCAAGAATGACGAAGGTTGTTGTGAGCGCAATCAGTATCTGTGAAGCGGACAACGCCTGCACCAATGTGACAACCAATCCTGCATCGAAGGCTAGGCCCTTCTCAAGCTGCGCAAAAACGGCGGCCAACATGGGCTGGGCCAGTGGGAACCAGAGAATGATGGAAAGGGTAAGCATCGCTCGAGCGAGTCGGCCTAGCATGCCTGGTTTCTTGGACAAGAGCGGCTCGAGAACTAAGTCGCGCCTTTGTTCGCTCAGGTTCTCCGCATCCTGGGTGAATGTACTCTCCAAAGTGCCAACGGTTGGCAGCTCTAACTTGATTCGCCGACAGACTGAGCTGAGCTCAGCCTGCAAAGCATTGCTGGCTGAATCGGCGCGCTCGGTCAGGCTAATGCCGTCCAGGCGGAAAGGATCCTCCGAACTTGGGTAGCCTGCCCGGGGTAAGTAGTCGCGCAGCCCGCCGACTATCCCTCCGATCAGCGACACGGGCCAAGCTACGACGCCCAAGAAAGGCCAATGAACGATCCGTGCCTTGAACAATGAAACCGCCCATTGCGATTGAAGCGTCTTTCCCGAATTCAGCCGCTCAACCACTTGGGCACAGTACGACGGGGTCAAGGACTGCTCCAGGACAGCACGAATTGCGCCGGGATTCGCGACTTCGTCGAGAAGTTCGATCAGGGCGCGGGGCTGGTGATGGTCGAGCAGCTGCTTGGCCTGCCGGCGAACCTGATAGGTCAAGTTCGCCCGCTTGTTGGCCAAGGAGGCATCGGCGGTCGGGGCGGTGGTTAAGGCAATCCTCAGCTGATCGAAGTCGGCAGCGATTTGATCCACGGCTGACACGAGCTGTCCATTGCCACTGGCTAAGCCGACTGAATCCGGCTTGGTATGCTCATCGCCTCGTTGTCGGGCGATGGCGGCGAGGATCGCCTGTTGATCGGGGTACTTGGCAGCGACCAGGAACGTCCGACTAGGCCCGCTGATGTGCTGGCATTGAGCGATCTGATGTTCGAGGGCAGATTGAACGCGTTTCAGTTCATCCTCGGGCGGCCCGTCGGACTGGGCTAGCAGCCAATCCAGCTTGTTGACCACATAGACGAAGTTGCGGCGAGATTTAAGCATCTGATCAATCTCAGCCAACGCCCGCAGGTCGCCGATTTTCTTGGGCGTGGTCACCCAGATGATGCCGTCAAGACCGAGGGCGAGTTGCCGCACCCGCTTCGCGTGATTTGCAAAGAGCGAATCGAAATCAGGCAGATCCACCAGTACCAAGCCACGCATGGAGTCGGGGGCTTGGGGATGGCATCGCACGGTGGCCGACTGCCCCGCCTTCAATCGGCTTTGAAATGCATCGTGATCCAGCTCGGTCAGATAGGCCTGTGGCTCGAAGGTACCCTCGCCGACTTCGACGCCGGCCGGCACGACCTTGCCACCAGCCAGGGCGTTGATCAGCGTGGTCTTGCCCACGTCCTTGCCGCCGACAACGCCCCAAACCCAGAGTCGATCCTCGATGGCCGACGCTCCGCCTTTGGATAACGGCGGCGGCTCAGTGCCGAGCAACTCGGACAGTTGGCGGTTGCAGCGGCTTAGGGTCAGTTCTGGATTATTCTCGTGCATGGTCATCAATCACGCTGGCCTATCCACCGACCAGACCATCAGGGCTTCGAGGATGGGATCAGCCATGTCCAAGTGCTTGCGCGGCATTGCGGTTCGGTTCTGCTCCCACTGCCTAGCCAACGACTCGCGGATCAACATTTGATACGCTTGTACTGTGGCTTGGTAGTTTTGAAACGCGGCCGATTTCTGGACCCAGCCAGCCATCCCCTTGCCGCCGACAAAACCCGCCACCCATGCGGTAGCCCAGGTCATGGTCAGGCCAGCTCCGCCCAGAAAGAGCAAATCAGCCAGGAGCAGGGGCATACCTATCGATAAGGCGGCTAGGTCGCTCCGTCGGCCATGTTGGGCAGCCTCTGCCCGCCACGCGTCGATATGAACACGGATCCGCCCTGCCCATTCATGTTCGTCGAATTTCGGGATGCTCCACTGCGGCGTCCAATCATTTCCGACCGATTCCCCGTAGTCGCTTTCTTTGATGATCCGGTTGACCCGATTGGTGGCATGATGGAATCGTTGTTCGAGATTCTTGCGAAGCACCTGGGCCAACGACTCCTCTCGCTTCTCGAATTCAACCGGGGGTCTTTTGGTAAATGGGCTGCCCCAGCCGCTTAGCTTTTGGCCGACACTGCGGACGACGTCATAGAACGGCAGCAGCCGACGCCCCAAACCCAGCATAGTGCGCTCCTCAGCCGTGAGTAAATCCACAGAGAGGCTTGTCGCCGAAACCGAGGAAGCCAGTTGTTTGTCCACGGCTGCGGTCAACATGCTGTGCTGTTGGCTGCGGGCTAGGTTGGTCCGCACGACTTCGGCACACCTGCGATGCAAGTGCCCTTCGAGTTGGGGCCGGCGGTCGAGAACATTGGCGCACTTGAGCCAGCCCCGCACGACCGACAAGGTTTCCTCATCCAATGAGCGATACCCCTGTCCACCCTGGTGATTGCTGATGCATGAATCGGTGGCATGACGGTCGGTGGCTAGCTCGGTCAGGGTGTTGGCTTCAAGGGCGGTCAGCGCGTCAAGCCGCTCGGTGCGGTTAAACATCACCCAGATGTGCGGACCGAAGTTGCGGGCAAGGTCAGCCGTCCGGTCAAAGACGGTTTCGTCGAACCAGCGTTCTTCATCGACCACCACAATCAGCCCATCGAACCAGGGCAGGAGAGTCCGGGCCAATGAGCCTTCGTCGGCTGACAGCTTGCTGGTGACATCGGGAAGGTCGAGCAAGACAGTGCCGGGCAAGCAGCCATCGGGATAATCGCAGACCACCACTGTGCCGGGTTCACCGACCGTGGCTTGGCCATTATCCCATGCGGTCAGATTCAGGCCCGGAAAGAGCAGCCTCTCCTGGTTCCAGGATGAGCATTCGTCGGCCCTCTCCTGGGGTACAGCTGCCACAGGACCTAAGGTTTCGTGGGCATGGGCGCTGACCCGGCTTACGAGTCGCCCCAGCAGGGAGTTGAAGAGGGTGCTCTTTCCGGATGAGGCTCCGCCAATCAACCCCACCAGCGCCGGGGTCGAGGCCACCGCCCGCCGGAACCGCAGCGCAGCACAAGCTTGACTGTCCAGCGGCCTCCAGCCAAGGTCGAGCGATTCGAGCAGCTTGGCCGTCTCCTGCGAGGCTAGCTCAGCCAGATGTTTGTCTACAGACGGGGTCATGAAGTTCTCATGTTCTGCCAATAACTGCCAAGATCGAGACCAGGCCGGACAATCATACCGCCGACGGCTGGACCCCGCACGCAACCGGCGAGGCCCCATGCAACGATTCGGGAATCACGCTTGGATATTCAGACCGGGTGCGCGACAGATTAGTCGGTATTTCGGCAGGCTGCGCTGCTGTTCCAGTAGCGGGTCCATCGATCATCCTGGGAAAGTCAGAGGGCAAGAGTCAAAGAGGTCACGAACCCCGTATGCCGGATTGGCTTCCGGCTTTGGGCATGACGACTTCGCACATTGAGCCAAACATGTCCCGTTCGCCCGCATTCAAGCATCGTGTAGGAGAAGGTATCTGGAGATTGGAACTTCGTTTGACAGAAGTGGTCTACTTCCAGGAGCCTCCCTCGAACCGGACAAGCACCTCTCGATGATTCCGGCTCTACGGGTCAGCAGCTTTGACGGTTGGTAAACACCAGCACGCGGCTGTGTGTCCGTCCCCTTTCCGTGGTTGGTGGCCACATTCCGGCTGCCGCTGCCCATTTCGATAACGTCAGACACGCGTTGTACGTTTCTGACAGCAGCGAAACAGTGTTTCGCCAGCTTCATGGATATCACATTTCGGATCGCAAATTACGTTCTGCTGCTGACGTGCCATGTGCTCTGTTCCGCATCACTCAATGCGAGTGACGATAACCGTTAGCAGCCTCATTTGCTTCTTCATGTAAGGAAAGAACTCGTCTGCAACATCAGCCTGTTGGACTGCAACGCCCGCTCCAAGCTCTTCTAGCACTTCGTTACACGAAGGCAGGAGGCTTCGTTCGAACGGGGCTTCACCGATGCTCGCATCGAAGCTCCGAAAGAGCAGTGTTCCACCCGGCTTTACTGCTTGAGACGCATTGGCGAGCATCTTGGAACGGGCACTGGCTGGAAGGTGCATGTAGCAAATAGAAACAAGGTCGAACTCGTCCATCGCATCGAGGGCAGTCACATCATCTTTGGCGACGGTGATGTTGAGGCTTTTTTCCGTGGCGAGCCGACGGACTGTTGCCACAGCGTGCCTGGATGTGTCGATGGCTCTGACGGACCAACCCTGTTGAGCTAGCCAGATCGCATCGTGGCCACCACCGCAACCAACGTCGAGGGCTCGACCAGTGGCAATGATGCCTGCGATTCTTACAAGGGCGTCGTCGGGCTTGGTCCAAGCCTTGGGCATCGTTGATCCTCCGAAACACGCCAACAATAGTCCAGGGGGGCTGCCAAGGCGAGCCCTGGAGAACCGAAGGCGGATGGCCTCGCGAGGCACAGTGGCGGGGGAGAAGAGAAGAAGAGAGGAGAGGCCCGGTGGTGCGTGGCCTCTGAACCTTGAGAACTACTTGGCCAGCGACAGCAGTGCCGAGGCCTTCTGGTCCACGACGCTTCGCTCGCCCGCGTTGGCGAGCTTGGCGGAGATGCGGGTGAGTGCATCAACGACCGCGAAGATGGTGGCCACATTGTGGCATTGTCACCTCCCCGTGCCTGCGTGCGATCTCCAGGGCTTCTTTCGCGAGGGTTCGCGTAATGCCCTGCTTGGCTGGCACTTTGAGCACGTCATCGGAGCTCGAGCCGAGCCGCGTCTCCATCGCCTTCTTGACGACCTGGACGAATCCGTCGCGACGGGACAAATCCCACTTGTGGGCGTCGCGTTTCTCGACTAGCCGGGCGATGATTCCGCGAATGTCGGCCACCGACTCGTACACGTTTGCCGAGTGCTTGCGGGTGAAATCCACGACCTCGACCGCGTCCCGGACGATGTGGTTCTGGCACTCTTCGGGGCCGCCATCCATGGCTGACCCACCGTAATCCCACCCCCAAAACGCCGCCAATACCGTCGCGCACGCATTCAAGCCAGGGGCTTCGACCGGCACTTTTGTGGTTGAGGGCTTTCGCTTACACTTTCGGGCATTCGTGAAGTGGTTGGCATGTAGATTGCTCGACGAACAGGGGCCTTTTGTTTGTGCCAAACACCGGCTGGAAGCCGGTGCCACACAAGACAACAGGTACGAAACGGATCAAACTAGAGGAGTATTGGAAGTGGCCAAGCGAACAGTAGTAACCATGCCCGGCGACGGGATCGGTAAAACAGTGCTGCCAGAAGCGCTCCGCGTGATATCTGCGGCTGGGTTTGAGGCGGATTACGAGCACGCCGACATCGGCTGGGACTTCTGGATCAACGAAGGGAACGCCCTTCCCGACCGCACGTTGAAGGCGCTCGAAAAGCACAAACTTGGGCTCTTTGGAGCCATCACCTCCAAACCCAAGGACCAGGCCGGCGTCGAATTGTCGCCGGCGCTGCAGGGTACGGGCTTGGTCTATAGCAGCCCCATCGTCCGCCTTCGGCAGTACTTCGACCTGGACGTGTCGATCAGGCCTTGCCGATCATTTCTGGGAAACCCGCTCAACTTTGTCCGCAAGAAGGAAGGCGGCATCGATGAACCGAAAGTCGATGCGGTGATCTTCCGGCAAAACACCGAAGGCCTATACGGCGGCATTGAATGGACCGATCCGCCGGAACAAGTTCGGTCCGCCCTGGCCACCCATCCCCGATTCAAGCTCTTTGCCGACACGCCCGGAGAAGACTTGGCCATCTCGACACGGATCTTTACGCGGGCAGCCTGCAAGCGGATCATCGGAGAGGCTTTCGCCTTTGCCAAGAAATTTGGCTACAAATCGGTTACCGTTTGTGAGAAACCAAACGTCCTCCGCGAAACATCGGGCATGATGCGGGCTGAGGCCAAACTGATCGCCGAGGATTATCCCGACATCGCCCTCTGGGAAACCAACATCGACGCCCAAATGATGTGGATGACCAAGAACCCCGAGGACTATGGAGTACTTGTCTCGGGCAACATGTTCGGGGACATCGTCTCGGATGGGTTCGCCGGCTTGGTGGGCGGCCTGGGATTCGCTTGCAGCGCCAACATCGGCAAGGAAGTAGCTGTGTTCGAGCCTACGCACGGTTCAGCCCCAAAATACGAAGCGCTTTCTCCGCCCATCGTCAATCCGGTGGCCATGATCTTGTCGGCCTGCATGATGCTTGACCATATCGGCGAGGTTCAAAAGGCTGACCGAATTCGCGACGCCATCGGCAAGGTCATCGCCGAAGGCAAGGTGCGTACCTACGATATGATGAGACTTACTGGCGGCCCGGATGTGTTCGACAAAGGGGCTGTCACCACCACCGCGATGACCGACGCTGTCATTGCAGAGCTTGGCTAACGCCATCGAATGGGGGAAGACCCGTGCCACAAACCCTGATAGAGAAGATCGCCCAGCGGTACGCCCTGGATTTGGCGGATGGTCATGTGGTACAGGCCGGCGATTTCCTGACCATGAAGCCCGCCCATGTGATGACCCACGACAACACGGCTGCGGTCATCCCCAAGTTTGAAAGTATGGGTGCGACCAAGGTGAACGACCCGGGCCAACCTGTTTTTGCCCTGGACCACGACATCCAGAACACGACGCCGCAAAATTTGGCCAAGTACGTCAAGATCGAATCGTTCGCCAAGAAGCAAGGCGTAGCCTTCTACCCAGCCGGGCGAGGAATTGGCCATCAGGTGATGGTCGAGGAAGGGTTTGTTTTTCCGGGAACCTACGTTGTCGGTTCCGACTCCCATTCCAACCTGTATGGGGCGATGGGTGCTCTGGGGACGCCGGTGGTTCGCACCGACGCCGCCGCGATTTGGGCGACGGGCAAAACCTGGTGGCAAGTACCCGACATCGTGCGGGTCAACCTGACTGGCAAACTCGGTTCGGGCGTCAGCGGCAAGGATGTGATCATTGCTCTGTGCGGCGTCTTCAACAACGACGAGGTGCTCAACTGCTGTCTCGAATTTACAGGCCCTGGTGCTGCCCTTCTTTCCATCGAGGAGCGGCTGACCATCTCCAACATGACTACCGAGTGGGGTGCGTTGGCCGGCGTGTTTGCTGCGGACGCGGCGACCTACGCGTATCTCCGATTGAGGGCGGAGCATTTCAAGCAACGGGGCGATGCCCGTCCTCGGCTCACCGAAGAGATCATCGAGCGGCTTGAAGCCGATTCGCCCCATGCCGACGCAGAGGCTAGTTATGCCAAAGAGCTGAACCTCGATTTGTCAGCCGTGACGCCCTTTGTGGCTGGGCCTAATGAGGTCAAAACCATCACCTCTCTGCCCGAGCTGGAAGCGAAAGACGTCACTATCCACAAAGCATTCCTGATGAGCTGCGTCAACGCGCGACTCGGCGATTTCGAGTCCGCCGCAGAGGTAGTCCAAGGCAAGAAGATCCACAGCGGCGTGAAGATGTACATCGCGGCTGCTTCGAGCGAGGTCGAACAACAGGCCAAGCAGGCAGGGCACTGGCAATCACTGCTCGACGCAGGGGCGATTGAACTGCCGCCGGGGTGCGGGGCCTGCATAGGCCTGGGAGAGGGCGTGCTTGAAGATGCAGAAGTAGGCATCTCAGCCACCAACCGCAACTTCACCGGACGCATGGGGGCACGCAGTTCGCAAGTCTACCTAGCCAGCCCTGCGGTTGTGGCTGCTTCGGCTTTGGCGGGCAGAATCGCTGGCCCTCAACGAAGCGCCGGCGATGCCAGCAGCCAACGGGCAACCCTGGAGGCGGGAACATCCACCAGGGTGAGCGATCGTCGCCCGGCTGCTCCGGGAGAAGTCTCCATCCTGCCAGGTTTTCCAATGGCCATCGAAGGCGACCTGCTATTTGTGACCAAGGACAACTTGAACACCGACGGCATCTACGGCAAAGAGTTCACCTACAAGGACGACTTGTCGCCGGACGAGATGGGCAGCAAAGCCATGCTCAACTACGACCCGAAATTTCAGTCGTTGGCCCGCGATGGCGACATTTTGGTCGGCGGCTACAACTTTGGTTCGGGGTCATCCCGCGAACAGGCTGCTACGGCTTTGAAGTATCGCGGAATCGCTATGATCATCGCGGGTTCTTACTCGCAGACCTATAAGCGCAATGCGTTCAACAATGGCTATGTGTTGATCGAATGCCCAGATTTGGTTGATGATCTGCGGCGAGAATTATCCGGGCATGATGCAGCGACCATCCGCACCGATTGGCATGCTCGGGTTGCTTTTGCAGCCTCTCAAATCGAATGCGGCAAGAAGGTTTACCTGTTTAGCCCACTGGGCGAAGTCGCTCAGGAACTGATTGTCAAAGGCGGATTCGAGACGCTCATCCGTGAACAACTGAGTCGGAATTCTTGATCGAGGCGTCGAGGCCTCTTTGGGTATGGAGTACACCAATGCGTGAAGACATCAAGAGGCTGTTTCCTGAATTGCAAGACATCCGCGACTCTGGCTTGCGGGAGAAGGTCATCGACGTGTGGGAAGACACCATCCGCACCGGTGGCTGGACGCCGGCAGAGCTGGAAGAGATTCCCTTCACCTTGCTGGCTGGGGACATCGACATGCGCTTCATCGAGCATGTGCGCTCCTGCGTGAAGATGTGTCTGGCCATCGAGAACGTGCTTGGCGAGATTTGGGGAGACAGGATGCCCATCCATCACGATCACTTGATCGCCGGGGCCTTGCTCGCTGATGTGGGTAAACCCATCGAATACGTCAAGAAGGACGGAACGGTCGCCAAGGGGACTCGCGGCGATCACCTGCGGCATCCGTTTAGCGGCGTCGGACTCTGTTGGAAGCACGGCTTGCCCGACGAGGTCATGCACATCGTAGCCACCCACTCGAAAGAGGGTGACCACGTTCAACGGAGCACAGAGTCGATCATTTTCCATCACGCAGACTTCATCGATTTTGACGCTGCCTGCGGATTGGGCAAGAAGAAGTAGCCGGTTTTTCTGTGGCACCGGCATCTTGCCGGTGGAGACGTTGGCTAGGAAGCGAGTGCCACAGTTGGTCAGCAAACCTCCAAGTAGGCAGGTTCTTGCATTCTCAAGGAGATTCATCAAGTGGCAACTATCACCGCCCAATTGGCCCGCTGGGCTACCGAGCTAAAGTACGAGGATCTCTCGCCCGAATCGGTCGAGGCAGCCAAACGGTTTCTCTACGACACCCTGGGCTGTGCCCTGGGCGGATACCAAACCCACGACGTGAAAATGTTCCTGGAACACGAGCGGGAGATGGGCGGGAGTGGCCCATGCACGGTTATTGGTGCCGGCGATCAAATGAGTCCGGTAACCGCCGCTTTGCTCAACGCCTTAATGGTCCGGGCGATGGATTACAACGACATCTACTGGAAGCAGGACCCCTCGCACCCCAGCGACTTGCTCTCCGCCCCGCTGGCGCTGGCAGAGCGCGATCACTTGAGCGGTAAGGATCTCGTGGTCGGCATCATCCTAGCCTACGAAATGGCTATGCGTTTGTGCCACATTGCCGTTCCGGGCATTCGGGAACGGGGCTGGCACCATGCCACGCTGATGGGCTATGCCGCGCCGGTAGTCGCCGGTCGGATGATTGGGCTGGATGCTGAGCAGATGCAGCATGCCATCGGCATCGCCAGTTGTCGCTGCTTCACGCTCGGATGCGCTGTGGCTGGCAAACTGACCATGATGAAGAACACGGTAAGCCCTATGGCAACCCGCGCCGGCGTCGAAGCCGCCCTACTGGCCAAGAAGGGCTTTACCGGGCCTGAAGGGGTGCTGGAAGGCAAGGAAGGCATGGAGCATTGCCTCGGCGACGCCTGGGATTACAGCTGGTTCACCGAGACCTTGGGCCAGCGATTCCTCATCACCGACTGCGGCATGAAATCGTTCCCGGTCGAAGCCCTGATGCACTCGCCGCTATCAGCCACGTTGCATCTGATTGGGGAGAACAACCTCAAGGCTGAGGACGTGCAGGAGGTGTTGATCGAGAGCATTGCTCGGGCAGCTGATATCTTATCCGACCCAGCCAAGTACGACCCCCAAGGCAAAGAGTCAGCCGACCACTCCCTGCCCTATGCCACAGCGGCTGCCTTGGCTGAGAGGCGGGTCACCCCGCAGGAATTCACTGAAGAAAAGATTTGGGACAAACGTCTGCGGGCGCAGATGGCCAAGGTCAAGGTGGTTGCCAACGACGACTTCGAGAAAGCATTCCCAGCCAAGCAGTGCGCCCGGGTAACCATTACCACCACCGATGGAAAGAAGCTGACCCACCAAGTGGATGTGCCCAAGGGTGACCCGCGAGACCCCATGACCATCGACGACCTGCAAGTCAAGTTCGACGCCTTGGCAGAATCGGTGATGACCGAGCCGGCACGGGCCAAACTTCGCGAAGCTATCTTTGCCGTGGATACGCTGGACGACGTGAACGACTTGATGACATTGACTGTGGCTGACCGAAACTAGACGTTTGTCGCACAATGGCGACAAGTAGCCCGCTGAGATCCAAGACGATGTCCACGCCCGTAGAATCTAATGCTGCCGAATGTGGCCAACGCGGCGAGAGCGTTCGGTCGGACTGTTGGGTGGCTGTTACGCTAGCCAAGGCCGGCGGTATCGAGCTCGATTTCAAGAGCAAAGTCGAGTCGATGTATGGTGACTCGATTCGCGAACTCATCCTCGATGGATTGAGCAGGCTGGGCGTTGTCAACGCCAAGGTCGAGGTTGAAGACGCCGGGGCCCTGCCCTTTGTCATCATGGCCCGGTTGGAAGCGGCCGTGCGGCGGCTGGGGGGCGATGTTGGGGCTGGGCTGCTGCCGGAAGTCGCCCCGAATACTGATCAGGCATCCGAGCGGGATCGGTTTCGCCGCTCACGCCTCTACCTGCCGGGAAACGAGCCGAAGTTCATGCTCAATGCGGGACTTCATAAGCCCGATGCGGTCATTCTCGATCTGGAGGACAGCGTTGCCCCGCCGGAAAAGGATGCCGCCCGCATCTTGGTGCGTAACGCCCTCTTGAGCATCAACTTTTCCACAGCCGAGCGGATGGTGCGCATCAACCAGGGTGATCGCGGCTTGGAAGATCTCGATTTCATTGCGACCCACAACCTGCACCTGGTGTTGATCCCCAAGGTCGAGTCACCCGTGCAGGTTCAGCAGGTCGATCAACGCATCCAAACCTTGTTAGCCAAGGAAAAGATCAATCAGCCCGTCTACCTGATGCCCATTGTCGAGAGCGCCCTGGGGGCTATCAACGCGTATAACATCGCGACTGCGTCGCCCAACATCGTCGCCTTGGCCATCGGATTGGAAGACTACACAGCTGACATCGGCGTAGCTCGCACCAATAATGGTCGTGAGAGCGTCTGGGCGAGGAGTCAGGTAATCAATGCCGCCCGGGCAGCCAGAGTGCAACCCATTGACACCGTGTTCTCCGATGTGTCGGACATGGCAGGCCTGCGGGCCAGCGTGCTCGAAGCCAAGTCGCTCGGCTTCGATGGCAAGGGCTGCATCCATCCTCGCCAGATTGCGGTGATCCATGAATGCTTCGCCCCCACCGCAGATGAGTTAGCCAAGGCCAATCGTATCGTCGATGCCTTTGAAGAAGCCCAAGCAAAGGGGCTCGGCGTTGTCTCACTCGGCAGCAAGATGATAGACGCTCCCGTGGTTAAGCGAGCCCAACGCGTGGTACGCATGTCCGGGCAGTGATCGGACGCCGAACCCCCTAAGGAGTGGTGCCACCCATGGACGTAGCCCTCACCGAAAACGCGGCTGGTCGCGATGTTCCTACGCGGATCAATGGTCAAGATGCGATTCCCTTCATGGGCGTGGGCAAGTACCGCCCTCGCGGCCACAAAGCAGCTCCATCGATTCGCACCTGCGCCGATTATCCTGACGATGGCAACAAGACTGCGGCTGACCTTAGAACCGCTCTCAAGAACGCGGGGCTAGCCGATGGGATGACCGTCTCGACCCATCACCATTTTCGCAACGGCGACATCCTGGGCAATGCCGTCTTCGAGGCGGCTGCTTCGCTGGGCGTTAAAGATTTGCGCTGGTTTCCTAGCGCTGCTTTTCCCTGCCACGCGCCCATCATCGACCACCTCAAGAGTGGCGTGGTTCACCACATAGAGGGCAGCATGAACGGACCGCTGGGCGACTATTGCTCTACAGGTCAAATGCAGGGCATGGGCGTATTGCGCTCCCACGGCGGGCGGTGGCAGGCGGTTCAGGACGGCGACGTGCATATCGACATCGCCGTCATCGCCGCCCCCACGGCTGATCCCTTCGGCAATGCCAACGGCGTGACCGGACCATCCGCGTGTGGATTGCTTGGCTTTGCTCTGGTTGATTCGATGTACGCAGACCACTCCATCGTGGTGACCGACAATCTTGTGCCGTTCCCTTGCATCCCCTGGCAGATTCAAGGCAACAACATCGATCAAGTCGTAGTCATGGATTCAATTGGCGATCCCTCGAAAATCGTTTCGGGCACCACGCAACTGACCAAGAGTCCTGACCGCCTGCTAATTGCCGAGATGACCGCCCGCTTCATTCGTGACGCAGGCATCCTGGCCGACGGCTTCAGCTTCCAGGCAGGGGCAGGTGGGACCGCGTTAGCCATCGCCATCTTCCTTAAGGACATGATGATCGAAGCCGGCATCAAGTCGCGATTCATTCGCGGGGGTAGCACCAAGTACCTTGTCGAAATGCTTGAGCAAGGTTTGACCGATTACATCCTCGACGGGCAGACCTTCGACTTGGATGGTGTCCGCTCCATGCGCGAGAATCCCTGCCATCAGGATACCAGTCCGTTTACCAGCTATAACTACCACGGGAAGGGCTGCTTCGCCTCGATGCTTGACGCTACCATTCTTGGGGCAACTGAGGTTGATGTCGATTTCAATGCCAATGTAGTCACTCACTCGGATGGGCGACTGCTCCACGGAATCGGCGGCTGGCAAAACTGCCTGTTTGGCAAGTGCGTGATTTTGCCCATCCCCTCGGTGCGGGATCGCATTCCGGTGATCGTAGACCGCGTGACCACCCTCTGTGGCCCAGGCGACTTGATCGACGTGGTGGTGACTGAGCGCGGCATAGCCATCAACCCCAGACGGCAAGACCTGCTCGACGCCGTCAAAGGGACCTGCCTACCCATCCGGCCAATCCAGGAAATCAAGACAGAGGTGGAGCAGATCTGCGGTGGAAAACCGCAACTACCCAAACTAGGCGAGAAGGTAGTAGCCGCCATTAAGTGGGTAGACGGCACGGTCATCGACTGCGTTCGAGCTGTGGGCGGGTGAGTCGGGCCCGAGGCTCCATCGCTTCTGTCCGGCGCGAAGCCTCAGACCACTCGATTCTACGACAATACTGCGCGAGGGGAGAGTCGAACTCCCACACCTTACGGTACAGGAACCTAAATCCTGCTCGTCTGCCAATTCCGCCACTCGCGCGTGGACAGCCGGGGCAGCATATCGCTGTTGGGCAGTTGTTTCAATCGAAGCGAAGCAGCCGCGTATCAACAAGACGGCAAGACTCTAGAATGCTGGGTAGGCTGCTTGAAGCGTTTGGAAATCGAGGAGATCGATATCATTGTCCAGATCGAGGTCGCCCGAGGTGCAATTCATCGGCAGCCCACCCCCAGGACCGGTCAGGCATCCTGCAAACAGAGCATGGTCATCCAAATCTACATCGCCGTCGGCATCCATGTCGCCCAGCGTTTCACACGCATCCAAAAGCCCGTTGTCATTGGCATCCGCCGGTGATGCGACGAACAAAGTCACTGTCGCGCTGATATAGGCCGGTAGATCACACTCCCCCAGGGCTACGTCGATCGAAGGCGTCATCTGAATCACTGCGTCACCGCCATCGACTATGCTGTTGAACACCGCCATGGGGACGGTCAATCTAGCCTGGTTCGGAACCAATTCTGGACAGTTTGAGCCGTCGACCACAAAGACCGTACCCACCGCTAGTCCGTTGACATCCACGTCAACGAATCGATTGCTCCCGCTCAGATTCGCGTAGGCGGAGAAATCCATAATGGCATCCGACCGCGTTGGCGCCGGTGCCGAAATGGTAAAGCTCTGCGGCGAGCCAGCGCCAAGAGGCGAGAGTTGTCCCGAAGCATAGACTTGGCCAGAGACCGCCTCGCATTCGTCGGGCAGGGCGTTGGTGTTGCAATCTTGCAAAGCCCCTGATGCAAGTTCGCACTCGTCGGGTATGCCGCTGTTGTTGCAATCGTTGCTGCTGCCGTTGGTGAGGTCACACTCATCGCCCAGGCCATTGCTGTTGCAGTCTTGGAATGTGCCGCCAGTGGCAAACGTGAAATCATCGACACCCCACACCGTTTGGCCTTCGAGATCCACAAAGCGTACTGACGTGAACCCACAAGTCATGATCACGCCCAGGAACTGGTGCCCACTTCCAATTGGCCGCTCGGCGACTACTTGACCATCGACCTCAATGGCCATGTCAGCCCCGTCGGGATTCGAATTGAACCACCCGGCCGCGGCAAAAATTGGCATGTCGCTATCGACGAACAGTTCGTCCAGGGATCCTGGAGGTTCATAGACCGTGTAGAGGCCCCAATTCCCCGTCCGCGCCCAATTCTGGTTGGTGGTGATTTTGGCGTTGCCCGACCAAGTAAGACCCTTGCTGGTCACTGCGGGCACCGCGTTCTGGATGGGGTAATTGGATCTGACGTGGTCCCAGTCAGGCCCCTCGAAATCCTCGACCAGGGGCGTGTAGCCGCGCGCCTGCAATTCGGCGCTGAACGCCGCTTCTGAGATGAAGGACAGCACCTCAGCCCGTAGCGAAGTGCCCATGGCCATAATGGTCAGAAAGGTCAACAACTTCATGGTGCGATTCATGCCCGCGCGTCCTTTGCTCACTCTGGAGACTGGTCAGAACTTTCAGCCATGAATATAGCCAAGTGCCCACCTGGTCGGGACGTTTCTTAGCCATAATTAAGGGAGAAGCTGCGGCATACAGGCACGATGTGTTTTGCGATCCAGCACTGGCGGAACTGGCAGCGAAAACTGCATAGCGACAGACCAATGACAGCTAGCCGCTCGACGGTGAAGCCGGGAACTCCTGCCCGATAGGCTACTCCTTGGGCACATAGGTGCCGTCGAAGTAGACGTACCAGGTTTTGCCTTCATCGCCAGAATGCTTGGAGAGGTGGTGTACCTTTCCGTCGGGCTTGGGGGTCAGGGTGATGCGAGCTTGCTCTCGCTTGCCTCGGGGGTTGACCGAGGTGCCCTCGAACCGCATAGCCCCTTCGCTGAACGAGCCGGAAAACTGGCTTAATTCTCCGTCGGCGGATATCCAAATCTGCCGCCATTTGTTGGTAGCTGGGTCGTAGTAGTTCGTGCTCTTGCCCGTTCTACCTCGTGACGAGGTCCAGTTTTCTTGGATGAGGAATCCACCCTCCAGCTTTTCGATCTTGTTTTGGCCGACTTGCTCGCCTCGCTTGCTGAAGACGTCCCAATCCCCAACCCAGAAGTCGAGTTGTTCGTACTCTGCCAGCAGCGCGTTTGGATGGTTGTGGAGGAGCCTCTCGAACCTTGCGTCGTCATGCAAGCTGATGAGATCAGGATCGTTGCGGACCATTTGCGGGTTGATTCGGCCAGAGGTCAGGGCTACCTCCAACGCATTCAGGGCAGCCTTCTTCTTGCCCGTCAGCGCCAGGGCGCAGGCAAGGTTGTAGTTGGCGGTCGGGGCGAACCGAGGGAATTTGGCCGCTCGCTTGTGGGCAATGATGGCTTTGTCGAGGGCCTCCATGGCGTGATAAGCATACCCAAGCCGGAACCACGCCCGCCCATTTTCTGGATTGGTAGCCACGTCTCTCTCGTAGGCCGCCGCTGCGCTGTTCCAATCCTGGCGGGAAAAAAAATGGTCGCCCGCGGACCGGATGGGCAACTGCGTGGGGGCCATCCCCAGGGCCTCTTGCCCATACGGGAGCAGAATCGCGAGCAGCGGCAACGTCAAGACCAAGGCCAGCTGCAGCTGATTGTCCGTCACGGACAGGAAGTTCTTGAGCATAACTTGATCCTCGAATTGGCCACCTTGTCTGCAAACTAAAGTGTACCGACCTTCCGACCCCAAGGGTAACAAGACCCTTTAGCTGCAACGCAGCCTTCGTTTGGCCTGCACGGGGCGGCCCCTCCCGGAAACGACGTTTCGCGGACGGCACAACGCGCTACCCGCGGGTGGAGGTACCCAGCCTTGTTCTGCTGGGCCTAATCTTCCCTCGCCGGATGAATCGGGTACTATGCTGTCGGCGCTACGAGGTGGCTACGCTGCACGGCAGGACCGGTAGCCGCGTTTGGTTCAAACTGTGTACGTTGAAAGGGAATCCACGATGAAGAATTACATTGCGACTAGCCTGACGCTGCTCTGCTTGACCGCCGGGATTACAGCGTTTCTTTGGACAGCCAATCCCAAGCCGGCTGCGGCACATTGCCAGGTCCCGTGCGGCATTTATGACGACTCAGCCCGCATCACCCGCCTTCGAGAGGATGCGACTACGATTGCCAAAGCCATCGACAACATCCAGAAGCTGTCTGGATCGACCGATGCCCAATCGATCAACCAAATGATCCGCTGGGTCAACACCAAAGAGCAACACGCCTCTCACATTATTAGCGTGGTCGCAGAGTACTTCTTGACCCAAAAGGTCAAGCCTGTCGCCAAGGGAGCTGAGGGCTACGAAGCGTATCTCCAAGAACTGGCCGACCATCATGGCGTAATGTCAGCCGCGATGAAGACCAAGCAAAAACCAGAAGCCGCTGCCGTCGAGGCATTGAACAAAGCCATCGATGCCCTGTCTGGCCACTACAAGTAACCACTGACACAGCCATGGGGCTGGGAGATCAGTGAGGACCGTGGATGCGGTCGAAGACGCAGTCGTGCTCCTTCGTTCACAATTCGACAGGCGCTATCGTCCGAGTGAGAAGGTTCACAAGCATGCCGGAAATCAGCAGTGAGTTTTTCGACCATCTCAAGGCTTACGTCGGGTTTGACCAAGCCGACGCAGATCAGCTGCGCGCTGCCGGGGATGCGATAGAACCCATTATCCCGGAAGTTGTCGGTTTGTTCTATCGGAATCTAAAGCGGGACAAGCAGGCCGTTGCGATCGTGCATAACGCAGGCTCATCACTGGACCGCTTGGCCAACACCTTGTGCGGATGGGTGCTGGAGTTATTCTCCGGGACCTACGACTGGGATTATTGCCAACGCCACGTCAGCATTGGCCGCGTCCATGTGAGGCATCACCTGCCACAATATTACATGTGTACCGGCATGAGCGTCATTCGCAACGCGCTGAACGACCACATTCGCCAGGCCGACATCGCAGATCCCGATCGCACCATGGCGGCATTGAACAAGCTGCTGGATTTGGAACTCGCCTTGATGTTGCAAACCTACAAAGAGGAAGCCGATCAGCGAATCCGTGCATCAGAGCGTGAAGCCATGGAAAAGCGACTGGCAGAATCTGAGCACCTAGCCAACGTGGGGCAGTTGGCGGCGACCTTGGCCCATGAAATCAAGAACCCGCTCGCAGGAATCAGTGGCGCCATCCAGGTGATCGGCGCTTCATTGGCTCCGGACAACCCTCACAAGGAAATCATTGGAGAGGTTCTTGCTGAGATTGATCGCTTGGATGAGACGGTTCGCGACCTACTGGTCTACGCGCGACCCAAGCCCCCCCGGCGCAAGCGCGTGTACCTCGGGAAGTTGTTGCAAGACGCCATCATTCAGTTGCGAACCCATCCAGCCGTGCAGGGCTTGGTCATTCATTGTAAAGGGTTAAGCTCTGCGGTGGAGGCCTTTGTCGATGAAGCGCTGTTCCGTCAGGTGATCACCAACTTGTTTCTCAATGCTGCCCACGCCTGCGAGAGTGGCGGAGAAGTCAGCTGCTGTCTATCATCCGGGGATGGGTTCGTGCGAATCGAAGTAGTGGATACGGGGATAGGCCTCGCCGCCTCGGATGCGAGCAGGGTGTTCGAGCCCTTCTTTACGACCAAGGCCAAAGGGACCGGCCTGGGGTTACCCATTTGCAGACGCATCGTCGAATCTCATGGCGGGAACATGGAGCTTCGCAGTGAGGAAGGGCACGGAACCTCGGTCAGCATAGAGATGCCGGTTGAACTATGAGCAAGACGCGTGTGTTGATAATTGAAGACGAGAAGTTGATCCGATGGTCATTGCGCCAGAGGTTCGACGAAGAGGGCTACATTGCCGACGAGGCAGAAACGGGCAAGAAGGGCTTAGCCCTGCTCAAGGAAAACACGTATGACCTGGTGACCCTGGATTACAGGTTGCCTGACATCACCGGCCTTAAGGTTCTAGAAGAAATCCGAAATTTCGATCGTGACTTGGTGGTGGTCATGATCACCGCATTTAGCAACGTGGAGGATGCGGTCCATGCCATGCGGCTGGGGGCATTCGACTACATCGCCAAACCGTTCAAAATGGAAGAACTGATGATGCTGATCGAGCGGGGACTGGAGCAGACCCGCTTGAAACGGCAGGTCCGCGATTTCCGCAATCGCATTCGTAGCAAGTTCGGCATCGAAGGCATCATCGGCGCCTGTCCCGCCATGCAAGATCTGTTCACCACCATCCGCGAGGTGGCTATCAGCGGGGCATCCACTATTTTTCTTCGCGGCGAAAGCGGCACGGGCAAAGATTTGGTGGCCAAAACCATCCATTACAACTCTGACCGGGCCGACCACACCTTCGTGAACATCACTTGCACTGCGCTGTCTGAAGCGTTGCTCGAGAGTGAGTTGTTCGGGCATGAGCGCGGAGCCTTCACCGACGCCAAATCGCTCAAGAAAGGACTGCTGGAGGTCGCCGACGGAGGCACAGTCTTCCTCGATGAAATCGGCGACATGCCGGCCCAGCTACAAGCCAAGCTACTGCGATTCCTCGAAGAGAGAGCATTTCGACGGGTCGGCGGGATCAGCGACATTGAAGTTGATGTGCGCGTCATCGCAGCCACCAATAAGGATGTCGAAAAAGCGGTCATAGACGGCGAATTCCGTGAGGACTTGTTCTACCGCTTGAACATCATTCCGATAGACCTACCGCCTCTGCGAGAACGGGGCGATGACATCGAGTTATTGGCCAATCACTATGTGAGTTCCTTCGCCTCGGAATTCAAGAAGACGGTAACAAGGATCAGCGATGACGCGCGAAGCCAGCTGCTGGCCTATTCTTGGCCTGGCAATGTTCGCGAGTTGCGCAACTCAGTAGAGCGAGCCGTCCTGCTCTGCAAGCACTCCGTGCTCGATCCGAGCGATTTTGTGTTCGGTTCGCCGGTGTCCAGGACCGAACCCCAATCCGGCGTGCCGATCTTGCCGCGGGATGGCATCAACCTTGCCTCCGTAGAAGAGCATCTCGTGCGGCAGGCACTAGCCCGGGCAGGCGATAACCAGACCCAGGCAGCAACCTTGCTCGGGTTGTCACGCGATCAACTGCGCTACCGGATGAATAAGTACGAACTACTCTGATGCTTGCCGAGGCAGACAGCTGCGCTCGATGGTCTCAGCCAAGGGTCTACAGCCACATCTAGCCCGGATTTCTCACCATGCCCATGGAGAAAGGCTGGCTAGTGCTTCGCCACACCAAAAGCTGCGGGTTGGTGTTTGCATGCTACCACAATGTGCGAAAGTAGCCTTCGTCATTCCCAGGCAGGCGGGAATGACGGCACACAACGATGACGAGCGGCAGCCGTGGCAAGCCTGCACCACATCACCCGAACATTTTGGCGTGGCGATGCACCAGGTCTCTTTGGAAAGTCAACCTTTGCGGCTGGCCAGAAGACGCACTACTTGGGCGCGTGAGCTGAAGCAGCTTCTCTGATCCTATGACGAACGTGCAGGCCTCGCCGTCGCAGACGCCGCACATGCCTGCGATGATCGCGTACAAAGGTCAGGGCTGCATGGCCGTTGGGATCCTCATCCAGAATCGGGGACTGCTCCAGCGAAGTGAGCAGACACATCGTGCGGTCGACAGCCTCCGCCTGGAAGTCGCTGACTAGCTTGGCGGGGAGTTCATGACGCGAGTTTTGTTCCAAGACCCCCATAGCTTGCCGCCACCCTGGGCGGTTGACCATGCGGTTGATTTGGTCGAACAGCCGTTGGTTGGCCCGGTAGGGAAGCAGCGTGCCGGTAAGCAAGTGCCCAAGGGTCTGATGATGATCCCCGTGATCAGCCTGCAAGATTTGATTGATGCGTTGCCAGAGTTGGTCATCGACCACCGAATCGGCCCGCATCTCCCAGTATACATGTCCCCAGCTTACCGGTGTGCCGCTGACCACGATTTGATGGGGAACGAATTTTCCGTGGGCAACGGTGTCAGCCGCCAAGTGCGCCAAGTAGCCATATCCGAAGGCTTTGCCGCGATCGTCGCGAGCGCGTTCGAGCACGGCGAACCCGGTGGCCCAGTGGTGGCAAAACTGCTTGACCCGGCTTAGCCGCTTGGCAAAAACCATGTCCGCAGCAATACACCCATAGCTAAAGTCGCGGGCATAGCGGGTGATGATCCCAGCCACCGCCGCCGGCAGCCAAGCGCTGTTGGCCAACACATCTGAGGCAATGGAAACATGAATCCCAGGCCCCCAGGCCATCGCCTGCTCCGCGTCAAGCAGAAGGTAGACGACTATCGCCACAATGGAGGGCAGAAAATCTCGATTGGCTTTCGGATCGACTCTCAAAATCCACTCATCCAGACCTTGTTCGCGGATTATACGACAGGTAACACCGGGAATTCAATTGAGAAGCCCATCGCCCGAGCTGCCGAACCGCCGTTGCTTGACAGTTCCAGCGTCCTAACTACACTGAGAGGGCCGTTGTCTGTCGTAAGAATTTCTCAAGAGGAGTTCCAAATGCCCGAAGGCAATCCCCATCTCACCGCGATCGAACAGGACGGCGTGCAGGTCGTTGAATTTAGCGACCGAAAGATTCTCGAAGAGCTTTGTATACGCGAGATCGAGGATCAACTGTTTGAATTGGTTGACAGCAACGCAAAAATTAAACTGCTGCTGAATTTCAAGCAAGTTGAGCACCTTTCGAGTGCTGCATTGGGGATGCTGATCAATCTGGACAAGAAAGTCGGCATGTCCAAGGGCACCCTCCTGTTGTCGGACATCAACCCGCAGATATATGAAGTCTTCAAGATCACCCGGCTGAACAAGAAGTTCGACATCCACGACACCGCAGCCCAAGCCTTGAAGCAGTTGGCCTAGGCAGGCAATCCTTGCCCTAGGGCATAAGAGTGGTGGGTCACAGACGGCTAGACGTCCTGACTGGCGATCCAAGTGTCTTGATTGATTGGCTGTTTTGCGCATGCGACTTGATCCCAAAATCGAGCAACTGCTGACAGCCCTGGAGGTCAAGAGCACGCTGTACGAAGCCAAGAAGCCCGAAGAGGTCATCCTCGAAGAAGTTCGCAATTGTGGGTACAGCGAAGATGCGACATTCGCCATCAAGTTGGCCCTTGAAGAGGCGATGACCAACGCGGTCAAGCACGGCAACTCCAACGACGAATCCAAGAAAATCACAGTCCGCTATTGCGTGACCGCTGAACTGGCGGTCATCCTGGTGCGCGATCAGGGCTGCGGTTTTGAACCTCAGAAAGTTCCGGACCCCACTTCCGCAGATCGCATATCGCTACCCCATGGCCGGGGTCTGATGCTGATGCGAGCGTACATGACGGATGTGTGGTATCAGTGCGGCGGCGCCGAAGTCTGCCTGCTCAAGAAACGAGAATCGTAGCCGCTGTCCTCTTACCGAAAGGCCCCAAATGCCAGTTGGACAAGCCCCATTCGAGATCAAGGTTGAATCCAAGGGTGACGCTGTCGTTTGCCGGCTGATCGGCTCGGCCAGCATGGAGGCCTGTGACATGCTCAGCGAGCAGCTTCTTAGCGCAGCGGGTGGGCATGGACGGTTGGTGATCGACTTGGGTGAGCTGGAATTCATCTGCTCCATGGGCTTGGGCGCTATCGTGGCCAGCTACTTGCGCATGAGCAAGAAGCAGGGACAGTTCCGGTTGGTGCAACCGCTGCCTCAAATAGTCGAATTGCTGGAGGTCACCAAGCTGGGCACCCTGTTGGAGGTTTATGACTCCGTCGAAGAGGCCCTGACCAGCTAGCGGAAACCTGACCTCGTGTGGGCTGCAACATGGATGTCCGTCGTATTGTCTGCTATTCGGGTCGGGTTCAGGGCGTGGGATTTAGATTCTCCACCGAAAAGCTAGCCCGCGGCTTCGAGATCACCGGGACAGTGCAGAACCTATCGGATGGCCGAGTGAAGTTAGTCGCCCAAGGCAATGCCCAAGAGGTAGACAGGTTCCTGTTGGCCCTTTCCCAGGTGATGGATCGAAACATCCAGGATTGCCAGTCCGAAGAAGTACCGCCCTGTGAGGCTATTGAGGATTTCCGGATCGTTTATTGATGCCCGCCTGGAATTCAGCATCCGCCCGGGACAAAAAGTGGCCGCGACAGAGCGGTGCCGGGCCAGTCAGAATCATCGGGCTATGCCCCCTGCCCAAATAGCCCCAAATCCGCTATGATTCCTCTCCCTAAAGTCAGCCAACCGTGGTCTGCCATCAATAGCGAAGTGGAGTGATCAGCAGTGCGAATTCTAGCGGTGACAAAACAGGTGCCCGATTCCAACGCAGCCATCAAGGTGACTGCCGGCGGCGCGGATATCGATCGGGCAGGCCTGAAGATGGTACTGAATCCCTTCGACGAGTTTGGCGTTGAACAAGCCATTCGGTTGAAGGAAGGACGGGGTGACGTCGAGGAAATCGTGGCCCTGGCTGTTGGGGATGCAAAGGCGGCAGAGAGCCTGCGATCAGCTTTGGCGATGGGAGCTGACCGCGGTGTCCATGTCAGCGACGAAGCCATCACCCCCCGAGACGAGTTGGGCTGGGCTTCTGTCGCGGCTGCGGCGGTAGGTAAGGAGGAATCTCCGTTCGACCTGATCCTCATCGGCAAGCAGGCCATCGACAACGATTCGGGAGAGGCAGGCCCTGCCTTGGCGGAGCTGTTGGATTGGCCTCATGTCGGTGCGGTTGTTGCCCTCGAAATTTCAGAGGACGGCAAGACCTTCAAAGCCAATCGGCGTGTCGAGGGCGCTGAAGAGGTGGTCGAGGGCACCCTACCCGTACTGCTCACCTGTGAGAAGGGCTTGGCTGAGCCGAGATACCCGTCGCTTCCCAACCTGATGAAAGCAAAGAAGAAACCTGTGACCACCCTGTCGGTTGCGGATCTTGGAGACGTGTCAACCGGTACGCCGGGGTTTTCGTTTGTGGCTGTGAGTCCCCTACCGCCAAGAGCGGCGTGTAAGTTCATCGAGGGCGAGCCCGAAGAGATGGCCAAGGAACTAGCTAAACTGCTGCGTGAAGAAGCAAAGGTGATATAAGCGATGGGCAACGACGTTCTTGTTTTTGTGGAACAACATCAGGGGAAAGTTCACCCCGGTTCGCTGCAAGTATTCACAGCCGCCAAAGAACTGGCTTCTGCGCTCAGCGGAAAGGTGACCGCTTGTGTCATCGGTAGTGGCGTGGGTGAGGTGGCTGCTGCAGCTGGTCAGCACGGCGCGTCGAAGGTCTTCGTGGTTGACGACGCTGCGTTCGAGAAATTCTCGGCCTTGAACTACACGCGGGCACTCTGTGCCTGCATCGAGGTAGCCGACCCCAAGTTGGTACTGATGGTGACCTCCTTCCTGGGGCGAGACATTGCTCCGAGAGTGGCGATTAGATCCAAGTCAGCTCTGGCAACAGACTGCACCGAATTGACCTTGGACGGGCAGTCATTGCGCGTCACGACGCCGCTCTATTGCGGGAAAGCCGTCGGCAGCTTTGACCTCTCTCTTGAGGGCAGGAACATTCTGTCGATTCGACAGAACGCCTACACAGCCGGCGAGCCCGACAACGGCGCATCAGCCGATACGCAGGACGTCGCCGTAGCCTTGACCGACGGCGATGCCCGAATCAAGACCACTGAGATCGTTCGTGCTGGTGGCGGCGTAAGAGATGTCACCGAAGCTGACGTGGTGGTCTCTGGCGGTCGGGCTCTCAAGAGCGAAGACGGGTTCAAGATCATCTACGAGTTGGCAGAGTCCTTGGACGGAGCAGCCGGGGCTTCGCGGGCCGCCTGTGATGCGGGCTACCAACCGCATTCTCGGCAGGTGGGTTTGACGGGCAAGGTGGTCACTCCGCGGCTATACATAGCCTGTGGCATCGATGGGGCGATTCAGCACTTGGCGGGGATGCGTGGCAGCAAGGTGATCGTAGCCATCAACACCAAGAAAGAGGCGCCCATCTTTGCCGTGGCAACCTACGGTTGCGTTATGGATCTGTTCAAACTGGTTCCCCTTCTGACCCAAGAGATTCAGCAACTCAATGGCTGATTGGATCGACGCGGGGAGGTTGTTGCGTCCACCGTAAGAATGGAGCGCTGTTAGATGAGTCCGACGTTCATGACGCTGTTGTTGGCGGTGACGCTGGGCGCATTTGCCTATTCTGCAAATCGACGATGGCGATTGATGCGCATCGGCGTTGCAGATTTTCAATTCGACCGCCCAATTGAGCGGCTGCGACTCACCCTGCGGTTTGCATTTGGTCAGGCTAGAATGCCCCGCTACCGGGGGGCCGGCTTTGGGCACATGCTCATCTTCTCGGGCTTTCTGGTCTTACTGCTCCGTTCGCTCATTCTCTTTGCGCGGGGCTACACGTCGAATCCCGGCTTTGGCTATTGGCTTTTCGACACCGGGACGCCGCTGGGCAATGTTTACAACCTGACCAAAGATATTTTCATTGTGCTGGTCATCTTGGGCACGCTGGTCTTCTTCTATTTCCGGATCGTTGTTCGCCCCAAGCGGATGGCTAAGGGGGTCGAGGGCATCATCATCCTGGGGATCATCATGACCATGATGATTGCCGACTCGATCTACGATGGAGCATGCCTAGCCCTGCATGATGAGCCAGGCGGCGGTTGGGAGCCGTTGGGTTCGCTGCTGGCGATCCCGATGCGGGTTGCATCACCCGATTTCATCACCATCATCCAGCACCTGGGATTCTGGACCCACGCCGGGCTGGTGCTCATTTTCTTGAACATTCTGCCCTATAGCAAACACTTTCACATTATCACCGCGATCCCCAACGTCTTCTTCCAGCCGCTTGGACCTCGAGGCTGCCTGCCTAAGATGGAAGACCTCGAAGGGATGGTCGAGCGCGAAGAAACGCTGGGCATCAAGGGGATTACCCAGTTCGGCCAAAAGGCGATCCTCGATTTCTACACCTGCACCGAGTGCGGTCGATGCACCGACTTTTGCCCGGCCAACCGGACTGGAAAATTGCTATCGCCGAAACAGCTCACCCTCGATCTGCGCGACTTCTTGTACAACAATGAGAACGAGCTGACCAAGAATGGCGGTGACTCTCCGGGCGAAGGGATGGACCTGGTACCCGACGTCATCAAGCCAGAAGTTCTCTGGGCCTGCACCACCTGTAGGGCCTGCGAAGAGGAATGCCCGGTGTTCATCTCCTATGTGGACAAGATCGTGGACATGCGCCGCTACTTGGCCCAGGAAAGCGGTGAGTTCCCCGAGCAGCTTCAAAATGCGTTCCGAGGTATGGAGACGACGGGGTCGCCGTACAACATCGCCGCCGATGATCGCATGAACTGGGCAGAGGGGTTGGAGATCCCCCTCTTGAGCGAAAAGCCCGATGCCGACGTTCTCTTCTGGGTGGGTTGTGGTCCCGCCTTTGACGACCGGGCGAAGAAGGTCGCCCGGGCAACTGCCAGATTAATGAAAATCGCCGGCGTCGATTTCGCCTGTCTAGGCCCTGAAGAGCAATGCACCGGCGACGCAGCCCGGCGGGCGGGTAACGAGTTTCTGTTCCAGATGATGGCCGAGGCCAATATCGAAATGCTCGACGGTTACGAAGTCGCCAAGAAGACCATCGTGGCCATCTGCCCGCATTGCTTCAACACGCTCGGGAACGAGTACGGTGACTTCGGTGGGCACTACAAAGTAATCCATCACGCCGAGTTCCTGGATGGCCTGGTTCGCGCCGGCAAGTTGAAGCCCACGCAGCAACTCGATCAGACGGTGACTTACCACGATTCCTGCTACCTGGGTCGCTACAACGACATCTACGACAGCCCGCGGGATACCTTGACCAGTATTCCGGGCCTAAAAATTCTTGAACCGGCTGAGACGAAGGATAGAGGGATGTGCTGCGGTGCGGGTGGCGCCCAGATGTGGAAAGAAGAAGAGCCCGGTGACATCAAGGTAAATTTTGAGCGTACCAACCAGTTGGTCGAAACCGGGGCAAAGGTCATCGCCACCGCCTGTCCGTTTTGTATGCGTATGCTTTCAGACGGCATCAACCTTCAAGAGCACGAGGGCATCGAGCAGAAGGACATCGCCGAGTTGCTGTCCGAATCGATCATCGATGACGCTGGGGTGAAGTACGCTAGATTGACATAGTCCGCCTGAGGGCGGCAGTGATCAAGGGCCATCGGTGCTCTTGGATTGAATCAGGGCCTCAAACAACAGGGAAAAACATGCCTACAGTTGGAAGAAGAATGGCGAATTGGGTCTGCGATCAGAGTTACGACAAGCTGCCCGCCGAGGCTGTGCACGAGGTCAAGCGGAGGGTGATCGACTCAATCGGCACTGCCCTTGGCGCCTACAACGCTGCCCCGAGCAAGATCGCCCGGGCCGTGGCAGAGTCGCTGCACGATACGCGAGCGGGGATCGTCTGGGGAACCACGCACAGCACCTGCCCGGAGCTGGCAGCGTTTGCCAACGGAGCTATGGTGCGCTACCTCGATTTCAACGACACCTACCTCAGCGCCGAGCCTGCTCACCCTTCCGACAACATTGCTCCGTGCGTAGCTGTCGCCCAGGCGGCAGGTAAGGGCGGCAAGGACTTGATCGCTGCGATCGTATTGGCCTATGAGATTCAATGCCGTCTCTGTGACGCCGACAGCCTGCGAAGGAGCGGTTGGGACCACGTCGTCTATGGCGCGCTCAGCAGCGCTTTGGGCGCCGGTAAGTTGTGGGATTTGGATGCAGACCAGTTAGAGCATGCCCTTGGTTTGGCCGGCGTGTGCAACATCGCCACCCGGCAAACGCGCACCGGGCAGATTTCGATGTGGAAGGCTTGCGCCTTTTCCAACGCCGCCCGCAACGGTGTTTTTGCAGCCGACCTTGCCCGGCGTGGCATGACCGGGCCGTTCGAGATTTTTGAAGGCCCTAAGGGCTTGATGAATCAACTGAGCATCCCCAAAGCCGCGGACGTTGTCTTGGCCGACGGAGGCGATTACATGATCAACAAGACCTACATCAAGTTTTGGCCGGCTGAGTATCACTCGCAGTCAGCCATCGATGCCATGCTGCAACTGCGGTCCGAAATCGATCTGGACAAGGTCGAGGAGATTCACATCGGCAGCGTCGAAGCGGCAGTTAGCATCATCGGTTCCGAACCCGAAAAATGGCGACCTACCTCGCGCGAGACAGCCGACCACTCCATGGGATACTGCACCGCGGTCGCCCTAATCGATGGAGACGTAACCCGCGATTCATTCAAAGAAGAGCGACTCAGCGATCCTAAAATACTGGAGTTGTTGGATAAGACCAAGATCACCGAAGAGCCTGAACTGAACCCCGGCTACCCCAAGGGCATCCCCAACCACATCACCGTCACCATGGGCGGTGGGAAGAAAGTGGACAAGCGGGTCGATTTCCCAAGAGGTCATGCCGAGAATCCGATGACCGATGATGAGGTGGTTTCTAAATTCAAGAGGCTAGCCCAGGGTGTCATCTCCGACGGCACAATCGCGACGATTTTGGACAAGGCATGGCACTTGGATGAGCTGTCCGATCTGGATGAACTGTTTCAGTTCAAGGTAATGTAGCTGCTAACGAACTCGCGTATCGGAATCATCAATGGTTGAATCTTCACAGCGATCCGCCCAACTCCGCTCGTTGCTCAAAAAGGGCACGGTGGTTATGCCCGGCGCGATCAATGCGTTGTCTGCCCGTCAGATAGAACGGGCTGGGTTTGGGGCTATGTACCTTTCTGGGGCAGTGCTCTCGAACAGCGTGGGTGGCGCGCCGGATATTGGACTGATGACACTCGGCGAATCTCGTGATCATTCTGCCCACATCGCAGGTGTAACTTCGATTCCGATCTTGGCTGATGCCGACACCGGATACGGCGGGCCTGAAAATGCTGCCCGCACGGTGCGCGTTTTGGAACAGGCAGGCGTCAGCGCCATTCATCTCGAAGACCAAGAGTTTCCCAAGAAGTGTGGCCACCTGGACGGAAAAAAGCTGGTGCCGGTCGATGAGTTCTGCTTGAAAATCGCAGCGGCGGTCGAGGCGAAGGCAAGTCCCGATTTTGTAGTACTCGCTCGCACCGACGCTCGCAGTGTGATCGGCTACGACGAGGCGGTCCAACGCGCCCACAGTTACTTGGCTGCAGGGGCCGATGGTATTTTCCCTGAAGCGCTGCAGGGCAAGGAAGAGTTTGAGCGCTTCGCCAAGGACGTAGATACCGTTCTATTAGCCAACATGACCGAATTCGGTAAGACGCCCTACCTAAGCGTGGACGAGTTCGAGCAGATGGGCTACAACATCGTCATCTTCCCGGTCACTCTACAGCGGGTGGTCGCCAAGGCTGTCGAAGACGTTTTGCAAATCCTCAAACGCGACGGATCGCAGAAGGATTTCCTCGACCGGATGCAAACCCGGCAGGAACTATATGACCTGCTGGGATACGACGCAGTTCCACCGCCGACCCAGCCGGGTCAATAACATTTCAGGCTGGTCGGTCGCCGAATCTCAAGCCGCGACCGTCAGGGAGCGGAATTCGCACTAAAGGAGTATCGCCACCATGTCGAACTACACCGCGAAGCCAGGACTAGAAGGCGTTGTTGCCAGCGACACTGCCATCGCCGCCGTTGAACAGACCGGCCTGTCGTACCGGGGTTACAACATCGAGGACTTGGCCAACAACTGCCACTTCGAAGAGGTTGCCCACCTGTTGATTTTTGGCGAGTTGCCCGACGCCGGGCAGCTCAAAGAATTCAACGCGTTGCTGGCTGATCTTAGGCCGCTATCCGGCGAACTCGTTGCAGCTATTCGTTCGATTCCCAAAGACGCGCCAATGATGGACGTGCTCAGGACCGGGCTCTCCATGGCTGGTCACTTCGATCCAGTCAAAGGCGATGACGCATCCGACTTGAGGAAGCGATCCGTCTGGCTGATGGCCATGGCCGGTGCCATTGTGTCGGCTCGCTATCGCATGTTAGAGGGCGGCGAACCTGTCGAACCCAAGGTTGGGCTGTCGCACGCAGCGCAGATTCTCTACCAAGCCCAAGGGGTCGAACCGTCCGCCCAAGCCCAAAAACTTCTCGACTTGACCCTGATCCTGTATGCCGAGCATGAATTCAACGCCAGCACGTTCACCACGCGGGTCATCGCTTCCACCATGTCCGACATGGTGTCATCCTGTGTTGGCGCCGTAGGTGCGCTAAAGGGCCCGCTGCACGGCGGGGCCAACGAAGCCGCCATGGCTATGCTGAGTCAATTCGAGAATGCAGACCAGGCATCCACCTGGGTCAATGACCAGTTGGCCAACAAGCAAAAGGTGATGGGTTTTGGCCACCGTGTCTATAAGAACGGTGACCACCGGGCATCGATCCTCGAAGACGAGATGCGCAAGCTGGCTGAGGAGAAGGGCAAGACCAAGTGGGTAGACATCTACGACGCCATCAAGAACCCCATGGTCACCAAGGCGAAGCCGATTTACCCCAACGTAGACTACCCGTGCGGGCTGACCTACTTCCTGCTGGATCTGCCGCTGGATCTGTACACGCCGTTGTTCGTTTGTTCGCGGATCACCGGCTGGTGTGCCCACTTCATCGAGCAGTCAGAGAACAACCGTATCTACAGGCCGTTGAGCCGGTATTCGGGGCCTGACAAGCGGCCGGTGGTCGCCATCGACAAGCGATAGGCCCAGCTAGGCTTTAGCAAAGTAAAGACGGTTCTTTGCTTATGGATATCTTGCAGTCCTCGATCGACACATCGGATTCAACCTACCAAGACAACTGCGCCCACATGGAATCGCTGATGGCGACTCTTCGCGAACGCCACCTACTGATCAAAGGGGGTGGTGGCGAGAAAAGGGTTGCCCGGCATCGCGAACGAGGCAAGTTGTTCGTGCGCGATCGGATCGACCAGTTGGTTGATCCCGACAGCCCCTTCATGGAGTTCAGCCCGCTGGCGGCGTGGGAAATGTACGACGGCGCGGCCCCGTCCGCTGGGGTGGTCGCGGGCATCGGGCGTGTCCAGGGCTGCGAGTGTTTGATTATTGCCAATGATGCGACGGTCAAGGGTGGCTCTTATCTGCCGATGACCGTCAAGAAGCACCTGCGTGCCCAGGAGATCGCCCGAGAGAATTATCTTCCTTGCATCTACCTGGTCGATTCAGGCGGGGCCTTCCTACCGATGCAGGATGAGGTGTTTCCCGATAAAGAACATTTTGGGCGGATATTCTTCAACCAAGCCCAGATGTCCGCCCTTGGCATTCCGCAAATTGCCGTCGTCATGGGATCATGCACAGCCGGTGGCGCTTATGTGCCTGCCATGAGCGACGAAACTGTGATCGTCCGCAAGCAGGGGACCATTTTTCTGGGCGGGCCGCCGCTGGTCAAAGCAGCCACCGGCGAGGAAGTTACCGCCGAGGAGCTAGGCGGGGCCGATGTTCACTGTCGAACTTCGGGCGTGGCGGATCACTATGCAGCCAACGATGAAGACGCCTTGGCTATCACGCGGCACATCGTCGGGCATTTGAATGGGCAGCCCAAAACATCGCTGTCAACACTATCGTCGGAAGAGCCTCTATACGACACTGCCGAAGTATACGGCGTCATCCAAAAAGATATCCGCAAACCCTACGATGTGCGGGAAGTAATTGCCCGGGTGGTGGACGGCAGCCGCTTCCACGAATTCAAGGCGCTCTACGGCACAACGCTAGTCACTGGTTTCGCACATATCTGGGGCTATCCGGTGGGCATCCTAGCCAACAATGGGGCTCTCTTTTCTGAATCGGCGCTCAAGGCAGCCCATTTTGTCGAAATGTGCAGCCAGCGCGGCGTGCCTCTCGTGTTCCTACAGAACATCACCGGATTTATGGTGGGCAAACAATTCGAGGCCGGCGGTATCGCAAAGGATGGGGCGAAGATGGTCGCGGCAGTCTCCAACGCAGCCGTGCCAAAATTCACGGTGATCATCGGCGGCTCCTATGGCGCTGGCAACTACGGAATGTGTGGGCGGGCCTACGGTCCAAGACAGCTATGGATGTGGCCCAATGCCCGAATCTCGGTCATGGGCGGCGAGCAAGCAGCCAATGTGCTAGCCACCGTCAAGAAGGACCAGTTAGCAACCCAAGGCCAAGAAATGACCAAACAACAAGAAGACGACCTCAAACGACCAACCCTCGAAAAGTACGAGCGCGAAGGCAGTGCCTACTACAGCACCGCTCGATTGTGGGACGACGGCATCATCGACCCAGCCGACACCAGAATGGTGCTAGGCCTAGGAATCGCAGCATCCCTCAACGCCCCGTTCCCCGAGAGAACCCAGAGCGTCTTCAGAATGTAGGCGTCCGCGTGAAACAAGAACGCGGCAGAACGAAGGAGTTATCTGCGGCACAGCTAGATCGGATCCGTATGCAATTCGTAACCCAGTCAAATGAAGGGCCTGTCGCCAAGATCACCATCGCCCGGCCCGAATTGCATAACGCGTTCAATGAAGTTGTGATTGCCGAGCTAACCGAAGCGTTTGTGCGAGCTGGGCAGGACGACAGTGTGCGTGTTGTAGTCCTCGCTAGCGAAGGCAAGTCGTTCTGTGCCGGGGCGGATATCCACTGGATGAAGCGGATGGTGGATTACTCCTTCGAGCAGAACGTGGCTGACGCCAACGAGATGGCCAACATGCTGCGGGCTATTCGGGAATGTCCAAAGCCGGTCATAGCCCGCGTCCACGGAGCTGCCATCGGCGGCGGCGTCGGATTGGTGGCAGCCTGCGATATCGCTGTGGCCACCGAGTCGGCACTGTTTTGCCTCAGTGAGGTCAAACTCGGAATCCTGCCGGCGGTGATCAGCCCTTATGTGCTGGAGAAGATCGGGCGTGGACACTTGCAGCGGTACGCGTTGACGGCTGAACGCTTCGTTGCCGCCGAAGCCAAGCGAATCGGTTTGGTATCGGATGTCTCTGCCGATGAATCAGCCCTCGATGGTTGGATCACCCGAATAGTAGGCATCATGAGCAAGAACGGACCTGAGGCGTTGAGGCATTGCAAGCGCGTGCTGACCGAGATGGCCCGGTTTGATTGGGACGCTGCCCAAGAATTGACCACCCGAGAGATCGCCGAGCGCCGCGTGTCTGTCGAGGGGCAGGAGGGTTTGAAAGCCTTCCTCGAGAAGCGTGATCCTGAATGGGTTCGGCGAACGAAATAAGATCACTGGCGGGGACAACCCGTCGATCACTTTGATACATGGGGATTCCGCCCTTCGGTATGTTTTCGAAAGTTCTGATAGCCAATCGTGGTGAGATCGCCGTTCGCATCGCCCAGACGTTGCGGGAGATGGGCATTGGTTCGGTAGCGGTCTACTCGACACCGGACAGCGGGGCCCTTCATGTCGCCAGTGCCGACGAAGCCTATCCGCTCGAAGGCGAATCAGCCGGCGACACCTATCTTCGCGGCGACAAGATCATCGAGATCGCGGTAAGTCACGGCGTCGAAGCCATTCATCCAGGGTATGGGTTTCTATCGGAGAATGCCGAATTCGCCCAGGCCTGCGCCGATGCGGGACTGACCTTCATCGGGCCAACGCCTGAGGTCATCCGTCAGATGGGCGACAAGATCGTAGCCAAGAAAGTGCTGGCTGATGCCGGAGTGCCCATGCTCCCTGGCGGCTCTGCCAACGACGCAAGCGGACTCAAGAAGCACGCCAGCCGCATCGGCTACCCGGCCATCATCAAGGCTGCCGCCGGCGGCGGTGGGCGGGGTATGCGCATCGTCAAGAAGGCTGCCGATTTGAAGCAGGCGATCGAAGCAGCTCAACGCGAAGCAGGGGCAGCCTTTGCCGATAGCCGTGTGTTCATCGAAAAATACATCGAGAAGGCTCGACACATAGAGTTCCAGATCTTCGGCGACTCCCACGGGAACGTGGTGCACATGTTTGAACGGGAGTGCTCCATCCAACGGCGCCACCAAAAGATCATTGAGGAATCGCCGTCGCCTGGGCTCGATCCAGCTCTACGAAAACGGATGGGTGAGTCGGCAGTGCTGGCAGCCAAGACCCTGGGATACAGCAACGCAGGCACGGTCGAGTTCATGCTCGATGCCAACGGGGACCACTACTTTCTAGAGGTCAACACCCGATTGCAGGTCGAACATCCGGTGACCGAGATGACCCTGGGGCAGGATTTGGTCCGATTGCAAGTCTGCGTAGCCAATGGCGCCAAGCTGCCTTTTGGCCAGGACGACTTGCAGCCGCGCGGTCATGCCATCGAATGCCGTATCTATGCCGAAGATGCTCGGAATGGTTTCACCCCTTCGATCGGGATGATCGCACACCATGCAGCTCCGCTTGGCGGGCATGGTGTGCGGGTAGATAGCGGCATTAGCCGAGGCTCGCTCGTCACCGTCCACTATGATGCGATGCTGGCTAAGCTGGTTGTTTGGGCGGCTGATCGACCTGCAGCCGTGGATAGCATGAAGTCAGCCCTAGAACGATACGCTGTGCTCGGCGTAACTACGAACATCGAATTCCTACGGGCAGTCGTGGGGCACTCCGCATTCGCCGCCGGCCACCTGCACACTGGATTCTTGGATGAGCATTGTTCGGCCTTGGCCCACAGCGATGAAGAACCTCCGCCCGAAGCGTTGATCGCCGCAGCCTGGGCGCTGGCAAAGAGCCAAGTGGACCGCAGCCTTGGGGAGCGGGTGACACAGGCGGTCACCAGCCCATGGCAAGAAGCAGGACCTTGGAGAAGCTGTTAGGTGATGAAGTTGCTACTCAAGAATCAGTCGGGCGAGAAGGCATGGGACGTGGACCTGACGCGGGTCAGCCCGAGTCAGCCTGGTTCATACACGTTCGCAAGCGGCGAACAGCAGTCGCAAGTTGACATCAAGCCCGCCGGTGCCGACCGCGGCCTCATTCGCTTGCATGGGCGGGTATCACCATTCTACACAGTGCGGAACAAGCATCATGTTGATGTTTGGGTGCATGGCAAGGTGTTTCGGATCGAGCAGGCCCAAGCTGCAACGGGCCGGGCCGCTGGCGGAGCCGTCGTTCACTCAAACGTGTTGATCGCTCCCATGCCAGGAACCGTCCTGCGGATCGAAGTCGAAACCGGCCAGAGTTTTGGACCGCACGATCCATTGATCATCATCGAATCCATGAAGATGGAAACAACCTTGAGCGTACCACACGCAGGCCGGGTAAAATCGATCACCTGCAAAGAGGGTGACCTGGTAGCCATGGGGGCGATGTTGGTCCAACTGGAAGATGACCAAGATAATGGCTGATCTGCCCCCATCGGTCCGCATCGTCGAGGTTGGTCCTCGGGATGGCTTGCAGAACGAAACTCAATTCGTTCCTACCGAAGCCAAGCTGAAGTTCATCGAGGCGTTGCGGTCCTCTGGCTTATCCGAGATTGAGATTACCTCTTTCGTCTCCCCCAAGGCGATTCCCCAGTTGGCTGATGCCGCCGAAGTCATCAAACAGGTGACAGCAAGAGGCGGCTGCCGATACTCAGCCCTGGTCCCCAATGAACGAGGATTGGATCGGGCGATGGCCGCGGGCATCGAGCGGATGGCTGTCTTCACCGCTGCCTCGGAGACATTTGCTCGCAAGAACATCCGCATGACCGTGGCTGAGTCGCTGGCAACCTTTGGTCCGCTAGTACGCAAGGCACTCGATGCGGGAATTAGCGTGCGTGGCTATGTGTCCACGAGTTTTGTTTGCCCCTACGAAGGAGCGATCAGCCTGCAACAGGTGTCGGAGGTCAGCCAAGCGATGTTGGATATGGGCGTCGATGAGGTGGCCATTAGCGACACGATTGGAGCAGCTGTCCCTAGCGATGTGACTTCACTCATGGAGCACTTGCTGGACACCATCCCGGCTGAGCGGATAGCCCTGCACTTTCACGATACCTACGGCACAGCCCTGGCAAACGTGGTGGCTGGGTTGCAAATGGAGATTGCTACGTTTGATGCCTCAGCAGGTGGATTGGGCGGCTGCCCGTTCGCTCCGGGGGCGGCTGGGAATCTAGCCACCGAGGATTTAGTCTACCTGCTGGAACGGATGGGAATTTCGACCGGGGTGGGCCTGCAAAAAGTGCTGCACGCTTCGGACGTCGTAGCCAAGGCCCTGGGGCGTGAACTGCCCGGTCGCCAGTGGAAGCGCTGGCATTGTTCGCAATGCTGATTGGTTCTATGCGTCTGTTTTCCTTCGACACAATCGATTCCACCAACGAGCAAGCCAAGCGGTTGTTGGCAGAAGGCCTGATCATCCACCCAGCCTACATTACCGCCCGCGAGCAAATTGCCGGTAGGGGCACGCGTGGCCGATCATGGTCATCACCGAAGGACGCGGGCATCTATCTTTCGGTGGTACAAACTGACTACGACTCATCCCTGCCCACCACCACAGCCTATACGGTGGCGGCTGGCATCGCATGTGTCGAGGTGTTAGCCGAGATCACAGGGCTTGATGTTCGTCTCAAGCCCATCAACGACCTCTACCTCAACGAGGGAAAACTCGGCGGCATCCTGACCGAGGCAACCGTTCAAGGACCTAGGATCAGCGCCCTGATTACTGGCGTCGGCATCAACGTGCGTCGAGCCGAACGCCCGCTGGAATCAGAGGCAGCTTTCGCCCCAGCCTGTCTGGAAAATGCCCTCTCGGCTGAGCAGATGGGCTGGCTGAACACAGCCGACTTGGCCGAAGAGCTGGCTGAGCGAATCGTCCGAAAGAATGCAGCCGTCGCCCGAGGCGAAATCCAGAGCCTCCGAGTGCAATGGCAGCAATACTGCATCCCCGGCAGTGAATCCCCAATTTGAAAACTACCCCCAATGAAGGCCAGGGCGTGACAGTGGAGAGTTGCTGGTGTAATGATTCATCATGCAGTCCGCTGATGACAACGACTTGGCGCCGGGGTCAGCCTCCCAGAAACCGGCAAATCATGAGATCGTAGATCGGCCGTTTGTACTGAGTCAGGCGTTGGCGGCCCATCCTCTCATTGCCCCGGCCCTTGGACTCATGCTGGGCATCCTTGCGGATAGTCTTTGGGGATGTTCGCCGCAGATCTATGTGTTCGCCTTCGTCGCCGTCGGCGCCTTGATGGTCGCACGTCGGATTCGGCAACGGGCGGGGATGGCCCTGCTCGCAATTCTGGCCATGACGTGCGGTGCGCTATTGCACCACAATGCGTACCACCGCGTTACTGCTGATCACTTGATCCACCGGCTGCCACAAGATGGCATTGGCTTAGCTAGGATCCGTGGCCAGTTGATCACCGAGCCTCGGATCAAATCCCGCGCGTCGGGTCCATTTGCGAAATTTCAGTATTTCCCCGACCGTTGTTCGTTCACACTGGAAGCTGAGACGATTCGAGAAGGCGATGGGTTTGTGCCCGTCTCGGGGAAGCTTCGCATAACTGTCAAGGAGGCTGTTCTCGATCTGGCCGTGGGCGATCAGGTCGAAGTGTTTGGCCGATTCTATGCCTCCCCGCCGCCAGAAAACCCGGGGCAATTCGATTGGGCAACTCGGCAGCGACGCCGCGGCATTCTGCTGGGTATGACCTGTCAACATCGCGAAGCCATCATGCAGCTTGAAACGCAGCCGGCTTCCTCTGCCGTAGCTGCATTGACTTGGGTTAAGCAACGGTTGCGCGGACTGTTGCTAGAAGAGATGCTAGCCTACGGAGATCGTGAAGCATCTCTGATCGACGGCATGGTGCTGGGGCGCCGCTCGGCGATTTCACCCCGCATCAATGAAGCCTTCATTCGAATTGGGTGTGCGCATTATCTAGCCGCCAGTGGCTTCCATGTGGGCATGTTGGGCTTGTTCCTGTACGCGATTGGTCGCTTGCTGGGATTTCGGAAGCGGCCAATTTGCTTAGCGGTGATGGCCTCGGTAATTCTGTACCTGCTGGTGGCTGAACCGCGTCCGCCCATCCTGCGGGCCACCATCTTGACCGTGGCGATCTGTTTGGCTGTGCTCCGCGGCCGCCGAGGTCATAGTTTGAATTGGCTGGCGCTGGCCGCCTGCCTGAATCTGATCTGGCGCCCGAACGATCTCTTCGACGTTGGTTTTCAAATGTCTTACATGTGTGTGACCGGTCTCATCTTGCTCAGGCCGGTGTTTCGCGACTGGGCGGTCGAACTTTTTTGGCCCAAGAATCCTTCACTCGAAGATCAGTTGACGCGGGGGGTTAGCCCGACCGCAGGGCCTCAATCGCTGCGCCGGCGCATGAGCATGCGGCTCTTGATTCTACCCTCTTGTATGTTCCTAGCCGCCTGTATTCCTTCTTGGCCCATCATCATGTTTCACTTCCAACGGTATTCACCCTGGGCGTGGATGAATACGCTGCTGATCACCATCCCCGTTGCGGTTGTTATGTTCCTAGGTTTTGCCATCGTGCTGGTGGGCTTGCTCTCGCCCTGGATGGCTGGCTGCTTGAACCCCGTACTCAAAGCGGCCGCAGGCGCCCTGCTCTTTGAAGTCGAACTGCTGGGCCAACTTCCGGGCGTTGCCGTCTATCTGACGTCCAAACCACCTACAGTTTGGATCTTCTGCTATTATTTGTTGCTGCTGGCGATCGTGCTTCGTCGTCGATTAGCACGGGGAAACCAACTGCGGTGGGCGGCTGTGGTTGCTCTTGTAGCGGCTTCATCGTGGTGGAACTTGCCAAACTCAGCCCCAAGTCCGCTGCGCATGACAGTCTTGTCTGTTGGGCGAGGCACATCAGTTGTGTTGGAATTGCCCAATGGCGGCGCCCTGCTATACGACGCAGGCTCCTCGGGAAGCTATGATCCGGGCACGACTGCCATCGTTCCACTGCTCGTCGAACGAAACCCGGGGCAACTCGTCGCTGCCATCATCAGTCACCCCAATCTGGACCACTACTGCGGTATTCTCTCAGTGATCGACCGAACAGACCTCCAGGAGATCATGGTGAATTCTGCGTTTAAGACCCTCTGTTCGGGGAATCGGGCGGCTGAGTTTCTGCTGGCGGAACTGGAAGCACGGGGATGCCATCTGAGGTCGCTAAGCGCCGCCACCGGGCCTTTTGACATCGGAGGTGCCAAATTCGAGGTTCTTTGGCCGCCGAAGCAGCCACCATTTGAGCTGGATACCAACGAGTCATCGCTAGTCGTCCGAGTCAGTTATGCGGGGTATCGCATTCTTCTGACCGGTGACATCGAAGAGCGCGCCCAGGGTTGGCTGCTCGCAGCGGGCGTGGACTTATCAGCAGATGTTCTGCTCCTGCCCCATCACGGAGCCGTGGTAGCCAACACGGCTGAATTCGTCAAAGCTGTCGGTCCGACCTACGCCATCCAATCGAGCTTCCGCCGCAGCCCGCAGGCACTAGAGGAACTGACAGAGGCGGTTCACGATTGTCCAGTCTTCAACACCGGCGAAAGTGGGGCCGTGGAAATCCGTGTCCAGCCGGACGGCATTGGGGCTACGACATTTCGATAGAGAGTATCCGTCAAGAGCGCCGCGGACCCACGCGAGGATTCGTGGGCCAACAAGGTCAATATCGCCTCGTTCTTGGCACCGGCGACATCCAGCCATATACTGTGTTCGACGCATTCTATGATGCCGCCGAAACAAATCACTCGGGGGATTCACGAACTACTGTGGCTATCTTACTCCAGGCCAACTTTCTTGACTCGCTGATTCAGCCGCTAACTAGTGGCCAGTATTCGGTGGGGGTTGTAGTTGTAGAGCTGCTGCTGATCGGCGTCCCCGTCTACTTGGTGCTCCGATTCCTGTCGGGCACCCGCGGCGAGAAACTCGTGTGGGCAGTCGGTTTGATCTTGTTGGTCAGCTTCCTTACCGTCCGCCTTGTCGCCCAGAAGTTTGGCATGGACCGTATCAACTTCCTCTACCCCTATTTTGTCTTGTCGCTAATCGCAGTTGCCCTCATCGTCTTCCAGACCGAGCTGCGCCGCGGATTGATCCGTATCGGCGAACAAGGTTGGTTCCGATCGTGGAGTCACAACACGCAGCGGGCCATCGAGCCAATCGTCGGGGCGGTGACTAACTTAGCCAAGCGAAAGATCGGTGCCTTGATCGCCTTGGAGCGCAGCACCAGCCTGGGCGGTGTGGTTGAAACCGGCGTGGAACTCGATGCCGCCGTCACCTCGGAACTGCTTGAATCCATTTTTTGGCCTGGCTCAGTCTTGCACGACATGGGTGTGATCATTCAGGACGGTCGACTCTCCTCAGCCGCCTGTCAATTCCCTTTGGCTGACTCTGCCGAGGTGGATCGGGCATTAGGCAGTCGCCATCGGGCAGCGGTCGGGTTAAGCCAGGAATGTGACGCCATTGTGATCGTGGTCAGCGAAGAGACCGGAACGATCTCCGTGGCAGAGCGAGGCCGACTTCGTCGAGCATTGACGCCCGATACGTTGCAGGATCTGCTTGCCGAAGCCTTCTCGTCAGGGAAACGCCCCCCTCCACAGGACAGGCCAGAATCGGCCAGTCACGCCGTAGGAGATGGCACGGAGGTCTCTGTAGATGCATCATCCAGCTCTCTGGGCGGGTCAGGACTGCTCAAGAAGACCAAGGGCGCCCACTGATGGGATCACTCAAACTCATCATCGCTACGACGATCCTAACGATCCTAATCTGGACAACTGCGGATCAGTTGGTTTCAGACAGCGCTGAGGTTGAAGTCATCATCAGAGCGGTCCCTCAGGCAGGGATCGAGATGATTATCCACACCGATCCACCCGGGCAGGAACTTTTTCAGCTCGTTGTCAGCGGCCCCAAGCGCCTGGTGGATCAGCTGCGCAACCAAGTTCAGATAAGTGGGCGGCCGAAGCTTTCCATTCCTGTTCGTGATGACCATCGAGGAGCCTACAACGTCGTAGTCAAGGACTCATTGGTTCGGGCCATAGATACCAATCAACTACTCAGCGGTTTGCGGATCGACAGCGTCACCCCCCCTGAGGTTCGCGTCAGCGTTGACCGACTATCGACCGTAACCATGCCTGTTTTCATTCAGCGGGGACCGACGGCGTACGACGTGCCCCCCCAGGCAGAGCCTGCTGAGGTGCGCGTGACCTTGCCCTCCAAGGAACTCGAGGCAATGGCGCAAAAGCGTATCTCGCTGGATGTGGCCCCGCTATTTCGCGACAAGCCATTCGGTCAGCCGCAGACTATCCCGGGGGTTCCGCTCCCGACAAGACTCGGCGATGTTGACGTCCAATGCGATCCGCCGACCGTCGTCATCCGCGGAACCGTGGGTAAACGAACAAAGACCGGCGAGGTCCATGCAGCCCAAGTCTTGGTGCAAGCTAGCTTTGAAAACTTCAACCGATACCGCATCGAGACCCGTGATGGCCGTAATTTGATCACCCGAGCGTTGACCGTCCAGGGGCCACCCTCTGTCGTCGATGGTCTGACAGCCGGGAGAATTCCCATCACCGGCCGGGTGGTCATCACCGGGTCAGATCTGTCTCAGGCGGGCACATTCATCGAGCTTCAGCCCGTGTTCGAATTGCCCCCTGGAGTCAGCCTAGCAAGCCCTGTGGCCCCTGTAGAACTGAAATTGGTACCCATCGAGCTACCCACCACCCCCCTCAAACCCTAGTCGCCCCAGCCACAGCCCAGATATTTTGGCAAATCTGGAAAATGGTCTTGACGCCGCCAGCCAATGCGGTATCCTGCTTCGTGCGGTGACAATACGCGTCGGGCTACACCCGTTCCCATCCCGAACACGGTAGTTAAGCCGGCGAGGCCGAGGGTAGTCGAAAGGCGAGATTAGGTGATTGCCGCATTTTTTTTAACCCGCTCTTTGAGCGGGTTTTTTTTTGACCATCTGCCGTCACCCTGTTGAATTCAAACCCCGATTTGAGCGATAATAGCCTGACCAAGTCTGTTGCCCCCGGCGAGAAGCTCCATGCCAATCATCACCATGATTTCAGACTTCGGGACGCGAGACTCCTATGTCGCTGAGATGAAAGGCGTGATCCTCCAGATTGCGCCATCGACTACGGTCATCGACGTGACCCACGAGGTAGCTCCTCAAGATGTCCTTCGCGCTGCTTTCGTCCTTCGGCGCATCTGGGCCTGGTATCCACCGGGTACCGTTCACTTGGCTGTGGTTGACCCCACCGTCGGATCAAAGCGGCGAATCATGGTGGGCAAGTATGGCGGGCAATTTGTTGTTGCTCCAGACAACGGCTTGATCAGCTTGGTACATCACGAGCTACCGATTGAAGCTGTGCATGTGGTTACCAATCGGGACTACATGTTAGCCGGTATTTCCAGCACCTTTCAGGGCCGCGATGTGATGGCCCCAGTCGCCGCCCAGCTGAGCATGGGCATCTCCATGAATCAGTTCGGGCCTCCGACAGACCATGTGGAAATTCTGCAGTTGGCTCAGCCAAGCCGGTTGAACGACCAGGGAATGCGGGGCGAAGTCCTCTGCATTGACCGTTTCGGCAACCTGATCACCAACATTCGCGGCAAGGATTTAGCCCCTATTCTTCGATGCCACAGCAACGCCGCTGTCCAGCTAGACGGGCATCGAATAGGCCCGGTCCGCAATAGCTACTACGAAGTTTCCGCTGGTGAACCTCTCGCCTTAATTGGAAGCAGCGACTATCTCGAGATCGCCATCAATTGCGGCCACGCAGCCAACACCCTGAACGCCAAGCGTGGCACCGCCGTCGAAATACACTGACTTTGCAACAACATCAGAACAATGCCTGGAAGATAGGCTGCCTTTTGTCTCAACCTCGGCCCTCTTTGGCTTTCCTATTTTACCAAATTATCCCACTCTGAGGTTAGCCTAAGCGCCAGGGTGGCTGAATTCCGATCTGAGTAGCAGCGCGCAGTATCATCCCTGGCGGGTCGGGTGGCTGCGGACTCATGGAGGTGTTACGACGGATGGCGCAGCTCAACTGTCCCAATCCGGCTGAACTTGGTAGTTACGCCAAGGATCGTGCCGCGCTTGGGCGTGCTACTACGCTCGACGGCCATCTCTTGACCTGCCGTGCCTGTCTGGATCGCTACCTAACCCACATCGAAGAACCAGCCGCACCCGAGGTGCCCGGCTGCCAAATCGTGGCTGAGTTAGGGCGGGGGCGATTCGGCATCGTCTACAAAGCCTGGAGGGTTGCCGACGAACCGCAACTGGTGGCATTGAAGGTTCTCAGCAGCTTCGGCGATATGGAAAAGGACCGCTTCGATCGCGAGGTGGCAGCGCTCAAGCGAATCGACTCGCCCTGGATCGTCAAGTGTATCGACTCGGGGATGGCAGCCGGTTCAAAGTACCTCACCATGGACTACATCAACGGCGTGCATTTGGATGAGTATGTAGCCGACGCCGGCATAAGCACGCTTGCCAAATTGCACACCCTCGAGTGCGTATGCCGCGCTGTGGCATCGGCTCACCAAGTTGGCGTGATCCATCGGGATCTAAAACCAAAGAACATCTTGGTCGATGCCCAGGGGCAGCCCCACGTCTTGGACTTTGGCATCTGCAGCGTGAATCGAGTCGATTGGACGTCCTGGCATCGGCACACCATCACCCACGTCGGCGACCTCATCGGCACACTCAAGTACATGTCGCCTGAACAGGCATGGGGTGGTGTCGCCGGTCATCCCGACGAACGAAGTGACGTCTGGGCCTTGGGTTTGATGCTCCATGAAGTGGTCACCGGCGGCGGCTATCCCTATTCGATGAGGAGCACGCCGGATCGGCCCGCCCACGAAGCGCTGCTGGATCGAATCCGCACAGAGCTTCCTCAACTGCCCAAGTTGGACGGCGTGGAGCGTGGCAGAGACTTGGAAACGTTGCTCGAACGGACGCTAACCTGGGAACGTGCAGACCGGTTGCGATCCGCGAAATACATGGCAGATGACCTGGAGCGGTACCGCCATGGGCAACCGATCCGGACCAAGCCGATGGGTATGTTCTACCGCCTACGGAGATTGGCCGTCGGCGCAGCCACGCGTTCGCACTGGATGCTGCTGGTCTTGATGGCTATGACTATTCCGGTCCTGGTCTGGGTGTCGGTGACGCTTTTCATGGTTGGTTGGCAGGTGTCTGGCCTGGAATACCGGGCAGGTTCGGCGGCGACATCGGCCAATTCCACCTCCAAGATCCCCCAAGTATTGATAGTCGGCGTGGACGACGAATCGCCTGGGGCCGTCCTTGAATATGCAGCTGCTGCAGGGATGGAGGGTGTTACCGCCAAAGTACCAACCTGGCGAGGCATTCACGGCCAACTGATGCAACGGCTAGCGACTGCCCAGCCTCGCGTTGTGGTTTGGGATTACTACTTCAAGAGTCCAAGGCAAGAAGATCAGGCCTTCCTCGTCGGCTTGGAGGCACTTGAGCGGACCGGCATTCCGGTGGTGTGTGCTGCACGGAATTATGCCGGCGACGGCGCTCCTGACCTCAGCCCAGACTTGTTGAATACGCCGGACGGCGGATTGCGGCACGGCGTCATCTTCGCCAGAGACATGGTCGAGCGACCCGGCGAGTTCGTGTTGGCGATTGTTCGGCCTAACGGTGTTATTATTCCCAGTGTCGCCCTGACAGTGTCGGCTGCCTATGTTCATCCCGAAGCCCGGATGGAACTCGAGTATGCGCCCAGAGAAAAGTGGCTCGATGCCTACTACAGAGTCGGACCGAGCACCTACTTGCGCGAAAGTGATCAAATAGGCCTGACGCTGGCCGTCAAGGCTCTCCAGCAGGTGCCCTTGGTTCATCTAGGAGACATCCTGGCCTGCAGCACCTTCCCCTTGAAGGAGCCAACCTATTGGGAAAGGCATACCGTATCCTACCAGCATCTGCTTGGCTGTGATCCTGATGAGCTAAATGCCCTGGTGGCTGGAAGAGTTGTGTTGATCGGTGACCTGCGCAAGGCAAGACCTGGGTTTGGGGCAGATCGCCATTCGGTACAATATGCCTCGTTGATCGTCGAGAATGTGCCTGGCTGTTATCTTCTGGCAGATGCCATTTCAGGATTGTTGAATCAGAAGTACATTCGGGCAGCTTGGCCCTTGCCGTTTGATGTGTTCGCCGTGCTGCTGTTGGTCGCGCTGATCGGCGGGTTGGCGCCTTCACGACTCATCGACTCAACCGTATGGGTAAATGAACGCACGCGGCAGATATGCTGGATGACGCTGCTGGTTCTGGCCAGCGTCGCATTCTGGGTGATGCTCACGTCGCGGGACTACGTGACCATTCACCTGGCTATGATATGCGTCTGCCTGTTTGCCTCGGCATCAGGTGCATTTTGGATTGAGTTCGTGCGCAATAGGCATCGGATTCTCGATCGGAGCTGGAGTGCCATCAGCAGGCACTTCGCATCGACCGACGGAGCCGCCAACGGAGCCGCCAGCGGAACCGCCAGCGAATCAGCCACCGGAACCGCTACGCTTACGTCGCAACGAGGGAGATAACCCCAAACATGGCAACAATGGTTAGTGCCAAGGCTGAGGCGATCCGCTCAATCCAGCGAACCATTCTCATTTCTTGTGCTGTCATGGGATAGACAACCAAGGAGCACCTCCTAGCCTTCCATGCCGATGACAATCAGCGGCACCCAACCTTCGAGCAGATCAACGATGAAGTAGAAGAGTTGCATAGTACCAATCCTCCCTTTCTCATCACCAAAAGTGACCTATCGAATCGCAACGCCGAGCGTGAGAAACATGGTCGCATCGGCAACGCGATGGAGTCTGGATTTTCGGGCAAAGAGTCTTATCGACGGCCATAAGTCCTTTCTAGAGAAGAAAATAGGATCGCCTGCCCCCTCTCCTTGTTCTTCAGGTCTAAACCCCTCCTGATTTTGCAAGAGCACCAACGTGCCCGAATGTCTACGCAACGCGCGCGTCGATGATGCAATTGCTGTTTCCAGCCTTGCTGCGGGACGCATGCGCTCAGAGTGGAATGGAAGGCCATCACGGTTTTCCCCGCCCTTGGCGCGTTTGCACAATCCCCAGCGATGGGCGTATTTTTTCCTGTTTGCGTTTGTTTATCCTTCCCATGACGGAGCTACTCAGCTCACTCATACCCGAATTGCTGCCGATAATATGTTCGATGACCGAAGCAACCTATCCATCGTCGATAACCGCATGCCCGCACGTTGAGGATCTGGCCGGTTCGCTTCCGAGGTGGAAGAAGGCGTTGTTTGGCCTGGTGCTGTTGTTGGGCCTGTTGGTGACTGCTGAGTTGGCGGTTCGCACCCGCGACTGGATCCGCTTTGGCAGCGCAAGCCCCAGTGCGAATCTCTACTTGCCTCACGCACGTCTGGGCAAGGTGCCCAGGCCCCACGCGGTGCTGGACGGTCAGGAGTGCAGCATCGCCATCAATGGCGCCGGTTTCCGTGGGCCTGAGATCAGCGTACCCAAACCGCCGGGCACATTTCGTGTTGCTTGCCTGGGCGGCTCGACGACTTTTGGTCTCTATTGTTCGTCCAACGAAACGACTTGGCCTGGGCGGTTGCAGCACTTGCTGAGGGAGACCTATCCGGACCGGAACATCGAAGTAGTCAACGCGGGAGTTCCGGGATACACGTTGAGCAGCAGTCGAGTGAACTTTCAAGAACGCGTGCTACCGCTTGAGCCTGATGCGATCATAGTTTATCACGCGCCCAACGACCTCAGCTACGAGCAACGAATCGCTTTTGCCCCAGCCAACAGAAAAAATCCGATAGACGGTTCGAGCGGCATCCTTCATTGGTTGGCCCGGAAGAGCCTCCTGGTCGAAAAAGTGGCCAAGAATGTTCAGATCCAAATGAACCAATCAGCCTCTGCTGAGCGCCACGACGATCTGCCCGATATCGCCATCGATCATTTTCGGGAACGGTTGGAGGCTTTGGTCGCAGATTGCCAGGATGAAGGTATCCCGGTGTTACTAGCCACCGTCGCGACTTCGATGAGGATCGACCAGCCTGAGGACGTGCAGAGGCGAGGAGCCCAGACGGCCTTGTACTACAACCAGTATCTTTCGCTATTGGGGTTGAATCGGGCCTACCGCAAGTTCAATGATGCCATCCAAGATGTCGCAATGAATCGACAGCTAAGCTGTGCGGATGTCTTTGAGGCTGTGCTCGGCGGCAATATCCACTTCGGCGATTCCGTCCACTTCACTGATCGCGGAACGCAAGGTGTGGCCGAGTGCATGCACCGCACGATCATCAGTGGCCGTTATCTCGACCAACGCGACGTCAAACCAACCAACGAATAGGCCGCTCCCCAGCTAAACCGAAAACAAAGTTGCTATGAGGTTTGTCGTGAAATGCGTGGACGCATGCGCAGGGCTGGCAAGAGGATCAGCGGGAGCAACGCAGCCAAGCCATCGGCACCCAGCGCGCCGCACATTCCTGATCGGTTGCCCGATGCTTGCCCGTGATCCAGCCCAAGCTCGACGGGTTCGGGCGCGGGTGCCTCTGACAAGGCATCGTTGAGCGCTTTTTGCGAAGCGCTGCCGTCGCCGTTGGAGAAACTCTGATCCAAGATGCCGGCCAGGCCTTCAAAGCCGCGCCCAAAGACGGCTGCGATACCGGTTCCGTCGGGCACGTTGGCGATGTTGAGTTCAAGGCTAGCGACCAGGTCAAATTCTTCATCCACGCTGGCTTGGTAGGCGTAGGGCAAGACCTGCTCTGGAATTACCATAACCCAGGCGTTGCCCATGTTACCGAACGCATCGGTGAACATATTTGGGCCTACGAGTGACTGAACAAGTTCAGGCCCGCCGAACAGAAACGAACCGACGCCGGCGATAAATGGATGGACAAACCCTTCGGCAACGCCTTCCACGCCTAGCTCGATTTCGTAGACAGTTTCACGATGCTCGATGGTATCGCCGGTTTCTTCTTCCGCGGATGTGCGCACTTGCTCGACGATGAATCTCAGGCTGCCGTCCAGTCCGGTTAGGTCGAGGCCCGAATTCTCGGTCCAGGCGATGATGAGGCCTGACAGGTTGATGGTGCTGATGACCGTCTTGGGATCGGTGCTGCTGGTCAACAGTTCGCGGCGGCTGAATCGAATCCCGCGTGCCTCGGAACCTTTGCTGTTGACCCGGTAGCCAACCTCCGGATCAACGGAGTAGCAGATTGCCTCTAAGCCGAACTCCGAAGGATTGGCGCCGATGCCAAGCCGAGGCTCTCGAAAGTCAGCAAAGCCGCTGGACATAGCCACAAAAGAACCATCCCGCGTTGGCAGCATCAGATTGGACTGTACTTGGAGCGGCAGGGCGCTGCTGGTGACTGCGAACTCCTCGAATGCCTCATCTGAGCTTCGCTCCTGACCATTGATCAACTCTACACTCTGGGTCTTGATACTAGCATCGAGGCGGATCACTTCGGCTTTGCTCAGGATCGGCCCAGCCAACAATGCTACTGCCAATGCCCAAGCTCGAACGTCGGTTGCTCGCTGCTGCCGTCGTGTCATGCGTATGCCCCCATTGCTGATAAGACCCACACTCACAGCGACTATATGGCCCAAATCCGCCGAAGTCGAGTCCCTCCCTGATTCGAGGCTATCCGTGACGGTATCAGCCCGGGAGGGCGATGTTGAAACATGCTCAGGTGCCTGAATCTGTGCGGCCCCTCGCTCGCTCAGCCAGCAAGAAAAAGGCCGGCACAAACAATGGGCGAACGACAAAGGTGTCCAACAGAATGCCCGTGGCAAACGCAAAGCCCAATTCCTGCAACAGAGGCAGGCCCGTAGCAGCCAGGGAAACCAGCGTGGCAGCCATGATCAGCCCACAACTGCTTATGACCGATCCCGTATGGATGATCGCATTCTTGACGGCTGTGGTCGGGGAATGGTCCAGGCATTCCTGTCGTATCCGAGACACAATAAAGATGTTGTAGTCCTGCCCAACGGCAACGAGGACGACAAAGAGGAATAACTGCACCTTCCAGTCGATGCCGGGCCAACCCAAGATGCCCGCAAAGAAGAAATCGGTCATGCCCAAGGCGGCTGCGTAAACAAGAAGCGTAGAACTGACCATGAACAAACTAAGACCAATCCGCCTCGACCAAATGAAGACCAGCAGCGCGATAGTCATCGTGGCAAAGAGCATCACCCGCCCTTGATCAGCATCAGCCAGCGTACGGATATTCATGATGTAGGGCGTCAAGCCCGTCGCATGGATTCTTCCAACGCCGTGAAGCATCGCATCAATCCACGACTGGGCAGCCGCCTGAATCTGTTCGCAACAGCGCATCGCCTCTCTGGAAAGCGGCGGATGCTCCATCATCAATTCAAGCCGCATGAACCCGGACTCACTGTTCAAGTAGAACTTGCCGATGGCTGGTCCTGCCAGAGACGCGGTTTGGCCTAGCAGCCCCGCCGATCGCCCCAACGGATTGCCCAAACTCCAGACGTCTGTGATCCCGGGAACGACGGCCAATTGGTCTGCCAACTGCCTTCCGGATTCGGCCAGTGCGGGCGTTGCCTTGCGCAGCTCAGCTGATTCGATCAGGATCGTCCAACCAAACAGTCCGCTGGCTCCAAAATGTTCTTCTGCTAACGCGCGCCCCCGGGCGGTGCCGCTGGCCTGGGGGATAACGCCGAAGGCGTCGTACTCATATTCGACGCAAAGCCCTCCCCAAACCGGGACAGCCAGCAGCAACATGACCCCGACAATGACCATGCCGGGTCGGCGACCGACCAGGTTCGCAGCTGGCGCCCAAAGCCGAGATTGAGGATCATTGACCGTTTCCGATTTTCGTGGCCAAAACAGGGCAGATCCAACGAGGCGGGCAGTGGCAGGCACCAAGGTCACAGCCGCAGCAAAGGCGACCAACAGCGCCACCGACAGTGCCCGACCCGCGTTGTGCGAAGGCAGAAGCTCGGCAAAGGTGAGCATTAAGAAGCCGCAGACTGTTGTGGCTGCACTGGCTGCTACTGCTGGTCCGGTTGCCGCCGATGCCAAGACGAAAGCTTCGCGCCTCGGCAAAGTTGAAGAAAGCGCTTCGCGGTAACGCCACATCCAAAAGAGTGAAAAATCGATGCCCGAGCCGAACAACAGCACCACGACAAAACTCTTTTCCATGCCGCTGATGGACCAACCTGACAAAGCCAAAAGGTTCAACGCTGCCATCGCGGTGAATACGCTGATGCCAACGGCGATGAGCGGTAGCAAGGCAGCCAGTGGGGAGCGGTACACCAGGGCTAAGATGACAAGTAGCACTCCCACCGTGACCCATGTCGTGCGTCGATAAGCCCGGTCTGATGCGTCGCTCAGATCCCGGCCCATGCCGCCCTCGCCGGTGATTTCCAGCTGCGACCCTGCCGGCAAATCCTTGCGGGCGAGCCGCTCGATTAGCCCGACTTCCCGACGGCAGCGATCAGTCACATAGTTGATGTCCAGCCCCACGATGATCATGGCCGCTTGACCATCTGAACTCAGCAACCGAGGCCGCAGAAAGGGCTGACTGATCGGAGACCGCACTTGCCAATGCCGCTCGGCTGACTCCTGCGCCAACCGGGCGGTCAGGCGAGCAAGGTAGGCGTGATCCTCGGTCGTCAACGCGGGGTTGTGAGCGAAAACCAGCACGGTTCGAGTCCGCGAAGCCACATCAGGAAACGACTCCCGCTCCACCCTCAAGGCCTGGTTGTACCGTTCGTCGTCAGCCATCAACGAACGAGGTTCGATCTGGGCCAATTGGGCAGGCGTAGGCCCTATTCCATGCAGGGTTGCGGCGAGCGCGGCCCACCCTGCGATCCACAACCACGGACTCCGCCAAGCATTTCCCCCCAACCAAGCAAACATGAACGGACTTCTAAGGCGATGGCAACGAATATGCAACAGTTTGATCCCTGATCAGAACAATTTGCTCAGCCCGCCTATGCCTTTTATTGTTGGCACAAATCGCAAGCCCTTTCGGTCAAGCTCCCTTACCTGCATAATGTGGGCCACTCTTCGTTCGGTTGAAGGGTGACCATGTGGTGGGCCGACGACTGCACTCAATGAAATCTTGACCGGGAGTCCGGACCATGCCCCAGCTGGAATCGTTGCATGCTGTTCATTACTTGCCCATTGGCACGACCGTACTGTCAGCCATTTTCTTGGCCGTTCTGATTCGCCGGTTTCAGTTCAAGGGCAAAGGAACCCACTTGCTCTGGTGGGCGGGCGGCGTGTTTGCCTACGGATTGGGAACGGGCCTTGAAAGCGCCATCACCCTGATGGGAAACTCCATATTCCTGAACAAAGCATGGTATATCGCCGGAGCCCTGTTGGGAGGCTATCCGCTGGCCCAAGGTTCGGTCTATCTGCATCTCAAACGTAAGGCCGCAAACATGATGACCGCCATCACTGTGCCGATCATCATCTTGGTGTCAGTCTTGGTCATCCTCTCTCCGGTCAATCTAGAGGCGGTGGAATCGCACAAACCTTCCGGCGCGATCCTAGTTTGGTCCAAGGTTCGCCTGATGACGCCGTTCATCAACATCTACGCAGCCATTTTCCTCATCGGTGGCGCATTCCTGAGCGCCTACCGCTTCGCCAAGAATCAAGCCACGGGCAACCGGGCCATTGGCAACACCTTTATCGCCATCGGTGCGATTCTGCCGGGAATTGGCGGCGGGATGGCCAAGGCGGGTATCGTTGAGGCGTTATACGTCGGCGAGTTTGTTGGCTTGATCCTCATCTGGATCGGCTATGCCTACTGCGTGAAGAAGTCGCTGGCCCAGACTGTGGCTGACTCTGCCCCCGCTGCCCTAGTGACTTCATAGATCAATCTTGCCTTACCGCATCGAAGGCCGCGTATGCTGCTTGGCTAAAGAGCACGAAGGTGATCTTCTCGGGCACGTCTTCTGACCGAAGATGCTCAGCCGCAGCGCTCAGTGCGATGCGGGCAGCTTCGGTGATCGGATAGCCGTACACCCCGCAACTGATGGCTGGGAATGCGACCGTCCTGCAATCATGCTCGACGGCCAGTCGCAGTGCCTCGATGTGGCACGAGCGGAGCAATTCTGTTTCGCCCTCAGTACCGCCGTGATAGACCGGGCCTACGGTGTGAATCACATACTTGGCGGGCAGGCGATAGCCGGGGGTGATCTTGGCCTGGCCGGTTGGACAACCGTCCAGGGTGCGGCACTCGGCCAGTAGATCCGGCCCAGCCGCTCGATGGATGGCTCCGTCAACACCGCCACCACCCAGCAATGATTCGTTGGCTGCATTGACAATGGCATCGACACGCAACGTGGTAATATCGCCCACCCTCAGTTCGATCCGTGATGCCATATCCTTCGCAGTCATGCAGCCCCCCTCTCCGCACTCGATGGGTAGCGAGTGCATGCCATTCGCGGTTGCAACCTAGTGGTTACCCATGCGTCGCGAGAAAGCCTGTGTTAAGATTGCACCATCTTCCGGCGTCACCTGCTCGAACGTACTCATCCAGCCAACCAACGAAGCCACGACGGCTGACCCGTTGCCTTCATCTACTCCAGAGACGAATCGCAGGCCCGCTGGATACTCGAAGAGCGCCCGAGGCCCATCCGCTTCTTCCTCGGAGCAGGCGAACATCTCAAACGCTGATTCCGGCTGCATCCAGGCGACGCCTCGAAGCGTCGCCAGGGCGATCAGTCGGCCGATGGACTCTAGCCACTGCGTCCGCCATGCAGGGATGCCCCACGAACCGCTTGCACCCTCGGGGTTTGCCAAGAGATCGTTGAATGACTGGAGGCGAGGCCTGCGCTCGTGGATTACTACAGACTGACAACCAAACAAGCCCTTCCGCTTTTGCAGAATCGCGATAGGCCTGACGCACGGCAGGTTGCGATTCAACAAGCGTTGCCCAGCCAGGAAACCACGCTTGCCGGCCTGCCCCTCAATCTGTCGCAGCAAGCAGGGCATCGATCCGAGTTCGACCGACCCGGTAGCTAAGCGCTCCCGCGCTGGGCCGATGTTTCGCAGAAGGGTATTCCACTCATCGAGACTGCGGTCCGGGTTGATCGGCTTGGGGAAGACGTCGCGATTGCGAGACCGCAAGACGACCGTGGCCCGCCATCCGTCCGGCAGATTGAGCAGTCCAAAGTAAGTTCCCCGCTTGAGGATTCTTCGGTCACGCTTGGCACAGAGCAAAAGCGAGCGCTGCTGGGTAGCTGTGCCGATCCGCGATGCCCAGGTCCGGGTCGCTTCAGGCGATGGCGGCTGCCCATCGCCACGAAGCCGTAGACAGCTCTTCAGAAACCGCAGGCGGTCAGATTGTGATGCGTGCTGCTGAAACCACTGATTGAGGTCCGCCAGGTTGTTAGCCGCCAATTCGTCATCGACCGCCCTATCGCAGGAGGCGTCGTAGAGATCGAGCAAGAGCGCCCGAACCTCCTTCTGTTTCCCGTCGGTCGAAGCGGGCGAAATCAAGACGTTGTGCGGATGCATATCGCGATGGCAGAATCGATGTTCGTGGCAGCAGGTCAACAAGTCCGCCACCGCTTCGATCAGGGCAGCCTTGTTTGAACGCTGCGCCGCCCGGTCAGTAAGCTCCGATTGGGCCAACCACGCTTGGGTCAGGCTGATCGAATCGGCGACCTCTTCGGTGATGAGAACACCGGCTATTCGCTTCTGACCGAGGGACATCAATCCGCAGGCGACATGCCGGGCACATGGGATCCCCTGAGACTCAGCATACAACCCCGCCTGCCACTCCAGAGATGCCTCAGATCCGCGAAACAAGCAGCGGACATGATCCCGCCAGCCACCCGGCAGATAGACCTTCGCAAAGACGCCAACATCATCCAACTGCACCCGCCATACCTGACGATTAGGATTCGCTTTGATCAACTCAGCCCGTGGGTCGCCAGCCAGCCGAAACCAGTCGATAGAGCTGACTTGTTCAGCCCGCGATGCCCAAGCCGGGACCATCTCCCACCGAATGCCGGCGGTGTGAACCAAGTCGTGCGTAGCGGAAGTGGATTGATTCATGGTTGGCAAGGAAGCTAACGCGATAGAAACCGAACCGCGGCCACGTCGTGAAACATCTCACATGGATCGACCGTGGAGTAGCCAAAGCTATCCCTTGCCCACTCGCCTGTCAAAAAACAAGGCTGCAATAGCACGCACAACCGTAGGGCGGGCATCGCCCGCCGCAATGGGCTGGCGACTTTGTGAGGCCACATCCGCAGATTACGCTGATGAACGCAGATTCAAAAACCAGTAAGCAACCTCCTTGGTGCCCCCCGTTGCTTGTCCGCCTACCAGTCAAGACATAAGATCAGTGGCTATGTTCCGCAAGATTCTGTTGATCCTGACGTCGCTTGCTTGCGTAACAACCGCCATCGCATGGTACGGCGGCTCGCAAAATCGAACCGCAGCAGACCACGTCAACAAGGAATAGCTTTGGAGGAAAGAGCTATCTCAATTTCCTCGCAGGCGGATGCTCTCCACCCTCGATAGGTTGGTGTAGACGATTCAGCCCTACTCATCGCGTACAGGTCGCTCTGCATGGATCTCAGAATACGTTCTTCTGTTCCCTGGTCTGCGAGATCAGCGTTTCGCCCTCTTCACTATTCGATCATTCTTGGCAGAGCTTTGGCGTGAGGCGACGCATTAGTGGGCCACTCCCATGTGTAAGTGAACGGTCGCCAGACCTCCCAGGCCCACCGCCCCCCTCTTCCCTCAGATCTGTCTATCTTTCCTGCCTGATTCTGACGGTTCCATTTTGGTTCTTCATGCTTGCGTTTGCAGCCTACCCGGCTGTCGCCTTTATCCGAGGCCCGCTGCGCCGCTACCGCCGGCGCAAACGAGGTTGGTGCATCCATTGCGGCTACGACTTGACCGGCAACGTCTCAGGCGTTTGTTCTGAGTGCGGGGAGGCGAAATGAGAAGGCAACTTTCCAAGCCCTGGCGGGTGGTGAAGTGGATGGGGGTGGCAGCGTGTGTGTCGAGTGCGGGCCTATGGATTGTTAGTGAGTCTGCCGGAATTGGATATCGGTCCTCATCGGGTTGGTTCATTTCGCTTTGCGTCGGAAATGTGACTTGTGCGGACCTGTCGGCTTGTGCGAATAATCCCTGGTCGGCTCCTGTTCGGTTGGCAGCGAATGGCCGGGGATTTTACGCAAGCGACTTCACGGTGGACTTTGACTATCGCACGGATGCCAAGGGCCGACTAAGGCAGCCTCATTGGTGTAGGCTCGATCCGACCCAGTACACCCGCCATTGGCTACCATGGGCCAACATTACCAGCCCGATGATCCTACGGATGCCGATTTGGATACCAATGTTGCTCGCCATCATGCTGGCCGTTGCCTCCCACCGGCTCGACCGCCGCTACCCCAGGGGCCACTGCCAATTCTGCGGCTACGATCTGACCGGGAACATCTCGGGCGTTTGTTCTGAATGCGGTGCGCCAACTCGATAAGTCGTCTGCGAATCCCGCGCAGGATGCTGAAACTCGTCGCCTGGCATCCAACTACCTACAAAAGGAATCCACCCTGCCCGGCACTCGTGGCCGAACAGGGTGGATATTGTGTAGTCTTGATGGAATCAGCTACCGCCCCAAACCTACCTAGGTCGTGGGGCTGTCTTCTTTGGCTTCTTTGACCTCGAAGTCGGCGTCGATTACGTCTTCGCCTTTTGGCTCCTCGCCTTCGGTCGGCCCGGCTTGGCCTACGTCTCCGGTTGGTTGGCCTGAGGCAGCTTGCTTGGCGGCTTCTTCGTAGATGATCTTTCCTATTGTTTGCGACGCCTCCATGAGGGCGTCGGTCGCTTTGGTGATGGCTTCGGGGTCGTCGCCCTTGGCTATCTCTCTGATGTGCGAGACAGCCTGCTCCACCTTGGCACGCTCATCGGCCGGGATTTTCTCCCCGTGCTCCTTGAGCTGCTTTTCGGTTTCATAGGCCAAGTGCTCAGCCCGGTTGCGGGCGTCGATCAACTCAACTTGCTTGGCGTCATCGACCGCGTGCTCAGCCGCTTCCTGCTTCATCTTCTCGATTTCTTCAGCGGATATGCCGCTGCTGCCCTCGATGCGAATCGACTGCTCTTTGCCGGTGGCTTTGTCTTTGGCGCTGACGCTCAAGATGCCGTTGGCGTCGATGTCAAAAGTCACCTCGATCTGCGGCATACCGCGCGGAGCCGAGGCGATCCCGGTCAAGTTGAAGTTGCCCAGAGAGCGGTTCTGCTTGGCCAGCGGGCGATTCCCCTGCAGCACGTTGATGGTGACCTCGGTTTGACCATCCTGGGCCGTCGAAAACGTTTCGGTCTTCGAGGTGGGGATGGTCGAGTTGGCCTGAATGAGCGGCGTCATCCGCTCTCCAAGGGTCTCCAAGCCCATGGTCAAGGGGGTAACGTCCAGGAGGGCCATCTCTTTAAGATCGCCGGCCAACACGCCGCCTTGAATCGCAGCACCAACGGCTACGACCTCGTCCGGGTTGATGCTCTTGTTCGGCTCTTTACCAAAGATGTCCTGAGCCAGTTTCTGCACGGCTGGGATGCGGGTAGAGCCGCCAACGAGTACGACTTCGTCGATGTCCTTCGGCGTAAGATTCGCAGCCTTGAGGGCATCCATGACCGGGCCTCGACAACGCTCGGTCAGCTTCTCGGTCAACTGCTCGAACTTCGTGCGGGTGATCGTCTGCTGAAGGTGCTTTGGACCGTCTGGACCACCGATGATGAACGGCAGATTGATGGCTGTCTCCATGGTGGTAGACAGTTCGCATTTGGCTTTCTCGCACCCCTCCTTGAGGCGCTGCAGTGCCATCGGGTCGGTTTTGATTTCGACGCCTTCCTTCTTGCGGAACTCCTCAGCCACATAGTTGATCAGCTCTTCATCATAATCGTCGCCACCGAGGTGCCCGTCGCCGCTGCTCGCTTTGACCTCAAAGGTGCCGATCTCCGGATCGATTTCCAGAATGGATATATCGAAGGTTCCACCGCCCAGGTCGAAGACCGCGATGCACTCTTCCTTCTGCTTATCCAGCCCATAGGCTAGGGCAGCTGCGGTCGGCTCGTTGATAATGCGCTCGACCTTCAGGCCCGCGATTTCACCGGCCTCCTTGGTGGCTTTACGTTGCGAATCGTTGAAGTAGGCTGGCACGGTGATCACGGCGCGATCTACCTTCTCGCCGAGGTAGTCCTCAGCCGTCTTCTTGAGATCCTGGAGCACCATGGCTGAGATCTGCGGCGGGGCGTACTCCTTGCCTTGGGCTTCGACGCGGACCAACTCGTCCGGGCCGCCAATGACCTTGTATGGCACTAGCTTTTCTTCTGAGCTGACTTCGTTGTGGCGTCGCCCCATGAAGCGCTTGATTGAATACACCGTATTTTCGGGGTTGGTCACCTGCTGGTTGCGGGCAGTCTGTCCGACCAAGCGATCCCCTTTGTCGGTAATCGCCACCACCGATGGCGTGAGTCGGGCACCCTGGGCATTGGTCAGCACCTTAGCTGAATCACCCTCCAGTACCGCGACGACCGAGTTTGTAGTTCCCAAATCGATCCCAATAATCTTCGACATGGCCGAGCCTCCATAAAATCCGTGCCCTGCCTCTGTGCCGGGCGCCGTTCATTCAGTCCTGCAAATCGACGAGCTTCTGCCCGTCGGCGGCAGCGCGCAGCCGCCAGCTCTCTCCTTCAATATGCACGAAAGATGCCACAACACCCGCTGCCGCCCATTGATACTTAACTTATTGCCAGATAAACACTTACGTGGTTCCGTCGTTAGGTTGAAATGGCTGACCCTGCCAACCTGGCAGGGCAGAATCCTGCGGGATTGACACCCAACGCCCCAACACATATTTCCAAGAGAATTGTTGCCGCCGCCCTGCGGGGCCGATACATTCGCCAAGCCTATGGCATTTGAACCCTTCGATACCGCTGAGGCGTTCGACTATCCCACCGTTCGCCAGCTCTCTGTCTTCGCTGAGAACCGGGTGGGCCAGTTCCTACGCATCATCCGCCTGCTCGAGCAGACCGAGGTACACATCCTAGCCATCTCGGTGGTCAACTCCGTGGATTGTGCGGTGATCCGCCTGATCGTCGATGAGCCCGATGAGGCCGAGGCCCTGTTCAGGCTGAATGGGTTTTCGGTGAGCGAATGTGAGATCATCGTAGTCAGCGTGCCCTCGGGGAATCGGGCTTTGGTGCAAATCTGGACTGCGCTGCTCACCGGTGAGATCAACGTCAACTATACCTACCCCCTACTAGCCCGTCCGAATGGATTGCCAGCCATTGCCATCCAACCCGACTCGCACGAGATGGCCATCAACGTGTTGCGTGACAAGGGCTTCGACGTCTTGGATCAGACAGACCTCAATGGCGGCCATCACTACGACAACCCGGGTTACTGAATTCAGTAGCTGATTCTCTTGCGGCGGAGGGTCTCGTCGAGTTTGGTTCGGGCGAGGATGTCGGCGATGCGCTGGCCTGCCTTGCCCTGGCCATAGCAGGTCGTCCCGCCAATCTTGGGCCTCTTGAGCAGTGCTCGTCCTATGGCCCGCTCGATGTCCTTGGTCGATTCCTTGCAGTCGATGACCGAAGGTCCGCTGTGTTGCCTGCCTTCTTGTCGCCCCCCTACGTTCACTGCCGCGGTTCCAGCTGATGCTGATTCGATGATCCCGCTGGACGAGTTACCCACCAAGACCCGCGACCAAGCCAGCAGCTGCAAATATTTTTCTCTGGGCAAGCTCCGGTGGACCAAGACGTCGGGATGAGCGGCTTGGTATTGCTCTATGGCGTCGACCACGCCGGCATGGCCTCTGTCGCTGTTGGGGTAGATGATGGTAGGTTTCAACCCGGCATGCTCCACGGCCCGTAAGGCCGATGCCATGGTGCGGCACTCTTTCTCGGCTGATCGACCGTAGGCGTGTTGAATGACCAGTGCGCCTTCTTTGTTGGGCCGACCGTTGCTGCATTCTGACTTGAGCAAGTCTACCAAATCGTCCAAGCCGGGCGCGCCGACGTTGAATACGCATTTCGGTTGCTCGCCCATGCGAATGATTCGCCCTCGGGCTTCTGCCGTTGCAGCCAAGTGAATGTGGGCCAGCTTGGTGATAGCATGCCGCAGCCCCTCGTCACTGTCGCCCGGGGCTGTGTCCCCGCCGTGGATCTGGGCGAGGATTCTACCTGTGGTTACTGCTGCCAATGCCCCAGCCATGGCTTCGATGCGATCCCCCAGGACGACGACGACATCCGTCTTAGCCGCGCAGAGATATCGGGAGATACCGGCCACACCCTTGGCTAGCCCGGTTCCTTGGTCCTGGTCATCACTGCGGCCTGATTGCATCCGCACGCGGGCGTCGATTGGCCAGCCGTCGGCTTCGATGTCCTTTATGGTGTAGCCAAACTTCCGCAAGAAGTGCATGCCGCAGGCGACAACCTCAAGCCGCAGCGCTGGGTGCCTTTTGATGGCACGCATCACCGTCTTGAGCAACCCATACTCGGCGCGCGTGCCGGTAACCACAGCCACCCGCCGCTGCTGATTCGCCTTCAAAGGACCATCTCCCAGGACAGCTGCGTGTCGGCAGCAATGTCCGCCTTGATCCGCCGGCCGATGAGGCGATCCAACTCGGCTGGGGCCATGCCGCCCCCGGGACGCTTCACGGCTAGATGTGCCCTACTCAGCACGTCGCCAGCAGACAGGTCTCGGGCAGCGACGACGCTCTTGCGGGCGATGCGGCGAACCTCGGCCTCGCACTCGTCGAAATCGAGCGACCCGTCGCCCATCATTCTCCCTGCCTCACGGATGCTGGCCACATACCGCTCCAAGTCGCCCGGCTCGAGCGACATGGAATGATCGGGGCCTGCCGCAGCCCGGTCTAGTGTGAAATGCTTCTCAATGATCACCGCACCGGCTGCTACGGCCAAACCACCTGTGCCAAGCGATTCAGTATGATCGCTGTACCCGACCGGAAGTCCAAACCGCTCCGACAATTCGCCGATCGCCCGAAGGTTGGCCCGATCAGCCGGCGTTGGGTAGCTGCTGACACAATGCAGCAAGACCGTGCGATAGCTCGCTCCCCAGCTGTGCAAGTCGCCAACCGCTCGTCCAATCTCCTCAGCCGTGGCTGCCCCGGTCGAACAAATCAACGGCAGGTTGCTGGCTACGCCCGCTTGAAGTAGAGCGGGGTTGTTCAAATCAGTCGAAGCAAATTTGATCGCCGGTACGCCCATGGACAGCAGTTGTTCCAGATCAGCCACCGAGAACGGCGTGGCTAGGAACTCGATGTTCATCTGGCGACAATGATGCTGAATCGATGCAAAGTCTTCACGGCTCAGCTCAAGCTGCTTCAAGAGTGCGTGCTGGCAGGTCGCGCCGGTACGCTCTTGTTGGTAAGTAGCTGTCGCAGTTGATTCCGACACCAGGCGGTCAGCGGAGAACATTTGGAACTTCACGGCATCGGCCCCCGCAGCTGCGGCTGCGTCAACCAAGGCGATCGCTTTCCTGACCGAGCCTTCATGATTCACGCCGGCTTCGGCGATGACATAGGCAGCTTCGCCCTCGCCGATCACTCGGCCTGCGATGCGAACGGGGCCGTGTTGAGCGCGCTGATCCTCAATCCGTGCGCGGAGGATCGCATTGGCTAGATACAGATCCACAGGCCCGTCGACATCTACGCAGTCCTCGGGCTGCTGGATGATAGCCCTTCGGTCTTCGCCCAAGAATCCCTGGTGGTCGCCTGCCCATCTGGGGGCGGCGAACAGGGCGTCACGGGTAACCACAGCCACAGCGCCGTCGTGGTAGTAGAGCGGATCCAAATCTTGTCGGCGGTAGATGCTGTTCTTACGGAACTGCTGCATCCGGTCACCGTCGAGTTTGTGAATCCAATCGGGATGCTGCTTGCCGACCAAGGCAACACTGCGCACCGAGTCAGCCCCGGTGTCGATCAACTTGGCGATGGCTCGATCAATCATCCCGTCGGCGCGGACGGGGATGTTGCCATACATTAGAACCACATGATCGACCGTCCATCCGTGCGAAGCCTCGTAGGACGAAACGGCATGGCGGGCAGCTTCATCAACCGTGGCGGTGTCGGTAGCCAACTCCGCTGGGCGGTCCACCACACCGAGACCTCGCGCACGGGCGAGCGCCTTGGCTGCTTCGGAGTCGGTGGTCAGCAGGATGGCGTCTACGCGCGAGGCAGATAGGGCATGGTCAAAGGTGTATTCAATGACCGCCCGCCCGCCGAGAAGGCGGACGCACTTGTCCGGCAGCCCCTTGCTCCCGGCTCTGGCGATGATGACCGCAAGTGTATGCATACCTGCGTATTATCGGCCTCAAACCTGGGCGGTCTTAATCCGAGCGGCCGCGGGGTGATGTGCGAGTGGCGAGCTGACCGCCGCCGGCGTTGTAGAACGCGCAGGCACATGTCGAGATAGGAAGGAATCAGAATCTTGGCGCATTTTAACTTACTACCCAGACAGCACTTATGGCATTTCACGGCCGAGCAATTTTCGAAACTTCCCAGCATGATCGCGGGGAAGCGTAGCGGGTCTGCACGACCGCCTCGTCCCTGCCCTCCCCAGAATTGGCCAGCCGTTGCACCAAGGCATGGAAGAATCACATGCCAGCCTGCCATCGAGGGGATGTCTGCAACCTGGCGAGCCTCCGTCTAGTCAGCACGCATCGCGATTGCGCCCGAGGTGCTGGCGTGCCCCTGGCAGCGGACTTGCGGGGACGACGACGGTGAGGTGCCGTTCTCGGAGACGGTCGCAAACCAGCGGCACGCCGTTGGCGGCGATCTCACCAGTTTTTCGGTGGGTGCCAAGCTTCGGCACTGACGCAATTGGGTCCGAAAATGGATCTAGACGGTTTCTTTGCCGTGATAGGACGTTGCCTGAGGGGCACGCTGGCCCATCTCCCGTCGCATCGTCCGGTTGCGTCCGCTCTACTAGGCCTAACTGATTCAAATAGACTTCCTCATGTTGATTTGCGCATCTGAGCGGAGATATAATCCGGAGCAGTGCAAGAGGACTGTCAGCCAGATGTACCTAGCGGGGGCTAGAGGGCTGAAGAGGTTCATGACACACGGGTGGGGACAATTCCAGGCGAATTCAACAAGTGCTGTGCTTTGCAGTCGGTCTAGGCATTTCACAGATTTGCGAACTTGTATCCGCCAACTATGCCTGAGCACGACGGTTCGGGCTACTTGATTGATCGAAGCCGACGACTGGTTTCAAGGGTCGTTCGGAAAGTTGCAGGTGTAGTGAACGAGTACTTTATGAAGCGGTTGTTCCCCGCTTCGCGTCAAGAATCAGTGGGGGCGGTTCAATACGAATCGACCGAACCAAGGGTACGGCTCGTCCGGGAATATCTGGCACTCCGTCAGACTCTGAGATGGTCAACCCCGAGGAGAAGCGATGATGGCAGGTCAATCGAAACAAGACGGTTGTCGACGACTCGGTGCGTCGATCAGGAATCTGTTGGCAATAGCGTGTTGTCTCCCGCTTGTAGGCTTTGTCGGCTGTGCCGCGGGTGGAAATGCCGACGGCGGAGGCGGCAAGTCAGCGAGCGACATCACGGCTGCATCTGATCTGCTTAGCCGCGGCCAACCTCAGGGTGGCGGGCAACCTCCCTCCTCTGGCGGTGGCAACGATAACGATAACCATAACCACAACGACAACCATAACGACAACGATAACCACAACGACAACGATAACGACAACGATAACCACAACGGCAACCACAACGACAACGACAACGGCGGCGGCGGTAGCGACTGTGGCGATGCCATCGATGCGGACATCTACTTGATGTTGGACCGCACAGGCAGCACCGACTGCAGTAGCCGCCAGAACGAAGAGGATGCTGCTAAGCTTCTTCTGACATTCTTCGACGACGTGCTAAGCCCCCCGCCAGTTGCGCTAGGGGCCTTTGGATGCAACAATGGGTTTGGCGGTGGCCAAGCTTGCACGGTTCAGGAACTATCCAACAGCGAATCCCCCGCACCGTACGGGGACGATGATGGCGCATTCTTCGATGGTGACCACTACGCCGCAGCGCAGGGCATCACCTTTGGTGAGAGTAGCGTGGGAACGCACTTTGTGGCTGCGCTGAACGAAGCCGGTGCTGAGTTCGACGCCAACGGCAGCCAGACCAAGCGCATCCTGATTTTCATGGGCGATGGCGGCAATAATGACAGCCTGGCCAGCACCACGGCAGCCGCGGCAGCTCTCAAGGACAGCGGCGTCGAGATCTTTTCGATCCTGTTTGAGTCGCGCGACGAGGACGATGAGACTGTGCTGCGGGCTATCGCCAGCGAGCCGGTCAACTCGACCCCCGGTCATCCTGGCCATTTCTTTAGTGCTCCCGACTCAAGCGATCTGACCAGTATCGTTAATGCGATTATCGAGACCATCGGCTGCGATGACGGTAACGTCTGCACGTCGGATGAATGCGTGAACGGCAGTTGCGTGAACACGCCCATCCAGGACTGCTGCAATGTTGATGAGGACTGTCCAAACGACCAACTCTACTGCAACGGATCCCAGACTTGTGAAAACAACACTTGCGTCCCCGGTGGAAATCCTTGTCCAGGCCAACTCTGCGATGAAGATGTCGACCGATGCGTCGACTGCCTCGAGGACGAAGACTGCTCCAACCGCGTGTACTGCGACGGCGCAGAAACCTGTGTCGACGGCTCCTGCGAGCCTGGCGACGATGCCTGTCCAGGTCAGCTTTGTGATGAACTAAACGACAAGTGCGTCGATTGCTTCACCAATGAAGACTGCGCCGACGAGCTATACTGCAACGGCAACGAACTCTGCGATGCCGGTGAATGCCTACCTGGAACCGATGCATGTCCCAATCAGCTTTGCGATGAACCCAATGATCGCTGCGTCGATTGCCTGTCCGATCAGGACTGCCCGGATGACGGCATCCTCTGCAACGGCGACGAGATTTGCAACTTGGACGAAGGCGTTTGTGGTCATACCGGCTCTCCCTTCGAGAACTGCTGCGACTCGGATACCGACTGCGATGATCAAGATTCCTGCACGACTGATTCGTGCAACACGCAGGGCATGTGTGAGCATGATCCAATCGAGTGCGATGACAATGCCTATTGCAACGGCGTCGAGACCTGTGATGGCGGCCATTGCATCGATGGTAACGATCCCTGTCCTGGGCAGCTATGCGACGAAGAGAATGATCGTTGCGTCGATTGCTTCGAAGATGGTGACTGCGACGACGACACCTACTGCAACGGCGCCGAAACCTGCGAGGATGGAACCTGCACTCCGGGCGGCGATCCTTGTCCAGGCCAACTCTGCGACGAGGCAAACGACCGCTGCGTGGATTGCTTTGTCGACGCGGACTGCGACAACAAGGTTTACTGCGATGGGGCTGAGACCTGCAATGATGGATCCTGCGAACCGGGCGACGATCCTTGCCCAGGCCAACTCTGCGATGAGCAGAATGACACCTGCGTCGATTGCTTTATCGACGAAGATTGCGACGACACCCTCTACTGCAATGGGGCTGAGACCTGCGATGGCGGATCCTGCGCGCCAGGCCCCGACCCCTGTCCGGAGAAATTCTGCATTGAAGATGATGACACCTGCGTCGAATGCCTGACCAACGAGGATTGCGACGACAACGAACTTTGCACGACCGACGAGTGTATCCAGGGTGAATGCTCCTACACGCCGGTTGAGTGCGAAGAAGGCCAAGTCTGCGATTCGGATACCGGCGAGTGCACGGAGTGCTCGTGCCACCCAGACATCAACGTGAGCTGCACCAGCCAGTCAGGTGCCGTCGTGAACTACGATCTCCCAGAGTATGTTCTCGACCAAGAACTTGGTTGTGCATTCGATTGCTTCACCTTGGACGAAGACGAGAACGGTGATGGGCCGGCCGAAAAAGTTGGCGACCAGGGTTGCACTTGCCAAGTGATCTGCACGCCCGAACGGGGCAGCATATTCCCCATCGGCGACACGGTGGTGAGTTGCGAGACGGTTTCGGTTTGCCAGGACTTTGGAAGCCCGACCACCCAGCCCGTTTCGCCGATTTGCACCTTCACCGTCACGGTAACCGGCGACTGCTCGCCTCCTCCACCGCCTCCGCCACCTCCAGGGTGTAGCGACGGTGGGGCTGACGATGACGGCGATGGTGTCACCAATTGTCCTGACCAGTGTCCCGACACCGCAGCCGGCGACGCCGTCGATGCCGACGGCTGTTCGTGCAGCCAGCTCGATAGCGGCGACGACGACGGAGACGGCGTGGGTAACTGTGACGACGAATGTGCAGATACGCCAACCGGCCAAGGTCCGAATGCGAACGGTTGCTCTTGCAGCCAGCGCGATACTGACGGCGACGGCGTCAACGACTGTGACGACGATTGTCCGAATGCGGATGACTCAGTTGACAGCGATGGCGACGGAGTGGCCGACTGCCGCGACAACTGCCCCGACGATCAAAACACAGGGCAGGCGGACAGCGATGGTGACGGCGTGGGCGATGTCTGCGACATCTGCCCAGACGACGTGAATCCGATTAACGCAGCCATCGGCGAGCAGAACGACGACGATGGCGACGGTATCGGCGACGCGTGCGACAACTGTCCGGATAGCGCAAATAGCGGCCAAGCCGATAGTGATGACGACGGCTTGGGTAACGCTTGCGATGAGTGCGACGATGGTCCTAACAATGATGCCGATGGCGACGGGATCTTCGACGCATGTGATCTGTGCCCAGACGAGGCGGATTCGAGCAATGCCGATGCTGATGAAGATGGCATTGGCGATGCCTGCGACAATTGCCCGAATGACTCGAACGCCGACCAGGCTGACGCCGACGGCAATGGCGTGGGCGATGCCTGCCAAGAAGAGGAAGCGGGCCAGCCCGAGCCGCCCACCGGAGGTGACGAGGAGGTGGTTACACCCACAGAAGAAGAGCCGGCTCAGCCCGCTCCGACTACCGGCGGATCAAGTCGCAATCCTTGTGGCCTATTCAATGGCGTCGGGATGATAGCTTTGCCGCTCTGCTTGCTAGGTTGGATGACCGGGAGGCGCCGCAGGACGGTCTAGTACAACGACCGCGTACCACTATCTCACATCTTTGTTCGGCATAAAGCCCGCATGGCAACGACACACGTACGTCGTAGCCATGCGGGCCAAGCCGTTTCGTGACCACGGGTTCATAGGGGTAAGTTTCCGTGCCTTAGCATGCCAGTTGTGTTACTAGTTTCAGCACCAGCGTACAAGCCTTCATCCTCGTCAAACCCCAGCCGGGAAGCCCTCGACTGGCGAGTGCAAGATGCCCGGGCTGAGGCGCCCGCACGACGGCACCAACGGGGATGCGAGTCGTTGTCCCTGAAGGTCCGCATTCTCTCGGCGACGACTCTCTGCGCGGACTGCATTCGATGACACCTGAGCGATAAGGCGATCGCTGTGATCATCCAAGTAGCGGGTATCTGGGCAATCGGGTAGAATGACACGGTACGGCGAGGAATCACCATGCTGACTAGGCCGCGGCTTACCCTCCACATCTTTGCTCTCTCGATCACCGTAGCCCTGCCTTTCGGCGGACATCCGGCATTCGGTGATGAACCGGGCGTCCGCGCGGTGAAACAGAAGCCGCATCATTGCGGTGTAGCGTCGGCAGAGACGATCCTGCGAGCGTATCGAAATCGCCGACTGTGGACGAAGCAAGAGCAACTCGCGGCCGCCCTCTGTGCGCGGTTGCCGGAGTTCAAACACAGACGTCCGGCGGCCGCCGACGCAATCGAGTCATACTACCCAAAATTCGAGGAGACGTATCAGCCAGAGTTGGCCGAATTACTAATCGACCGCGGCTATTGTGTCGTAAGCACCCGCGCATCCTTCAACGAGGATACCGGTGAGGTACGCCCGGATGTATGGCAGCTTCTGCGCAAGCATCTGGCCGCGAAGCATCTTGCCGTCATTCATGTGCCGGGCCACTATCTTGCCGCTACAGGGATTGATACGGAAGAGAAGATCCTATACTTCGTCGATCCCTGGCGCACCGAGAAGGTCTTCTCCGTGTCCTTCGACGTCTTCATCAGTGGCCAGTCCTTCCACACCACGCGCGGCGGCAAACCACGCCCAGGTTGGGACGGCCGGGCGCTGATCTTCTGGGAAGGCGAAGCGATCAATCAGCAGAACCGCTGCCCAAATTGCCGCGACCTTTCTACGGACAAGACGTACGCGTATTGCAGGCAATGCCGGTGCTGGATCGACCGGCGGAAGGACGCGCGTGTGCAGCAGGCCTTGGATGAAATCGTCGCGTGCCGACAGGATGAGTCCATCACGAATCCGAGCGAGCCAAGGCTAAGGAGGAGAATCCGCAAACTTCTCAAAGGCAAGTTCACCGAAGCTGACCTGCGGGCTGCACTACGGCACTACCCGCTGGTCGACAACCACCCGAAACGCCTCGCGACACTTGAACGTCATGCCACAGCGAAGCAAATCGACTTGGCACAGCTGTCGCTCGACGATCTCATCGAAATCATCTCGTCAGGCGACCGATGGCTCAACGTCTTGGAGGATCGCCTAGTCGCGCCTCAAGCAAAGCCGTGAACCAGCCGAACCCAATTCGACGCGAAGAAGGAAGGTGTTGCTGCTATTCTCAGGGGCGACTGCTTGTAGCGGCGTTAGTCGGTCAGCAGGTCTGCTGCGGAGGGTGATAGGGCTTGGCGGATCTTTTCTATGGCCCGCTTTTCGATTTGGCGGACGCGTTCTTTGGTGACGCCAAAGTGTTGGCCTAGTTGTTCGAGCGTTAGGCCGGTCTTTCGGCCGAAGAGGCCGAAGTGTTCGGTCACGATGGTTCGCTCGCGATCTGTGAGCGAGTCCATGCTGGCTACGAGCAATTCATTGATGCCCGAATCAGCGATCTCGCTTTCGGGGGCAGCCCGGTGGTCGGCGGCGGCTTCTAGCAGCTCGTCTTGGCCGGTGACGTAGCGGGCGTATCGATAGTGGTCTTCGGGGATGGTGCGGGCGTAGTTCTTGATCACAGCCCAGCTGGCATAGGTGCTGAACTTGTTGCCCCGGCTGTAATCGAAATTCTCGACCGCTCGCATCAGCGACATGTTGCCGTCACTGACCACCTCGAAGAAGTTATTGGCCCTGCCGTTGATGTGCCGCTTGGCAATACTGACCACTAGGCGAAGATTCGACTGAATGATGCGTTGCTTTAGCCCATCCGACTCGGCCAACAGCCTCTTGATCATGGCCAACTCTTCGACGGTAACTTCTACTTCGTCGGCAGCTTCGAGCAGGGTCGCCGCCCGGAACTTAACGTAGTTGTAAGCCCGGAACAGATGCCGCTCCAATTCAGTAAAGAGCAGCGGGATGTCGTATAGGCTTCTCAGATAAGCGGGCAGATCCTTGGGCACGCGAACAGGCTTGGCTGGCTCAGAGGCGACTGGCTCTGGGCCGAGGATGAGCTGATCTGCATTGGGGACGGCGAACTCTTCACTATAGACGTAGGTCAACCGCTGCTCCTTGAGCATGCGGATTTCCATTTCCCGAATGATCTGCTCGACCCCGTCGGTATCGCAGTCCAAAGCCCGGGCGATCTGTTGGGCAGACTCGCCGGCTTGGAAACATTTCCAGATGCCAAGGTGACGCTCGCTGACCAAGGGCATTCCGCCATTGGCGAACAGGGCTTGGTCTGGGTGGGCAACGTCGAATCGGCGGAGTGTGTACCGCACCGTCTCAACGGCCCGCCCCATGTTCTCAGCGACCTGACGGGCTACCTCGTGGAGCTTCATTCTTCTAGAGCTGAGCAGCGTTCTAGCGCCCTCAACGATGGACAGCTTCTCTTCTTCGGATAATTGCTTGAATGCGGCTCCGCGACGCACCAAATCCTCATTCTGGGTGCAGAACCGCTTGATGGTGGCTTCAAGGAAAACCTGGCGGCTGACCCCGTCCTCGAACACCACGCGGATGCCCATGAGGCCTCGAGATCGCCAACGTCGGATGGTCTTGGTGCTCACACTGAGCTGCGAAGCCAATTCTTCCTGAGTCTTATGCGTATTGGCCAGCGCCGCCCGGGGGATGTTCGCTTTGCGGCTGATGTGTTCAGCCATCAGCACCAAATCGCCAATCAGCTTCTTGCCTGCCACCGAGGGACGGGGAGGATTGCTGCGGGATCGGTATCCGGTAATGTGAAAACAAACCAGATCGTAGGGGTAGCTGTTGTCTGGAGCGGCAAGCTCGAGCATCTTCTCGATGCCATTGAGCTGATCAAGACGCAGGTGCAAAGGGGATATCGTCAACTGGTGGGCCAGTTCGGCAAGCTCGTTGACGGCGTATTTCAGCATTGCGATTGTTTCCCAAAGACCCCAGGGAGCATCGGTAGGATCACGTTAGGCTGCGGCTATCACACCCTAATTATCGCCCACGACCAAGTGTCGGTCAAGCCAAAGGCAGCTTTTGAGCCCGAAAACCAGTAGGAAAAACGCCCTACCGTGGGTTCTAGGGCTGAAAACGGGGTGAGACACTAGCCAGGGACACCTGGATTCTGGGGCAACATCCCAGGGTCTGAGCAGGCTAGGGCCTTGGGGAAGAGTATGTTGTTCTCCTTGTGGATGTGCTGATGGAGGTCTGCCTCGAGTCCGGCCAGGCTCTCCAGCATAACCCGATATGTGTTGCAAGCGTCAGCCGGAGGGGCAAACCCATCGGTCAGTTCTCGCAACGTGCCCAGGGCGTCACCGGCGCCATCATGCTCGTTCTCCATCATGCGGATTGGGTTTTCGATACCCCCACAATGCTTGCCCACGTCTGCGGCGCCGGCGTCGAGCTCGGCGATCATCGGGAAGAGAATAAGCTCTTCCTTTTGCATATGCAGTTCGAGTTCAGCCCGCATAGCCGCAAAAACATCGCGCACTTGCGGCAGTTCCGCGTGCCGTTCGCCATGAACGCGGGCAACCTTCTCGGTCATGGCAGTCAGACGCGGAAACTCTTCGCGCAAGTAGGCGTGGTGCGTTGCGACGATGTGATCCACCAGGGAAGTCATCGATTCCTTACACCAGTCCTTGTCATACTCCGACGTCTTATGGGAATCGGATTTTTCCAGCGCGTCTTGGACCGCATCGAGCGATATGTCGCCGGCTGCACAGGCCTCCGCCAGCGGTATCTTGCCTCCACAGCAGTAGTCGATACCGAACTGCTCGAACACCCGAGCCCGGTTTGGTTCTTGGGCCACCAATTCTCCGACCGTGAGGGTTGATCCTTCAGTGGTTTTCATCGTCTTCTCCGTTCTTGTCCGACCGCTGAGCGCCGGTTCATCTGGTTATGCCCGCGTACTCTTTGCAGGCGGTGCGGTTTCTTTATCGATGGACCATCCCGTAACTAGGCCGAGCACAAACCAGGCCAAGGCAACTATCCCGACCGCAAATATCGTGTCGCCGATTACCCGCAGCCAGCGCAGTGTGCCCACCAAATCTGTCTGCAGAAACTCTGCTGACCGTGCGTACCACATGCCGTGTTCCACGCTTGCCCAGGTTTGCATCAACCCTACCGGTAAGACGCTGATCAAGACCATCAGCGCCAGGCCAATGTTGATGGACCAAAAGGCGAAAGACAGAACCCGGGTCCGCCAGACCTGACGTACAGCTGCCCCCCTGAGGCAGAAGAGCATGAGTCCAATGCCCAGCATGCCGTAGACGCCAAACAAGGCGGTGTGTGCATGGACAGCCGTCGTGTTCAATCCCTGCATGTAATAGAGCGCGATCGGCGGATTGATCAGGAAGCCAAACAGGCCGGCACCGACCAAATTCCAGAACGAGACCGCGATGAAGAAATACATGGGCCACTTGTAGGCAGACACCCACGGGCGGGCTCGGCTGAGCCGCAAACCCTCGTACGCCTCAAACCCGATGAGTACGAGCGGGACAACCTCAAGCGCGCTAAACGTAGCCCCAAGGGCTAAGATTGCCGTTGGCGTCCCCGTGAAGTAGAGGTGGTGAAACGTTCCTATGATCCCGCCGCTTAGAAAAATCGTCGTCGAAAACAGGGCCGCAGCCGTGGCAGTCGAAACGCGTAGCAAGCCCATGCGGGTGAACAGGAATGCGATGACAACAGTGGCAAAGACCTCGAAGAACCCTTCCACCCAGAGATGAACAACCCACCAACGCCAATACTCGGCGATAGCAAGGTTCGTTTGGCGCCCCCACATGAGTCCCGCACTGTAGAACAAAGCGATGGCGGCAGAGGCAACGAGGAAGAGTGCCAGCAGGCTGCGGTTTTCATTCGGTTTCTTGATCGCAGGCCACATGGCGCGAAGCATTAGGGCTAGCCAGAGGAACAGGCCAACCAGCAGAAACACCTGCCAGAATCGACCGAGATCGACATATTCATAACCCTGATGGCCAAACCAGAAGTTGGCCACGAATCCGAGCCGTTGTTGCACGCCAAGCCATTCGCCCACCATCGAACCCACGACGATCACCACCAGGCAGCCCCACAAGAAGTTGACGCCCAAGCGTTGGAATTTCGGTTCATGGCCCGAGACTGCCGGGGCCATGAAGAGCCCCGTGCCAAGCCACGCCGTCGCGATCCAGAAGATGCCCAACTGGGAGTGCCACGTACGCGCCACTGAGTACGGCAACCATTCAGCCAGGGGAATGCCGTAGAATCCAGAGCCCTCGACCCCGTAATGGGCGGTTATCGCACCAAGCCCGATCTGGACCAGCATGAGCGCCGTCACGATCCAAAAATACTTCAAAGTCGCTTTCATGGAGGGTGTTGGGGCCAGGTCCAGCAGTGGGTTCGACTGTGGATAGTCGTGTGGCGCTTCTTCCTTGGCCCGGACCACCGCAAAGTACCAGGCAAGGGCACCAATCCCCGCGAGTAGAACCACGAAGCTCACCACCGACCAAACAACGATGGCACTAGTCGGATGGTTATCGATCAAACTTTCTGCGGGCCAGTTGTTCGTGTAAGTGATGTCGCTGCCGGGTCGATTTGTTGAGCAAGCCCATGAAGCCCAGAAGAAGAACACGTTGAGTTTATCTTGGCGCTCTGAGGTTTTGATCGTGTTAGGCGGAATGGCATAGGCATCGCGAAGCCCATCCAAGGACTCATCGTCACCGAAAAGCTTCGAATAGTGCCCCCCCACGCTACGGATTGCTTCGGCTCTTGCCGCGGAAACTGTCAAGTCACCGGTCTGCGGATCGAAGGTGTTGGTACGCATCTCGGTCTTAAGCCGCTGGCGGAGTGACGCCTTCACTTCTTTGTGCAAGGAAGCGTATTCGCCTCCGTGGTCTTTTTTGGCCCAAAACTCCAGGAGCCAAGTCGCCTCCCGGTGCAGCCAGTCAGCCGACCAATCCGGTGCAACGTAGGCCCCATGCCCCCAGACCGAACCCACTTCCTGACCACCCATGGATTGCCAGACGTTCTGCCCGTCGGAGATGTCCTGCCCCAAGAAGAGCACGTCGCCACTGGCCGTCACCACCCGCTGAGGGATTGGCGGCGCTTGGCGATAAAGCTCCCGGCCATAGTAGCCTAGAACCGCAAACGATATCACCACGACAGCCGCGAACGCTATCCAGCACTTTCGATAGTTCACCGATTGGCCTCCGACCAAAATAGGCTAATTGACTCCAAATATCCATTTGACACAGTGGAGTATGAGCTGTACATTTAGGATGTCAAGGTCCAAATAGTCGAATTCGGAGATTTTTGATGATTTCGCCTACCGCCGAATACGCACTGCGGGCCGTCGTAGCCATTGCCCAAGGTAGGGGTGAGCTGGTGGTGACCACGACGTTGGTCGAGATGACCAAAGTCCCGCCTGGCTACCTGCCCAAGGTGCTCCAGTCCCTGCGACGCGCGGGGCTGGTGCGATCCAAGCGGGGGCTTGGGGGCGGATTCATGCTGGCTAGGCCACCAGAAGAGATCACCGTCCTCGAGGTGGTCGAGACGATGGATCCCATCAAGCGAATCGAGCGCTGCCCGCTGGATATCGAATCGCACGGCCGCATCCTCTGCCCGCTGCACAAGCGACTCGACGAAGCGGCTGAGATGGTGGCGAAGTCGTTTTCCTCGACAACCATAGCCGAACTGCTCGGCAGCGCAGACAAGGGTCACGCACCGCTGTGTTCGCCAGCCAAACCGATCAGCCTCGGTGTGACTCCTCCTCAATGATGGACGATTGGCACGACGCGGGCGCAATCACCCTTGGCTGAGGTCGGCGAATGACCGTCACGGCCGTGTTGATCTGTTCTTGCGCCTACGCAGTTCACTCGCGTAGCGCACGCCGAGCGTTGCACTGCTGGCTGTTGCCCACTCGATTAAACTGGTATAGCCGGTTGGCTTCGAATCTGTGCATAGCAGGTTGCCCATTAGCCCTGCGATCTCATCGCGGGTGATGACCACGTCCCCAACGCTGCTGCCAACCACCTTGCCGACGAGGTGCCCGAGCGCCGGTGGAACTGAGATGATCGGCCTTGGCTTCTGGATGATGCTGCCTATCTGGGCAACGAGTTCTCGGTACGTGAATGTCTCGGGGCCTATGGCATCGATAATGCAGTTGGTTCTTCGACCCCCCTCTTCCGCCGCGAGCTTGGCGAAATCGTCTACGAAGATGGGCTGCAAGCTGTATCCACCGTCGCCGAACACGCCGAAGAATGGGAACTTCCTCAACAACCAAGCGATGTTATTTACCAACACGTCTTCACTACCGAAGATGACCGCCGGGCGAAGGATGGCATACGACAACCCCGATTCAGTCAATGCCTCTTCGAGCATGGCTTTGCTGCGGAAGTACTCGAGGGGCGATTCGGCTGACGGGTTTGTAATGCTGGTGTGGACGACCCGCTGTACGCCGGCTTCACGCGCCGCTCGAAACAGCGCCCGCGTGTTCCGTACTGCATCGACTTGCTTGTACTCGTGGCGGTTAAACCTAACCCAGTAGGTGTTGTACAGCACCGTGGCCCCTTCCAGGGCTTGGACGAGTCGAGCGTGATCATCGAACGAGAACGGGAAGGCTTTGACCTGCGGCCCGAAGGGGCTCTGCGAGGCCGGTGCGTTGGTCAGCGTACGAACTTCGACCTTGGCATCGAGCAATCGGCGAGCGATATATTGCCCGGAATATCCAAATGCGCCGGTCACCACAGCCACCTCTTGCTGTTTGGCAGCCTCTTCTATGGTTGGTTGCATGGTTGTACCTCGATGGCCTTCCGCCTCCCCCGCAGTGCTCGCCAATCACGGCAGAGCGTTCGTGCAGCCTCTGGCCAGGTTGCATGCCGGAATTCGAAACCCTGCTCAGCCAACAATCCAGGAACCACGCGCCGGCTCTTGAGGATCAATTCGGATTCTGTGCGAAGAAAGAAAGTGCCGATCCCCAACATCCACTCCGTGGCAGGTAGGCCTATCCGAGTGCCCCATGCTTCTCGAATCGCTCGCATGAATTCGGCGTTCGGGATTGGATTGGGTGATGCGATGTTGACTGCGCCCTCGACCGTCTCGTGTTCGATAAGCCAATAGATCGCCCGAGCAAAGTCCTCATGGTGTAACCACGATATGTATTGTCGCCCACTGCCTGATCGCCCTCCCAGGCCATAACGGACGAGCCGTAGCAACACGTCGAAGATACCGCCTTTGTCTGCACTCATGGTCATGGCTGAGCGAAGTTTGACTTTGCGCGTCGTTGGCACGGTGGCTTCGTCCAGTGTGCGTTCCCACGCGTTGGCTACGTCGATGCTGAACTTCCAGGAGCTGGGTGCATCCGGTTCGCAGCCACCTATCAACCCTCTGTCTTCCACGTTGGGCGCATCAAAACGATGCGAGTAGATCGTAGCTGTACTTGCTTGCAGCCAGACGCGAGGTGGTTTTGCTGCCTGGCAAATCGCTTGGCCAACGATACGCACAGAGTCGATGCGCGAGTTCATGATCTGCTCGCGGTTAGCTTTGTTGTAACGGCAATCGACCGAGCGGCCTGCAAGGTTAATGACCACATCAGCCCCGTCGATGTGATCGCACCATGGCCCCATGCTCTTGCCATCCCAAACAACCGTCTGCCGCGAAGCGTGGGCATGCCGACTAAGCACCGTCACCTCATGGCCATCACTGCGAAACGCCCGAGTCAGAATGGACCCAACCTGCCCGGAACCACCTGGAATCACAATCTTCAGCATGGCTCCTGCTCCGATCTGATGGGAGTCTGAGGCTTACCAGGCACTTCTAATGGCTGAGCCGCGGACGTTAGCAGTGAAGACGACAGCTCGACCGTCTTCTTCTCCTGCCCGGAATGGCCGATGCCGAAAAGGCCGTGTTTGCGGGCTTGAGAAAACACATATAGATTGACGAAGTGCATTACGCCCAGAACCAGGAGCACCGTTCCGATCTTGGCGCTGGTAAATTCGATCACCTGCACCAAGTCGTGCGGCTTGTTGCCGTATCGCAGGGCTGTAGTCACAAAGCCGATATTGACCAGATAGAAGCCAACGACAAGCAAGTGATTGAGCGAGTCGGCAAGAGCTTCGTTGCCAGCCACCGCATCGACCAGGAAGATTCGACCGTTGCGAAACAAGGTTTGGGCTACCCAGACAGTCAAAGCCACGCTGACAGCGAGATAAATGCCGTAGGTCCAAACGGGATACATGGTTACTCTCCTTTGCTGAGTGATTCTGTTTCTGGTTTAGTCGCACTGCTGACAAAGGTTGTAGTGCTTGAACTCTTCGCCGGGGCGCGCCCTCGTTGGACAGCTATATTGCGATAGACACGCCGCATGAGCCTCATCACACCAGGCAACCTAGATAGGACATAGAGCGGCCAAGCCCACCAGATGTGGCGGGCTAGGAAAGCGATGGCATCGGCTCCGCGATGACTCTCCCCGCTGACAGTCAGCACGATCATCTCCTTGGGCCGCTCGCCTTCGGGCAGGCCGAGGCGCTCACGAACCCAGGGTGTCTGTAGTGGCGCCAGATCGAAACGGCGACTGCACAGGATTCTCGAAAACCGCTTGGCCGACCGGAGGCACATCGGGCACTCGCCGTCGTAGAGCACCCAGCCGCTACGCTCCTGCATGTCTGTTGTTTTTGTTGTTTCTGTCATTACAGAACTCCAGGGGCAAAAAAACGCGGTTGGCCGATCACCTACTGTTTCCGCGGCATGGGGATGAATCGGGCGATCACCGCGCCGAGGATGATCACCGAACCGATCAGGCCTATCATCGCCCAACGCAACTGAACGCTCACGTCGAAGAATGCAGCACTACCGCTGATGCCGGTTGGGCGGTGGAACATTGCACAAATCAGAGGCGAGAGGACGACAGTTACGTTCGTAAAGGCGGTCCAGAAGTTGGCCCGATCCTCCGTCTCACATAAGTCGAGCAGTATCCGGCGAAGATGTGGCTTCAGGTACACCACCACCAGGATCGAGATCGTCAGGGTAAGCCCAATCCCAATCACGAAACTCATTACTTCATTCATCAGCCAATCCTCCCTTGGTTATGACGCAAGCCCCAGCAGCTTGCGCACCTTGTCGCCCATTTTCACGAACTTGATGAACGCGCCTTGTGGCATCCGCCGAATCTGGCCGTACCAAGTAGTCATTGACTCGAAAAACCTGAGCATCTCGTTCAGCCGTTCATGCGTATGAGCATCCTTGGCTCCGGACTTTTTGGCTTTGGCCGTCAAATCGCGCAGCACCTTCAGCGTAGGGTCGATCTCCCGCTTCTTGCGTTCATCGAGAATGATCTGGAACATCTCCCAGACATCTTTCATAGATTCGTAGTGGTCGCGGCGGTCGCCCATGACATGAACGACCTTCACGATGCGCCAGCCTTGCAGTTCATGGAGGCTGTTGCTGACGTTGGATCTTGCGACCGAGAGCGTCTCAGCAATCTGCTCGGCGTTGAGCGGCTTGGGTGAGAGATAGAGCAATGCATGAATCTGGGCCACCGTGCGATTGATGCCCCACTTTGTGCCCATCTCCCCCCAGTGCAGGATAAAGCCTTCAGTTGCAGGGGTTAGTGTGGCCAAGTTGTTTCTCCTATTTCTGTCTATACAGAATATACAGGACAGATTAGCTGTCGTCAAGGAACTTCTTCGTTATTTCTGCGGCCCGGACGGGCCTGTGGGGCAGCATGGGGGGATGCTTGTGCTTCCTTCTGGCCTCGGAGAGTTTATGAGGCGTGGCTCTGGAGTTTCTTTGGGACATCAATACCGCCGGGCCGGTAAGGACCAGCCAACACCTCCTTTGGGAATCTTGAGCCCCACGAACTCAGGGTGTTTGGAGCGGCACACGAAGCCCGTCGACGTGGGTGGCTACGATACTGATGGCACCTGTTTCAACACGCTGAAGCCAGGGCCCGAGGGATTGCCCAAGGCTTCATCTGGAGTATGGCCTAGGCAAAGCAAGTGGCGATCAAGACCGCACTCTTTCTATGCGAGCGAGGGCGATTCCCTGACGAGTATTTCATCGTCGGATCGCCCGAATACGCGCCGCCCTCTCCTCCAGTGGCTCGGCTTCTTCGTCCCGATTCGTAGCTCGATATAGCCTTGCCAGCTCTTCGAGGCTCTTGGCTAAACTGGGATGGCCTGGTCCGAGCGATCTTTCTCTTACCGGAACCGACCCGGCTGCGCTTGTACCTGGGCTTGTACACGACGCCGACAATCGGTGCTTATCGGGAGCAAGAGCTGGCACGATGGACATCCCTACCAAGCGATCAGCGACCAATCGGCGAACGTAAGTGGTTGTGCTGGCGATGGCTTGCGTTCGGTGTCAAGGACTGGCACCGACTGGGCGATGAGGGACTCGATCCCCCGACATCTTCCTTGTAAGGGAAGCGCTCTAGCATCCCAACCCATTGCGGCACCGGCACTTACGAATCCCGAATCCGACGGTTGCACCACTGGTTGCACCAACAACCAAGAAACCGATCAAACTGACCCCGATCTGGCCGCCATTGTGGCGAGCTGGCAGACTCTGCCTGAGCCGCTCAAGGCGGGCGTGCTGGCGATGATCCGGGCCGCCGGGGTGTGAACGTGCGAACCGAGAGGCCGTGACTGTGCGACAGCGACACTAACCCCTCTGGCGCTACCGTGGCGGGGGGTTTTGTCACACGCCCCCGCCCTACCCCAAAGGGCTGTGCGGGTGCGCCTCCGTGACCCTGAGCATACAGTTCGGCAACAGCGCGCAGGCCTGTCCGTAAGGCACTAGAATCGCGTTCAAGCGCCCGTCCGTTGAAGAGTCTGGGCGAACGCAGGTTCGTTTCCCATTTAAGCCGGTCAAGGGGATCTCACACCTCTTGACCGGCTTCCTGTGCGGCGAGCTACAGCACACGCCCGAAGAGGCTACCGAATCGGCTGTAAGTGGTTCAACAAGCAAGGACTGTGACCGGGTGTCAACGGTTGGCACTATTCGGGGTGACAGGACACCAGTTGAACTTTTTGAGGCTCAGATCGGCCCTTGGAGCCCAGAAACGCGGCTTTTGCTTAAGTAGTGAGCATGCTCTTCCTCATCGCCCCGGCCTCCAAATCGAAGCCGGATAATCCTAGAATCCCTTATCCTACGAATGGATAAGGAAACGGAAGTCGTGCGCAGCTCGATCCTTCGGTCTAAGATCTGGCCAGGATGCAGGTTTGAGCGCACATCGACCGAAAGCGGTTGGTCCGCTACTAGTGTGAACCGAACGACCTACGCCTCAACGGCGTTAGCAAGCGCCTTTCGCACCAAATCTAGAAAGAGCGAGATCGGCACCGGTGTCTTGAGAACAGTATGCTGACGGGCGCGCCACGGAGCGTCGCCCAGTTTGTTGGCCCCAATTCTGCACACGATGATGAGTGGTAGGGCTCCGCAATTTGCATTGGTTTCGCGGTTTTCGTATTCGGCAAAGAGCGCTGCTGCGTCTCCAGCCTCGCGTAGATAGATGACACCCAGGTTTGGTGGTTCGGCCTCGTCGTGTTCGCCCACGCGATCCAGGAACAGGGTGATGGCGTCGGTGGAAGGCTCACTGCTGACACAAAGTGGCCGAATCGCAGTGTCGAGCCGGGCACGGATGCCGTCCGCGAAATCTGGCCATGAGTCCGCATTGGAATGCGCAAGCATGGTACACTTCAGATCTCGGGTTTCGTTAGGGATGGTGGCAACAATCTTTTCAATCACCGACACTGACACACCGAGCGATTCCACGAGGTCGTCCAGAGGATAGATCGTCTCGTTGCCGCTGCAACCGAGTAACAGCGCGTGCGCTATCCGATTCGCTAAGGCGACAATCATCGCGGCCTGCGCATGTGTGGGGCCGAGACGTTTGAGGCACTGGGCAGGTTCGTGGTGATTCACGACCGGAATTGAAAAATCGCTTGGAAACTGCCAGTGATCCAGTGCGTGTTTGAGGATTTCGGTGTGATCCAGGAGTAATAGTTTCGGCTCGACAGCCTCAAGGGGGAGCACCAATTCGTCGGCCACGTCACAAACCTGGTTGTATTCATTAGGGATGTGGTCGAGCAGGATCAGGCGGCCGACGTCGTGTACGGTGCCCCAAAGGAAACAGTCGTCGATGCCTTTGAATTGACTTTCCCTTGCAATGGCAGCGGCGATAAGCCCGCACGCGATCGAGTGCTCCCAGAACAGCCGGATGTCGATCCGTGTTGACCCGCTCCCCACATGCTGATCCAACACGCCCAGCGTCATGACCAGCTTTCGGATTTCCTCAATCCCAAGTCGCTGCACTGCTGTCTGGATTTTGTCGACAGGATGGCCGCGCGAATACGCCGAGCTATTGGCCAGCTTGAGCAGTCGAATGCACAGTGCCTGGTCATTCGCAACGGCCTTGGCCACGTCAGCCGCGCAGCAACTGGCACTTCCGGTGACAGCCATGACGTTATGAATCGTGGCCGCAAGCGGTTTTAGCTTCAGACCATCGTTGACCAGCTTGGTAAGTTCCGCCTTTGTAATGATGGGAGCCAAGTCCTGCAACGAATTGATGGTTGTATCCGTGCCAACGCCGTCGTTTGTCGGTTCGTCAAGGGTGGCCGCTGCAGACCTATTGGTTGTCGGAGTGGGCTGCGTAGTGGCGACGGTCGGGGCAGGGGACGCTCCCTGCCCCTTCTCGATACTGGATCGCCACTCATCATAAGCTCCACGCGGCAAGCTGCTCGATGCCTGGCTCGACGCGCCCACTGTTGCAGCGCCAGCCTTCCCAATACATGCGTCAACGCGCGCCAACAGGATGTCGAGGGAGAAGTTCGCCTTGAGCAAGTAGCCTTGAACGCCGCACTCAGCAGCCTTAGCCACGGTCTCTTTCTCTGCGCGATCGGTCAGTAGAACAACCGGAATGTCCCTGAGATCGGGGTTGCGTCGCATGATGACCAGAACCGAAAGGCCATCCGGGTGAGGCATGGTCAAGTCGAGCAGAATCAGGTCAGGTTTGTGTTCCCTCATCATTGCTAGCGCCTCCGCCCCTCCCTCGGCACACGCCACCTCGTAGCCCTGCCGCCGAAGGGCTTCCGCTATCGGCTCTCGACACAGTGCCATATCGTCAACGACCAGGATGTTACTCATGTCACGAGCCTCTCTTGGAGCTGCTGGGGTTTGATGAACAGCCGATTACCCCGCCGCGACCATCACGGGTTTCGAGGAGCGATCGAGGATCTCCAGGAATTCCTCTTCGTTCTGCCGGAACGCTTCAACGATTTCGGGGTCGAAGTGCTTTCCGGATTCCTCAAGAATCATGCTGCGTGCTACGTCATGGGCAAATGCCGGCTTAGACACGCGTCTTGATGTAAGGGCATCGTACACATCCGCTAGAGCGACAACCCTCCCACTAAGGGGGATATCGAAGCCGGAGAGTCCGATCGGATATCCCGATCCATCGAACCGTTCGTGATGGGTTAGGGCGATATCCCTTGCGAAACGGAGGTACGCCACACCAGGATATTTTTGTACCGCGGCGTCAAGCGTTTCGGCGCCAATGGTTGCGTGCGTCTTCATGATGTCGAACTCGTGGTCACTCAAGCGTCCCGGTTTGAGCAGCACGGTGTCCGGGATGCCCACTTTGCCGATGTCATGGAGCGGGCTGGTCAAGTAGATGAGCCGCGCAAAGTGTGCATCAACCTGTTCGTGAGCGTGTCCGTGCGACACCAGGTGGCGAGCCAGGACACGAGAATAGTTGCGCATTCGCTCAAGATGCCCGCCTGTTTCCGGATCCCGGGACTCGGCGAGTTTGGCCATCGCGAAAATAGCGACATCTCGAGTTTCCAACGACAGAATACGTTCTCCGGCTCGAACGCGGACGAGTAACTCCGCAGGATCGAATGGCTTTTGAAGAAAGTCATCGGCACCGGCCGATAGCCCTTCCACGACGCTACCAGCCGAATCATTCGAAGTCAGAAGTAGGATGTAGACGTAGCCCGGCAGGTCCATTGAACGAATCTGTCGGCACAGCTCCAGGCCGTCCATTTCCGGCATCATCCAATCCGAAATGACCAAGCGACAGGCGTTGTCGCTGGCAATGTTGAGCGCTTCTCGTCCATTATGCGCAACGATCGTCTCGTATCCCTCGCCGTGCAACGCGTGGCGAAGTGCTTCGAGAGCAACGTCGTTATCATCAACGATCAAGACTTGCACGGCCCAGGCTCCGCATCAGTGGTTCGAATCTACGATTTATTGTCAAGGCCAACCGCAACCGACGTGTACGCAAGACACCGATCTAGCTCACAACTTAGTTCCGCCAGACATTCGTCCGCGCTGCTCAGGGATCCGGCGCGACCCATTTCCTCTAATCGGGCGGCAGATTGTCGAAATCGTTCCGCGCCGCAGTACGCAGCGGCACCTTTCAGGCCATGGGCCAATCGCGTGGTCTCGTCAATATCACCATTGTTGACCAGCGCTATAAGCTGATCCATTTCCGAAGGCGCCGAGGCGAGAAACTTATCGATCAACTTCTGTACAAAGTCTCGGTCACCGCCCCAGCGTTTCAGCACTGTGTCTATCTCAAACGGGGGTGGAGTGTCGTCGGCACACCCGCTGGGTTGAGATTCCAAGGATAGATCGTCGGTGATTTGGTCGCTCGATTCTGACTGTATGTAGTGCATTTTCTGGTGCTCCACTTTTGCAAGTTTAGATTCTATAGCGTCGATCAATTGCGCTGGGTCGAACGGCTTGGCAATATGGTCGTCCATCCCCGCGTCAATACACCTCTCGCGGTCGCCTTCCAGCGCATTGGCCGTGAGAGCAAGGATCGGAGTCCTCGGTGATGCCGATGCATCTTTCGCGTCTTCCTGTTCGGCACGCCGAATCTCGCGCGCGGCCTCAAAGCCGTCCATCTCCGGCATCTGACAGTCCATGAGAACGAGATCGAAGTCACCGTTGTGCCACGCATCGACAGCGCCCCGACCGTTCGCAACAATCTCGTAGCTATAGCCCGCTTGAGAAAGAACTTGCCGAATTACTTCCTGGCCGATTTCGTTATCTTCTGCGGCGAGGATTTTAGCGCCGGTCGTTCGAGGTCGCTGAGTAGAACACGGGTTCAATTCCGTAGTCTCATCGCAATTGTAGCTGGCGTCGGTTCGAGCACTCGCCAGGGCCAGCGTGATGGCATTTAGCAGTTCCGATTGCCTAATGGGTTTGGGCAGCCAGGCCGAAAAACCAAGGGCATTCATCCGTTGCTCGTCACCGATTATTCCGGCCGACGTCAGCAGCAAAAGAATGGTTTCTCGAAGATTCGGGTCGCTCCTCACGGCCTGCGCGAGCTGCTCGCCGCTCATGTCCGGCATCTGCGAATCGATGATGGCCAGTGCGAACTCATCCTGGGAGTCGACCGCCTTCCGTAACGCCTTCAGCGCGTGCTCCCCGTCTGAAGCAAGCTCGTGTGCTATCCCGAAGCCAGTCAACTGTTCAGCGAGGATTTCACGGTTAGTGGCGTTGTCGTCCACTGCAAGAACACGTAGACGGCGAAAATCGTTCGGGATATGCAAAGGCCTACGTCTCTCCACTCCCTTCTCCAGCGTCACGCAGAACCAAAACGTCGACCCAGGCCCGGCCGTACTGATGGCACCGATCTCGCCGCCCATCATCTCGACAAGCTGTTTGGAGATGGCCAGGCCGAGTCCTGTACCGCCGAATCGTCGTGAGTGTGACGCATCCAGCTGAGAGAAACTCTGGAAGAGTAAGTCCTGCTGTTCCGCTGGAATACCAATGCCCGTGTCTGACACTGAAATGCGTACGGAGACGCTTGACTCATTCTCATCGTCCACAACAGCTCGAATGATGATATGGCCATGTTCCGTGAACTTGATGGCGTTCGAGACGAGGTTGGTCAGGATTTGCTGAAGGCGTCCTGGATCACCCCGTACCGCAGTAGGCACTGCAGGATTCACACCGACCGTCAGCTCCAAGCCCTTCTGTTCGGCTTGCGGTCCGAGGAGCGTCGCAACGCATTCTATGCTGTTCCTGAGATTGAAATCGGTGACCTCAAGTTCGAGTTTCCCTGCTTCGATTTTTGAGAAATCCAAAATGTCGTTGATAAGGCGGAGCAGAATATCGCCCGAGGCCTTGACGAGACCTCCCTGCCTCTTCTGTTCGCTCGTCAGTCCCGATCCAAGCAGCAACTCCGTCATCCCGATGATGCCGTTGAGCGGCGTGCGTAGTTCGTGGCTCATCGTCGCCAGGAAGTCTCCCTTCGCGCTGCAGGCCTTCTCCGCCGCTATCTCAGCTTCCCTCCGTACTTCTATCTCATGAATGAGCGTGTCATTGCTCTTCGCCAATTCGGCCGTCCGGTTCCTCACCAGAGCTTCCAGGTTGTCACGGTGCTCGCGGAGCTCCACCTCGCTGTCGCGGAGCGCTTTTTCTGTTCTCTTGGCTCTGGTGATGTCTTGCTTCACCGCAAGAAAGTGCGTCACTGCTCCCTCAGTGTCCCGAATCGGACAGATGGAAGCTTCCTCCCAGTACAGCTCACCGTTCTTCTTCTTGTTTTCGAACGCCCCGGTCCATATTCTGCCGGCGAGGATCGTATCCCAGAGCTTCTTGTATGACTCCTTCGGTTTGTTGCCGCCTTTGAGTATTCGCGGATTCTGTCCGACGGCTTCCTCGGCGGTGTAGCCTGTGACTTCGGTGAACCTGGGATTGACGTATTCGATAGTTCCCTGCGTATCGGTAATGACGACCGACGCGGGACTCTGTTCCACGGCAACCGACAGCTTTCGAAGCTCCGCTTCCGCGTTCTTGCGCTCGGTGACGTCTCTCAGCATACTGATGGCATGCCACCGGCCTTTGATCTTCACGGCAGACAGGGAGAATTCGACAGGGAATTCCTCTCCGTTCTTTCTCAACCCAAAGGATTCGGTTGTCTTGCCAATGGCAGGACCTTCCCCACGCTCTTGAAATCTGGGCCACGCTTGGCTGTGCGCCTCGTGGAATCTTTCAGGGACCATAAACCCTTCTGAGTGGACGTGTTTCCCGATGGCCTCTTCTCGCGCGTATCCAAATATCGCCTCAGCAGCATCATTCCAGTAGGTAACATTGCCGTCACCATCCATCATGACGATGGCGTCTTGGGCCGACGTGCTGATGTTTCTGAACGTCTCTTCGCTGTCGCGCAGCGCCTCGGTCTTTTCCACGCTCGAGAGGGCCGCGCTTCCCACCCGGGCTAAAAGGTCCAGCGTATCCAACGCGTGCTGCGGCAGCCTGTGCTTGGAGAACATGGCCATCACCCCGATCACCTCGCCGTCCCGGATCAGGGGAAGCCCGGCAAACGACTGCAGGCCGTGCTTTGAGGCCCATTCTCGGTCATGCACACGTTCGTCGTTGGTCACATCGCTTGAGATCGTCTTCCCACGTCCTTGAGCGACTAGGCCGATCTTGAACACCCCCGGCGGGACCCGCCGGTGATCGCCGTCAATGTGCGTGTAGTGGCCGGAGCTGGCTACGAGGTGCAAACATCGCTCTTTTTGCGGGCAACGTTCTGCTAGCGCGCACTCCGAACACAAATCGCCGGGGCGGATCAACCACACACGTGCGAAGTAAGCTTCAAGTTCGTGGACCAGAGCATCGGCCAACTTGTTAGCGACCTCACGGGCAGTCTGACACTCAAACAACACTTGGTGGACCTCATTGACCGCAAAGAGGTCCTTGTTGGCCTCAAGCAAGGCGGTCACAAGACGCTTGCGTTCGGTGATGTCCTGGGCAACGCATGTGATCCCCCGAACTGCGCCGTCCTTGTTCCGCATGACAGAGCCTGACAGGAGCACGGGAATCGTGTGGCCACTTTTCGTGAGAAGCAATTTCTCGATGTTACTGATCGCACCGTCTTTCACGAGACGGCGGAGTACGGTTCGTTTGAAAGGCAGGGCCTGGTGTGAAAAAATAAGTTGCTCGGGGTCCTCATCTTCTTCATCTTCTTCTGCTTCTACTTCTTCTTCGGAGAACAGCAGGCTTGCAGGATGTCCGATCAACTCCTCTGCTGAATAACCCAGCACGTTACGGGTGGCTTCATTGACCGTGCGAAGCGTGCCGTCCGGTGCCACGACCACGAGCATGTCGATCATTGACCGAATGATGTTGTCGGTGTAATCCTTTGCTTCTCGCAACTTCTCCTCTGCCTGTCGGCGATTCCGCATCATCTGAAAACAGGTGATAGCCAGAAGCAAGCATGTTGCGACGGCAAGCACGATCGCCATTCCCAACATCGCACGTATTGTTCGTGCACGCCCGGTGTAATGATTCGTTAAGAGCGTGACGGCCTTGTCCGTTTCTTGGTAGACGCGCCCACCGGCCCCTTGAAGCTCGTGGAAGTAGGCGTCGGCCTCGTCCATCGTGCGAGGGACCGAAGTGCCCTCTGCCAGCGCGCGGAGCCGCGGCCAAACGATTCCCACAACTCCTAGTTGCGCCGCAGCCTCGTTCGACACGCATCGGGGAACGCCGAGTTTGGCGTCACCATCAGCCAGCGCGCGCAGGTTTCGCTCAAAGTCGATGATCGCCTCGTCAATAACTGCCGCGGTTCCTGGCGTGCGCCCCGCCAGCGGTTCGTGCGCCAATTCCATGGAATGGGACATCGCCCGCTGGACTATATTCTGGGACAGCGCCCGCTGGCTACCGGCCACTTCGACCACACGTATGCCGCTGTCTCGCCCCGTCACGAGGAGAGCATAGACAGTGACCACAGCCGCGATCATCACAACCTGAAGCAGCAGTAGAATCGCGGTTTGCCATTCGGGACGGCTTAATCGCCCGAGGTGCTTGGCATGGATCGCGGGCCTTGGGCGAAACCCGAGAGCGTAGATCGCCGGCAGCGCGAGAAGCGCAAGGAGGAAGCTGTCCAGCGCGCTCTCGGCTATGCCCTCCAATTCGAACAGCGGCAGGACGGCCATGATTGCGAATTCTGCAAGGAACAGAATCGCCGCGATACTCGCAAGCGTGAAGATCAACCGTTTGCCCGAGCGGTGGGAAGGGGGTGTACCATCTGGCGGCGCGGTTGATTCATGAGAGTGTTTCATGTTCGCACCTCATGTGCGGTGTTTGCCTCGTCCATGTCGCAGCCATTACGGTGATTCCCGGTGGCGTCGGCATCATGTGCGAGAACCTCGGCGCGTTCACGAATGTAAATTTCAATAGTGCCCTTAGGGAAGCGCCAGCTGCGGCCGACTTCTCGCCCAGGCAGCTCACCTCGCGAGGCGAGGGTGTACACCGTGTCCCGTGAGACGCGTAAGAGGTCCGCGACCTCTGCGGCAGTGAGAATATCTAGCGCCATGTTGTCATCCCGCGTCGGCAAGAGGACTCCGCTCGGATGAGAGTGACAGTGATCCTGCTACACAGGGGATCGGCGGACTGGCGGAGAGAGTTTTGCAAACGCCTGCATGCTTGGGCCCCAATCGTGATATCGGACGTCGAATTCGCGTTCGGCTCTGCCTTCGCCGTGTGGTTGGCTGTACCAACGTCGGCCGGCTACGGCGGCTCGTCACTTTAGGGCTCGCGCCCCTTGCTGGCCTGCGCGAGGCATACGCTGCAAGGGCTTTTGAAGTCTGATCCCGGGTCAAAATCGCCATGTGCAAAGTGGGTGGCGAGGTCGGATAGTCGACCGCAACGGAACCCCCGATTACCTGACGTTGATCGAACCGCTTGCCCCCAGGCCGGAACCGAGCAACGAGGGCTCAATTCCCCCTTTTTTGGTTCCGGAGGGGCCTTTTGAGTGGGTGATTCGCTCGTCGGAAAGGTAATCGCCGGGACAGGCGGTAGTACAGCACCTTCGCCACCTGCGTCACGGGGGGGTTGTGGGTGGTGAGCTACGTCCAACGGCTGGAACATCGACATCGGTATTTGCTGGGATTTGGTAAGTCCCCGGTTGGACAGGCCTGCTACCTCGGAGTCTATCATGGCTGCGTCTTAATACAGTTCCCCGAACGACCGAAGCAATCACCAAATTTCAGGTGGAGCTTCGGGCGGCTACAAATCGAGAGAAGGAGCTTTCTCGGTACCCGCTGGTACATCGAAATACCTGCTTGGCTACCCTTCACGCTGTTCGCCGCCTATCCCATTTTCAGTATTGCCCGTGGCCCGCTACGACGCTACCGCCGCCGCAAGCGAGGCTGGTGCATTCATTGCGGCTACGACCTGACAGGCAACGTCTCGGGTGTTTGTTCTGAATGTGGGGAGGCGAGACAGCCCTTGTATTCGCAGGGGTCGAACGATATTATGGACTGAAGAAGTCGAGTCGCAGTGGCGGAGAGAGAGAGCACCCACCATTGAATGACTGGATGTTTTCTTGGCGCGCCTAATGGCCAGCCAGGGTGTCTCCATTCTGTTAAGAGAGGGAGGATGGCTGTGTGGAACATCGCAAGACTAATGGCAGCAGTCGCAATGGGTTCAGCCTGCGTCTCTGGGGTGCGGGCGGACATGTTCGGCACGGGTGCGAATCAATTCAACATCGACTTTGTTCCAATCTCAGGAGATGCCAGCAGCGCCAATGGGACAAATATCAGCCAGTACTCGCCGGGCGACTGGGGCCACAAGACCTTTACTGATCCCGGAAACGACTACCGCATAGGCACCTTGGAGATCACGAACGATCAGTGGGGCAGGTTTGAGAACAGCCTAGGCGTGCCGGTGACGGGCACCCCGGGGACTGCGTATCTCAGTGCCCCTTACTGGACGGGTACTAACGTGCCAACAAACCAGGTGAGTTGGCTTGAAACAGCCCAGTTCGTCAACTGGTTGAACACGAGCACGGGGCATTCAGTGGCGTACAAGTTCACAGGCACGCAGGGCCAGAGCGATTACACTCTCGACACTTGGACCGCAGCCGAGGCGGACAACGGGGAGAACTTCTACCGCCACAAGGATGCGTTCTACTACCTCCCAACTGAGGACGAGTGGGTCAAGGTTGGCTACTGGAACGGCGCGATGTTGCAGACCTATGCCACGCAACCCGCTGAGTCGCTGCATCAGGGTGACGGGATCAGCGGCGCGGGGTGGAACTATTTCAAGGGCGGCTACGCAACCGACCCTCCCGGGCCTTGGGATGTTGGCAGCGGTAGTGAGGAACTCAACGGCACATTCGACATGATCGGGAACATTTTTGAATGGACAGAGAGCGCGTTCAAGAATGGCGACTACGGAGTCGGCTCTGATCGCGGAGTTCGTGGTGGATCGTACCCCAATAGCATCAGTTTTCTCGCGTCCTCTGCCCGTTTCGGCAGTGGCCGAGACCACGAAGGGATCAACATCGGGTTCCGCATAGCCTCCGATGTCCCAGAACCGTCAAGTCTCATGTTGCTTTCGCTTGGTGGACTGGCGTTGCTGAAGAGGAAGCGTCGAGCGTAGTCCATCCGCCTCTTCAGGCGTCTCCCTGATGAGCGAACTCTGCCCCACAACCCAATCCGTCATCGATTTGATTAGCCAGCGGGGCTACGCCGTCACGCTTGGCCGGGCGGTTGTCGTCGCGGTGCATCTTGAAAACGGCGAGCGGTTCATGGTGCGCGGGGGTAACCTCTACGGTGCCGTCTGCGAATTGGCTGGGCAGGTTGGGGTTGAGTTGGGTGATGGGTAACTTCGTGGAGAATCTCTAGTGGGCACCAACCGGCAACACCTCAGAATCATTCTGGATGGCCCTGAATCGTACAATCAGTGGAGAGCAGCCAATCCAGAACAGCAACTTGTGCTCGATGGTGCAACAATCAAAGGCCTTGACTTCACGGACTACAAGCTGAGTCGCGTCCAAGCACAGGGCGCAACATTCAGCAAAGTGATATTCAAAGAAATGAAGCACTGCAATCTCAATGGAGCAACGTTTGAGGATTGCGATTTCAAGGGTTCGACGCTCAGCAGTGTCAGCTTCGGACAAGCCAAACTTCGTCGGACACATTTTGACGACGCCACCCTTGTAAGCGTCACTATGGATTCGGCGAAATTCTGGGATTCCTCTCTAAGAGGAGTTGATCTGTCTGGGATGCCCATGAACAGGATTCGCCTAGATAACACCGATCTGGCAGGCTCAAATTGGTATGAAGCCGATGTCAGTGAGTCGGATTGGGAAAATGTCAAGAACGCCCACAAGGCGAAAAACTTGCATCACACAATAATTCAGATTGGTGGCGGGCGAGCGAAGAATTTTGACAGATGCCAGCTCGGCTTCATGCAGGAATGGCTAGGCTGGGGAAACATTAGAGGCTTTGGCAAACTACCGTTCTTCAGCTTCTCTTACTCGTTTCTGTTCATTATGCCTGTGGTGTTCATGGGGATTCATTTCTACAACGGGAAGGTAGCTTTGGCGAAAGAATGGGCCGGTCGCGTGCAGGAATCAAACCTAGCTAGTACGACAACACCGAATAGCGATGTTCAACCAATCATTGCGGCAGCGGATACAATCTGGACCGGTTTGCCAACAATCATGCCGCCGTCCATATGGTTTTGGCTCTTCTTCGCGTCGGTATTGTTGGCTTTAGCATCAACAGTGTACCTTGTTGCCTGCCCTTCGGTTGTCAAGGAATTCAGCCGCCATCAATGGTGTTTCCAGAACAATCGGCCCTTGTTGCACTACTGGCCGCTCGCGTGGAGGTACCCTGTTTGGAGAATCATTAGCTTCACTTGCTACTCGGTTGGTGGACTCATAGTGTTGTATGTGCTGGCCGATCGCTGCTGGTACGTGATTCGCATCGCGTGTGTGTACGAAGTGTGGCCTTTTGCTTAATTCGCAGGCCCTCCAGCCGCTATTCACTTGCCAAAGAACAACTCCTACCCGCCCGCCTGCAACAGCGCTTCCAACCGGTTCGCGCGTAGGTGACAGTCACCCGAAGCGCTGATACGCTGTTGCGAACGATTCGACAAACACGCATTCCCGTGCCATCAACCTTGCGGATACTCGGAGTTGACGATTGGGCTGTGCGCAAAGGGCGGCGATATGGAACGCTGCTTTGCGATCTTGAACAACATCGGCCCATCGACGTGCTGAATGATCGTGAACCAGGCACACTGGCTGCGTGGTTACGCAAACATCCAGAAGTCGAAGTCATCACCCGAGATCGCGCCCACTGCTACGCCGAAGGTGCTTCAAAGGGTGCGCCGCAAGCGATCCAGGTGGCCGACCGGTTTCATCTGATGCAGAACCTACGGCAAGCGCTGGTCAGAATGTTGGATCACCGATATCCACAAATGACATTGGCCATGCGGGATGCCTCCAGCCGCAGTCCACCCACGAAGACGTGCGATGTGGAGATGCCGAACCGTCGCCGGACCTGCCGGTTACCTGGCCGCCCGACGCAGAGCGACGTTCCGAGAAAACGGCGGCTTGAACGCTACGAGGATGTGATTGAGTTGCATCACCAAGGAATGTCCCACCGCGAAATCGCCGGGCGTTTGAGCATCCATCGGGAAACTGTGGCTAGGTACATTCGGGCGGGGGAGTTCCCGGAGCGCCCAAGACGCAAGTATGCCAGCAAGACCGATCGATTCACCGACTACTTGGAAAAACGCTGGAAAGAGGGTTGCCATAATGCTGCCCAGCTTGCGCGGGAGTTGCAGGCCATGGGGTTTGCGGGATCCTATTGCAGTGTTCGCCGCCGCGTGGCGCACTGGGATCGCGATTCCAAAGACTCTTCGCCCCGATCGCCCAAGGTATCACCACCGTCAGCCCGGCGCGCAGCTTGGTTGCTTCTCAAAAAGCCAAGTGAGCTGAATGATCGGGATCGAGCATTCGTCGATTCCCTACTGGGACGATGGCCTGACATCCGTGTGGCCGCCCGATTGGCCGGTGATTTTGTGGCGATGGTTCATCGAGAGGGATCCGACACTCTGGATTCGTGGATACAGCATGCATGGGACGCCGCCGTACCTCGCGAGCTCAGAGCGTTCGCAACTAGCTTGAAATCTGACTTCGATGCAGTGGACGCCGGGCTGACGACTCCCTGGAGCAATGGACAGTTGGAAGGGCAAGTGAATCGCCTGAAACTGATCAAACGCCAAATGTATGGTCGGGCAAACTTCGATCTACTCCGGCAACGCGTCCTGTATGCGGAGTAGTCTCAGGTCGCTTTCTCTGGAGAAGCGTCATGACACGCGGTTGACACGAAGAACATATGCATCAAGTGATCCGCGCGATAACCGAGAGGGGCCAGCGCGCGAGGCTCACGATTCCACGCCATCGAACAGGGATATTCACCAAGAGTGCGGGAGAACCGGTTTTGCCCGCCCGATGACAATCAGCCTGTTTGCCCGGTCCTTCCATGACGCCGCGAATTGACCGATTGGGCTGCGTTGGAATGACTGCTCGGATTGAAGGAGTTTCTACTTGCCGAGACAAGCCAAAGTGCCCCGTGGGTGATGGCGAACAGGGTGCAATACCTGGAGGTCACAGAAGGACCCAGGGTAATGACCACCGGTATCCAGAGTGAGTTCGGGCCAAAAGCTGCCGTTGATGAACTGACTTACGCATTTGGTGAACCAGGGAGGGCATCTACTCCTTGAATTGCGGACCTAAGTATCTTCGGCGGAAACCTCTTCGTCGTCGGGGGTGCCATTGTTGTTGTCATCGTCGTCTTCATCGTCCGGCGTGCCGTCGTTGTCATCGTCATCGTCGATTTCATTAGGAATCCCGTCACCATCCTGGTCATCATCGAGTTCATCGGGGATTCCGTCACCATCTAGGTCGTCAAAAAGACTTGGCGGTGGAATGAAGTCGTCCTCCTCGTCATCGGGCGTGCCGTTCGCATTGTCGTCATCATCCTGCGAGTCGGGCACGCCATCCCCGTCATCATCTTCATCGATAGAGTTGTCTTGCCCGTCTCCGTCAATATCATTGTCTTGCTCGTTGGGCGTGCCATCGCCATCCACATCGGGATCCTCTCTATTGGGGATTCCGTCGCCGTCTGTATCAAAGAACCCGGGGGGTATGATGAATTCGTCCTCTTCATCGTCGGGGATACCGTTTGCGTTGTCATCCTCATCTTCATGATCGGGAATCCCATCGCCGTCATCGTCGCCATCCTCGATGTTGATGTGGCCATCGCCATCGATATCATTGTCTTCTTCGTTGTCTACTCCGTCGCCGTCAACGTCCGGATCATCGCCGTTGGGCACGCCATCGCCATCAACGTCCGGATCCTGCGCATTGCTGACGCCATCGCCATCGACATCTTCATCTTGGCAATCTATTACGCCGTCGCCATCTTCGTCCTCCTGAGTAGCGACTACAGGATGTCCCCCCGCCCCACTACTCTCGCTGTCTTGGCCTTGGTCACCAATCTGATCATCGCCATCCTCACTGGACTGTCGCACCCCGGAAAACCCCGCGCGGAGGCTCGATGTGTGGGAAGCCGCTTCGGAGCCGCGATCAGCAGCTAATGTCGTTTCGGCGTCATTAGTGCGAGATTCAACCGCCGTGTTTTCATCACCCCCTGAGTCATCACCATCCTCATCGGTGGCTGCCCCTTCATCCTCCTCGCACATGGGCAACTCTTGACCATCCGAATTAGCCCCTTCTCGCTCGTCGGGCTCGCCATCTCCATCGGCATCATTGTCGATGTCATCAGGTACACCATCACCGTCGTCGTCTAAGTCGATTAGATTGTCTAAGCCATCGGCGTCCATGTCGGCATCGAGAGAATTGAATAGGCCATCACCATCTACATCTCGATCACGAGCGTTAGCGATACCATCGCCATCCACATCGGAGTCTTGGCTGTTATGGACGCCATCGCCATCGATGTCGGGTCCATCAGTGTTGTCATTGGGGTCTGATCCAGCAAGCCATTCGTCGAGATCTGACAGGCCGTCATCATCGCTATCGCTTAGAAGCGCAGCCACAACATCACCATGGATGGCGTTCAGGGCTTCGCAATCTGTTTGCATATCGAGCACAACGCCGCGCACAGCCATGCATTGATCAGGTGTCAAATTTTGACATTTCTCGGCTGAGATCATCAGGCATGCGGTCACCTCTGGCGAAGAATCGCTGCCCTGGACAGAGTTCTCTTCGGCTGAACCGGGTGAATCCGTAACGCTCAACCCTGTGCTTGAATTCTCCGCGCCATTCCCAGCCTCGGCCGTTCCTCGCATCGAACTGCGGGAGGTGGGTACAGGTGCGGAGGGGGCATCACAGGCGGCAACGAAGATGCCAGCTGCAACTGCGGCTATAAGCGTGCATTTTCGGTAAATCATGTTGATTTCTAGAGACCGCTATCTAGCCTAACGATTTCCATCTCGATAATCACGCTGCAATCGGATCCGCCGCCGAACGGCTGTAACTCCCGTGTGATAAATGGTTCGGTCAAGAGATCATCTGCATTGAACACTTCCTGAATGGAACCAAAGCAACTACCATCTCCGCCACCGCCACAGTCTTCATTCTTCGATTCACTCCAGAAACCCTCAACGAGGAATGGTGTCCCAAGGTCGAGTGCAAATGTAGCCAATGCATCTTTCTGATTCGGGTCGGTCTCGGAATCATCTCCGCATTCGTCACCTCTGTCCGGAAGATCGATCAAGAAATCGTTGTCGGTCTTCCAGCAGCTGCCATCGATCGAACCCGCCCCAGGTCTTAGGCACTCCAGAATATTGGGGGTGAGCAACTTTTCCTCGGAGCTTCCCGGTATCGAAGGAAGTCTAACTAGGATTTCAAACTTCCACTCATTCTTCCCATTGGTTCCGTCTTCATTTCCGGTGACTTCTAGGATGCGGACCAGGCGAACCATGAAGGAAACGTCGGGCATCAGTGGATCTGAGCCAACATCGACCTCGGTCCCATCTTCAGTTCCATCGTCGTCGGTGTCTGCGTCGGTGGGATCCGTCTTCTCCTCGTATTCCCCGTAGTCATCGAGCCCATCAAGGTCGGTATCCTCGTAGAGCGGATCCGAATTAACCTCCCTGAGTTCCGTGTCTCCTTGCGCCTGCACCCTCCAGCCATCTACGCGCTCAAAATTGTCGGGGAGGGTGTCGCCGTCGGTGTCCTGCGAGGTTGGATCGGTATCGATTTGTTGGGATGCGGCACCAAACAAGAAGAATCCGGAATACTGTTCATTGAGGTTTTGGTAGGCCGCAAAATCGGCGAACTCGTCATAATCCAAGATGCCATCCTGATCGGTGTCGCTTAGCAGAGGATCTGTCCCCAAGATTTTCTCCAGAAGATCCGGCAACCCATCAAAATCGGAATCTCCTTCGGTCGGATCGGGGAATGCAGTGTAGGAAGTGGAGCTGGGCGTACAGCCCGGGACATCGCACAGTTCAATTGACACTAACCAACCCAGCTGTTCCTGCTCATCAGTGAGGCCATCGTCATCTGTGTCTTTGAAAGAATCCGCATCCGTAGGATCAAGCGGATTGCTGCAATCCGTGTCATCATCTTCATCGCAGAGGTTTGGCTCAATCCCGTCAAGCAGTCCGTCGCCATCCGTATCTGGGTTTCGAGGGTCAAGTACCGAAGGTGGATCATCGGGAAGGAAGTCTCCAGAACTCGGACACACTATGGCCAGTGCTCCGTCCGGGATGATGCACTCACCATTTGTATTCAATGAGCCGAGCGTCACTTCGCCATTGGTGTTGATTGAGCCCAATTCCTCGCAATCAGAGAGTCCATCCTCATCCGTATCTCGGGCGGCGGGATCGGTGCGGCACTGCAATTCAACAAGATCACCAATGCCATCAAAATCAGAGTCTTCCAAGATTGGGTGAGGATATACCTGTAGGTCCGATTTCCCAGATGTTTTCACATTCCAACCGACGCGGATCTCTGCGAAGTCTCCGATGCCATCTTCATCGGAATCCTTAGCGCGATCTGAAGATCCGTAGAGCAACTCTTCTCGCGCGAACAATCCGTCTCGATCAATGTCCTGGCCAAAGGCAAGCGTGACAGCATCCCCGGGTTGCAGCAAGACATCGCCAAAACCAGCTCCAGCCGGTGCATTGTCCGACATGAAAATCAACCAGAACCTGTTTGGCGACCCAGTTTGGCTATTGCCCAATCGCACGAGGACCTCACGCCCCGCGCATGTGCCGCTCTGGCAATCATTGTCAGAATCACAGATGTTGCCCGGGCCAGAGAATTCGTCGTCGCCGTTGGCTACGGTTTGGAGCAAACCGTCACTACCCGCATCAATGATTGTCTCGCCCGCGCTAACCGGTTCACCGACTTCAACCAATTGGCAATCATCCGATCCAGCGAGCGCCGTCGTGTTCGCCACTAGATCGCCGCCGCTAAGCGGCTCAATGATCTCTTGAACGGTGTTTTCATCGCATGTAAGGCTGGTCTCATAGCCTGTAGTGATTGCTTCCTGGTCATCACCTTGTTTGGTGGAATCCAGAATGCCATTCTGACCAGCCCGGATAATGATCTGTCGATCGGTGAGACCGCTAGTTGCCGTGGGAATCAGCTGAACATCATCTCCCGCGGCTGTACTTTCAGCAATTCCGTTGGGGCCCGCAATAATCGCGTCCGTCTCCGATGCATTCTTGGTCAACCCCAAGATGTCCTGCATAGCGAAGTCCAATGGAATACCGAGGGCTACTCCATCCTCGTCGTACCCGCCGACCAGTCCGCCACCGACAACAAAATCAGTATCGCGGCCACCCGTCGCAGCTACCTGGTAAACCTCCACCGTGCCATCACCGGGATCGAAAGTGAGCTTGGCAGTTCGTGCAACAACCTCAGCCTCAACGAACGCAAGATTACGCCCAAACTCGTCCGTGAGATCGAAGTTGGCAGCCTTCACAATCAGGCCTCGCGGAGATTTCAGGAGATCTTCAATGCGATTTGGGAAGACCTCCGTGTTAGAAAAGATGATCGGTCCCCGCTCAACCTCCGATGGCGCAAGACTATAGATTGCCGGCTGACCTGTGAGGAGTTGACTGCCCGCAATCAAAGTAGCGACGGGAACAAAGCTCTCGCGGGTGCTGCCTTGAAGAAGAACCGATAGCTCTAGATTGCTTAGAGCCTATCCCAAAACGTGTTTGAGCAATAGCATGGTGCATCCGAGATGGAGGAACCCTTGGAACAGCTTCGTCGATTTCTCCCATCGAATGCAGAGGCGGCGGTAGTTTTGAATCCATGCGATGGTTCGTTCGACCT
>JAJDDP010000044.1 GCA_029260235.1 Phycisphaerae bacterium | reverse complement strand
GGTTGCGGGCTGCGGCAGATGTGGATTGACCATCTGAGCAGACTCCGTTCCGCTTGTTCAAGGTCCATCCATGGACCACATGCGGGCATTGTAACGTGAAATCGAGCTCTTGGATCGTTTCACCAAAAATGCGGGAGAACCATTAGAACCATCCACTACGTTGGCGATGAGGCAGCCAGGATATTCCTCGACGCCTAGGCCGCCAGGATGCTCACAACCTCTTTCTTTGCTGAGAAGAGCAGCGATACTTCTCTGCTGGGGTTATCATTTTGCTGAAACTTGGTCGCCTGCCCAACTAACCAAATCACTGAATCAAGCAGTCTTACTTCCGTGCCGCCAAGCGGGCCATCAGGGCGTTGCTCCTTATTCTTGATTGGATCAGTCCAATCTTCATTCAGGCTGTTCTTGCACCAGTGCAGTAGGTCCTTGTACGTCTCGATCGAGTTGTTGCTATTCTTCGCCTTGATCCAGTTCATAACGACGCTATCGAAGATCGGGAAAAGCCTGGGGAATCGAAAATGCAAGTACTTGCTGGCGAAAGATACTTCGGATCCCGGGTCGCAATCGGCAAACTGCCCATGGATGTCGGCAAGTTTCTGGGCGTCTTCCTCGCTGATCTCGCGGAGGCCGCCTTTACAATCAAGGATCTCCCCCAGGTTACCAGTCAACCCCGGCCCTGCCTTCGAGATCTTCTCAACTAGCGTCCAGAATCTGGGCTTGTAGTCCGCCAATGACGTGGCTGGTCCTGTTCGCATGGACAAGTTTGTGCCATACGCGAAGTCTAGGAGGGCCACCTGGCTAGCGATCAAGGATTCATCGCTAGAAGCAGACCACTTGGCCATGAGCTGATCAAGAGCGAAGGCCTGGCGATTCCAGATGTGAAGCTCAGGTAGGCACTTCAAGGCTAACGTGATCTGTTCGTTTGATAGCATCGGTAATAGGCTCCATTGATGTTTGGATTGGAATTCTCCGCGAGCGAGACCTGCTTCGCTTGGGGCACCGGAATCTGAGAAGAGCAACGCTGGCACTTGGCCTTCCCGCCAGCATAATCGTCGGGGGCCTGTAGGTGAGTCGCACAATTGGGGCATCGAAAATCGATCGACATGCCTGATCACCTGCAATCCTCATGCCAGGGCAGCACTCGGCGAATCGCCGCTGAATAGAATGTACAACCACGTCGGGCCAGATTTGGTCGGCCCTAACACGCTGATGCCCCGACAACTTGGGTCGGACCCTCTAGTGAGACCCGAGGAGGACAGGTTGGCATGCGGTTGGGCGAGACTTTGAGATCTGAGAAAATCGGAACTGACCAGATGTTAGGGTGCGACGTAGATCTATCGCAACGCTCACTCATCATATTGCCGGGCAGCTGCAAGCAGCTCTTCCTGCATTTCATGTCTGAGCCAATCTGGTTTGAGTACTTTGGCTTGATCACCGAATCCGCTGAGCCATCGCTTGAATTCAGCTGTATCTGACAAATGAAAGGTGGCCATGAGTGTTTCTGGTTCATCTGGAGCTGGCTCGAACAGAGTCTCCTCGGCAGGCAGCCATGCCAACCTCTGGCTCTCATGCCAGATCCGCTCATCGACGAGTGCTGCTGCGGGGCCAGTTAGCTTGACGACGATTTCTACCGGGTCTCCACCAACCTTAGTGATCCCAAAGCTGTCCTTGAAATGGTGCTCAAGGCTGAACTCTGCTGGACGCGTGAACGACTGTGATGCTGCCACGACCTGGTCGATCCGGGTAATCTTGAAGATGCGGATGGCATCCGCCCGGTGGGATTTGCCAACCAGAAACAAATCCGCTTCGTAGATCACCATCCCGTACGGGTCACACAGAGTTGTGTACGATGATCCTCGCCAGAGCGAGCGATAAGTCATCTCGATGGTCTCTTCGCTGCGAGCAGCGTTGGCGATGGTACGAATCGTTTCTGAATACCGAGAATAATCCGTCTGTCCGATGCGACGAACGAGCAAGACGTCATCTAACGCCGCGAAGTGATCCAAGGCCTTCCTGGGCACGAGACTGTGGATTTTTTCGAGCAGGGTCTCCAGGCCATCGGCAAAGTGGGTGCCTGCCAAGGGGTCGATCAGTCCTTCCGCCAAGTGCAGGGATACAGCTTCAGTGAGGCTCAGGACCAGCGGCCCGGTCTTGAAGAAGTCATGAGGCATCCGCCAGAACCGTTTGCCTATCTCATCATCCTCAAAATCGATGGGGAAGCCCAGTTCTTGCAGGATTTCGAAGTCCCTTTGAATGGTCCGCTCGCTGACTTCAAATTGCTCAGCGATGTCACGAAGAGGTACGCCTTCGCCCCTGGTTTGGAGCATATTGAGCAGGTTCCACTGACGCAGGATGATTTCGCCACGAGCCATTCGATGTTCTCTCAACTGAGGTAGTTGTGATTTCCCGCCAATCATATCGAATAAAGTCGCGATTGCGACAGCTCCTCGGGGGTCCGACCATTTCTGTCGGCCCGTTGTCATAAGTTTCCGGTGAAGGGTTTCAGCCATGAAGCTGTCGGATGCCAAATTCGTGTTCATCGATGTGGAGACCACTGGGCTATCGCCCGCCTGGGGTGCCGTCAAGCCATTCATCGATGGCATAAAGAAGCAGGCCAAGGTCGATCGGGCATTTGTGCTGATAGACAACCTACCAGCAGCTGGGTGATACAGCTGATCCATTGGATGATCGGATTACATTCTGGCCGACGGATGACGTCGCTGCCTCCTACACGGCGGCGTGGTCAGAAACGATTGCCAAGAGGAATCGGAAGATGAATGGCACACGTGCTCTGAACGGAAAGGCATGAGCCATGGGTAGGGTAATCGCGGAGCGAATATCGGGTGGTCTTGGCTTGAAGAGAACACATACCCCCCCCTTGGCTGGAAGATACCCCCACCTTGACTGGAAGATACCCCCACCTTGGCTGGAAATCTTCATCGGGGGTGAAGTTGTAACTAGCTGTTATTCAATGGCTTACGGGGGTTTGTCGGGTGGGTGATTTCCCCTAGAGTCTTTAGAGTATCTAGAACTAGCCCGGGCGTCCTAACGTCCGCCGGGCTGCTCAGGATTTACTTCCGACCACCGACCACTGATTGAGTACCGATTGATGTTCACGATCCGATTGACCACCGATTGATCCGATCACAGCCGAGGTCCTGGTTCTATTCCCAGGTGAGGGGGCTTGCTCCGATGAACACGTTGACGAGGGATCGTTGCGGCGGCCTATGAGCGACTCTGTCGTCCGCGGGAGCCAAACCCTATCGCAGACCATTCGTTCGAACTGAGAGCCTTCCAGTGCGCCTCAGCGAGCAACCAGCAGCAGTGGGGCAACAAGGCAGGAGTGTCATGGCTCTTGTGGCCGTGCAATTGTCCGTAACGCGTTACGAAATGAGCATTTCTTATCGCGTACTCTCGTCAGGAGCTATTTCAGGCTGAATCGAGGCTGGACTGACGGGACCGACGTCGTACGGTGGAGCCTCCTAGTAGCAAACGACTTGGCGGGTGCTCTATTCGGGCTGGTTGTTCAGAGTACGGGGATGCGACATGATCAATTGCCCGCGATTGAGCATCCTGAACTTGCCAGCATCCGCTCACGTGGGAAGTCCGGCGGCTCTGAGGATGTGTTACTTCAGTAGGAGGGGGCTGGCTGCTGTTGATGATGGCCTTCGCAGGTGTAGTGGGATGGTGGTATCACCCTGAATGGGCGGAGTCCAGTTCATCTGCTCCCCACAGCACGACAATCGATGCCTCAAGTCCCTTGAATCGTCGCCAAGTATCCACGCGTACGCCATCGGGAATCCCATATCCTTCGATGGCCCAACCACACGGACGTGGAAGGGGGCGACCTTCCAACAATGAATAAAACCCAAGATGGTCTCGACTGGGTACGAGCACGGCAATTGACTCCGCCGAGATCTTCTCCTCTTTGATCAACGAAACAACCAGTGCATGTAGGCGCTTCGCCTGGCTTCCACGGGAAGAGGCCTCCACCGATTCGATTTTCGCGCCTTCAATTGGTGGAGGCTCCGTTTCCTCGCCGCGATAATATGTATACGCAGCGTTGTGAATGAACCGGGTGTTTCGGCAATTACGCGTCAGCAGGAACGGCTCACCTGTAATGGGAAACGTCGACACCCGTGTATACAACGCTTGGTTGTGATCGTAGAAGATGAAGAGAATCGACTGCTCTGCGTCGCGAAGCAAGAGCTCCACAGGCATCCAGTATTCCTGACCGAAATCCTGAGCCTCGTCCACGACGATTGCATCGTACCGCTCCTCGATGATTTCCGTCGCCATCGCCAGGGCATGAGGGTAATGAACGTCAAAGCGGTTCATTCCAGGATAGGTGTTGGCCGCGTCTTCCAATAGGTCAATGCCGGATTGATCCAACCCCAGTCGAACGATCCGCTCGCAAAGCTGATGAAAACTCGTCACCTCAAGCTGATCGATGTCTTGACAACAAGCTGCGAGGTGCATCGCCAACGGCCGGTTGTAGCACAACAGCAGCGTCCGATGCCCTTCACGCGAGAGAGCGCGCGCCTTTTCCAACGCGAGGAGCGTTTTTCCGGTGCCCGCGCCTCCCGAGACAACGACGCGTCGCTGTCGACCAAGTGCGCGTAGAACACGGGCTTGCTCATCGGTGAGACGAATTCGCTCTTTCTCCTCCTTCTCGATGACCGACGACAACAACGGCTTAACTTCAATGTCGGAGAAAAACAGCCGCTTGATCACCGCTATCCCGGAAGCGCCGATGCCGGCGCGTCGTTTCTGTGACCAAAACTCTAACACACCATCGAGCCACGCACCCATGTCGGCGACATCGCTTCGCCAGCCCATGATCTCTGACGGTCGATCCGGTCCCCGCAGGTAGTCATTTGTGTCCAGATCCGGAAACATGACTGCGTGCCCGAGCGTTGGTTTGATTCTCAATCCTGACCACTTGCCGTCCTGCTCGAGGAAACCCCGCAGCGCATACTTCTCAGCCGTCGCCTGTCGAAACGGATCCTTGATCAGATGTTGAACGCCGCTGCCATCCAACGAATGCCAATCGCCAGTGGCCATGTCGCAGTGGACGCCGCCGCCCTTGACCTCGATGACCAGGATGCCGCGGTCCTCGTCGAACACCGTGAAATCGGTTTCGCCATCGCGGACAGTGCCGTACGGCGACACGCGAATCCACGGCATTGAGAAAACAACCATCCGACGGTCACCGATCCCCGCAGCGCATCTTTGATAGACGCGAGCCTCGGCTTGCGAAGGCAATCGTCTGAGTTGCTCGTCACTGAGAATGGGTGCGATCCGCGTCATTCGCCAGCTCCATCAACCAGTTGGATACGCCGCGGTGTGTAGACAAGCCACTCGACAGACTCGTCCGAGAATTCGATCTGGAACTGCTGCAGCGCGCCATGCGCCCGGATGGTCTTAATGTGGCCCGATCGCTTACCGTCCACCAGCACACTCGCCCCAACCCAAGGCCGAGTCCCGGTCCCAAGACCATCCTGCTCCCGACTCAGCAGTTTCCAGCCGTCATCGAACCAATACTGGTCGATCAATCCCGCGGGATCCTGAATCGCAAAGACCTTCGACCGGTCGGGTTCCAGTGCGAACTCGACCACGTAAAGCCAGAAACTCGCCTTCTCGCGTATCGCCTTGCGATGCTGCGCGCGAGAAATCGCGACGCCGAAATCCGTCCACGCGCCGCTCAGTCCTTTCACCTCAATGTACCGCTCCACCTCGCCTTGCGTACCGATCGATTCGATGTCGTAACCCTCGTTGGTGTGTTGCATGACGCTCGGCGTGCGGCCGTTTTTGCTTTCGTATTCTTCCACGCGTTTGATCGCCGCCTGATCCACGTGCTGTCGGTGCTCCTGCTTGGCGGGCGACTCGTTTCCGCTATCGTGTCCGTCCGGTTTCACGCGCGTAACGGCAATCCAGCCACGCCCACTCGACGGACTCTTCGATCTGGAACGCCGCGTTGACGGCACGGCTGGCCTCGCGGTTCCCATGCCGCCCGTTTGTCCGCCGCCAAGGCCAATCACGGGGCGTCGCCCAGCGTCAGTTGAGCCTGCGTGACTCTGATCATCGGAGTCCAATTGTTGCCCGTCGCCGTCAACCTCCTTCGAGCCGTCGGCGCCCGACAGCGCACTTGCGGCTTCTCCAACCTTGCTACCGGTGCCGGTATCTTCCGGTGTCTCTTTCGCCACGTCAGTGCCTCCGTCCCCGTACGTCGTTGGCGCCGCGTTCAACTCATCGACGGCAGTGCCGCTGGATTGATCGAAACCTGTTTCCTCATGACTGTTGACTGGAACATCTGCAGACGCGTCCTCGTCGAATGCAATGTTGTCGATCAGTCCCTCTGATGCATCATCCGTCAGTTCCACGGTCTGCGCATCGTCGGGCAGCGATGGAACATGTAGCTTGGTGAGATGTCGGGCGATGCGATCGGGCGCTACACGCAGCATCGCCACGAATTTCCCGCTCATCTCACCCAATGCATACCCCTTGCGATTCAATTCGCGCACCATGACATCAGCGATGAGATCCTCTAACACGTCCTCAGCCTCGGCGTCGACGATCAACGTGTTTTGTTCCCGATCGAAGACTAAATCGGACGTGCCCTCGCTTCCGGTGATCGGTATGCCTTCATCCAACCATACCAGGGTGGATTCAAGCTTATGTACGCCCTTGACTGAGATCTCGCGAAAAAGGCTTGCGAGATCGTTTCGCCGCACTGCGGTCCCGGCAGCTACCAACAGCCGCTCAACACCTCGCGCCACCTCCGCTGACCTGAGCGACTCCTGCATACCCTGGCACATTCCAACGAATGCCCTATTCTCGGTCGCCGCTTCACGGATTGGCTTCTCGTAAACCGACACGGACAATTGCTGCACGCCAAACGCGACGGCAACGCTACGGTCCAGTGCGCTTTCCAACATCGGGACGCCGGCGTTCCGGATGCGCCGCGAGATCCACGGCGCATCATCCAGCACTACCTCACGTGACGGCCGTAATCTCCCATCAGCACACAATACCGGAGACTCGATAAGCTCACTGGGATCACTCGAGCATGCCCCTGATCGATATGCTATTCGCACACGGTCCAATTCCTCGTGTGCGACCGGCGCACCTTCCAAATCGGCCGCAAGTCCGTCGAACAGGTCTCGGTAGTCCTCAAGTTCAGGCGATCTTCGTCTTCCGAGCATGCGAATACCACGATCCACTTCGTGGTCAGTTGACCGAACGCGCGCAGCGCGTCCCAGGAAATGCGCCACCGGCTCTATGAAACACTGCCTCGGCCGCCAGAGACGCAAGGACTCGTCGACGATGCACGGGAGATCATGGACACGCTCACGAAGCTCCCGGACATCGTCCATTCGCTCGATTTCGGCTTCGCTGTGCGCCGGTTTCGAATGTCCCAGATACCGATAGATGGACTTGAACATGCCTGCGACGCGATCCGATACTTTGCCCTCGACGCCGCGTTCTGCACGATCGCAGATGTTGGATAGCTGACCAAGAACCTCGTCCAGCTCCGGACGCAACCGCAATCCAATGCTCTCACACATCTTTGCTATTCGTTGGAGCGCACAAACCGGGTTCACTGAACTGACCAGGCTCAAGTTTGCACGGGCAAGAAGGTCGCTTGGAGCGAAGAACTCGCATTCAGGTTTGGCGAACAACGCTTCAGGAAAGCCACGAGGCGCCGCCTGAAGTGCCGGCAACCACGCGCGATGACTCAGAGCATCACTCAAACTCCAACCGGTGGTGTCATCCGGACGTCTGTCATCATCAATAACTTCTTGATCCTGGAGACCCTGCCAATTGTCCTCCAGAAACTCCGTAATTGCCAAGATGCGTTCAACCTTGTCTGAAAACGCAATTGCCGCGCCGCATACCTGGTCAACGGCGCAGACAATGTCATCCGCGCGTGGGGTTGTGGCCATCCCCAGCTTCTCGAAGAAGTCCAACCACAAATCCATGCGGTCGCTGTAGGTCGCTCGGTCCGGAAATCCCACCTCGTCGCCCAAGAGTGCGCCGACAAATTCCGCATCCGGATGGTACAAGGCATTCGGCGTTCGCATTTCGCCATCCCTGCACACCACGGGCAGCTCCGCTCCGAGTTGCACTATCAACTGCCCCGCGTCATTGGCATCTTCCTCCTCACGCATGGTGGTGAGGTTCTGTCGCATCCAGCGCGATACGTTGACAAGCTCGCCGCGGTCTAACTCCACTACGCGCGGAAGAATCATCTCCCTTACCAGTCGGCTGCGCGTCAGAGTTGGCACGCCCAGCGCACGATAGAGTGCGTCCCACTCCTGTTTCGGTCCGGTGTCCAGTAGGTCGATGTTGGCTCCAACGGGCGGCAGTTCAAAGCCTTCGGGAACGTAGAAACCCCCATCATCCAATCGCACGACGCTGTCGGTCGCGGTCGGAAATAATCTGAGGTGTTGCAGAGCAGCGACTCGATCACTCGCGTTCCCCTTAAGCGCGGCAACGCCGCGCTTGGCCAAGTAGTCCAGAACAACACCATGCCATTCGCGTCGGAATTGAACATTCTGCTCGTCGCTGTGCTGAGGCCCCTTTACGGCATTCAACGTGTCGATGACGTCCACGGGATCCACCCGCCAGATCGCTTGGCGTGGAAACGTATCGACGAACTTGCGGATTGCGGCCACAAGTTCTTGGTCGCCGTCGACTATCGGCACATTGAAATGCCTTAACGCAAGGACCAGTCGCGATTGGTCATCCACTGAAGCAAGCAGCGGCGTGCTGGCCATTCCCATTACGCGGAGCATTCCAAACTGATCAGGAACAAGCGGCAGTTCCTGGATTACATCTCGTTTGATCTGGATGTGCTCATGATGCTCGACCAAGTAATGGAAAACCTTGGTTAACCACTCTGCTGATGGCGCATCCAAGCATTCACCGGGATCAACATGGTGGTTCGCGCCGACTTCCGGCAAGACCGCACCCAGTCGATCCAACACAAGTTGCGGTGTGAGATTCTGAATCCCCGCGCCCGCTGATTCCTTGAGCCCACATTCGCTTTGGATGTCCGCGTCAATGAACCAACTCGCACATGTCGCGAAAACCTCACGCTCGGCTGCACCGGCGAGATGGATGTTCTCAGGACGCGATGAATCGAATGCACACACGCGCCCTGACGCCAGCAGGCCAAGTGGCACGCCTTCCAGATCCTCAGTTTCTTCGTCGGACGTACAGTGCTTCAAAAGCGCTATCACCCAGTCACGGCCGGAAAGGCAAGGGCGGGGTGGGTCAGACAAGTCGAATTCGCACGCATCCGCTACGCGCAACTCATCCCGGAGTCTTTGCGCTGTCAGTTGCGGTACGGGCTGTTCACATGCCTTGAATCCATCGATGACATGGTCGGGCAACCGCGGATTCGCGACGGCGAAGTTGTCGGCGAGCAACGGGGGATAAAGACCATCAGCCACTCGCTTTGATACGATGAGCGCATCGGACGGTTTGCGCCATTCCCGATTCGACCCCGTCGATATGCACTCGAGGGCGGATAGCCGTGCGTATGTTTGTCTTGGTAGGTTATCGAGCAGGTCGCGACTCTCCACCGACACCAGAGGCCAGTTGCCATATTGCGACGGCTCACCGCCAGTCCGGGCTCGCGCGTCATGGGTACAATGCAACGCCAGCGCACGAGCACACCCGTGCGCAATGAGCGTTCGATTCCACTTGACGCGCACGGCGCTCCCGCCACCTGCCTCCGGATCCTCGAAAATCCCTTGCCGATCGGACTGCAAATCGAAGAACCCGTCGAGATGACACCCCTTGACCGGTGACTTGATCGGCAAAGGGAGTCCGCAGAATACTCGACCGGTCATGCTTCGTGACGCCGTGCTTGTCAGGAGTGAGGCGGCGCCTGCAAGGGGAACGGCTTTTTCCTTAAGCGCAAACATTTCACGGGCGCAGTTGAGCAATTCACCATCCGGATCCAGGAACAGCCCGCGGGTAACCAGCCAAGACTCATGCGTGATGACGTCACCGACCTTCAGTTGCATCTCCTGCGTAAACGTAGCCTGATGCGCTCCCGCGTCAGCGTGTAGCATTTCGAGAACGTCGCTGTGCTCTGCTTCGAGGATTTGGTGGACCCGCGAGCGCGCCGCGACAACGTCCTCGCAGTTGACAGTCGATGCAGAAAGAAGGAGTGTGCGATTCCCCGCCGAATCAATCCTGCCAAATTCGATCTGCGTGACGCAGTTCAAGAACAAAAGCAGCTCGGCGACGCGCTCGCCAAGATTGTCGACGATTTCATGGAAATTCGTTGGCGTGAATGCAATTGCACATACCTCACTTCTGGCCGCCTGCTGTTGCGTGCGCAGAGGAAGCCGAAATACCGTTCCATCGTAGTGACTCGACTTGTCGGCTAAGCCGTATGACAGAAACGGTACAAGTAAGTCACCGGCGAATTGCCAAAGGGCATCGTTCAATTGCCAGGCGCTGCCCGGTTGCTGAGGCGTAGCTTCAGCAACCGTTCGGGCGTGTGGATCAAAAACCCCGATCTGGTCGCCACTCAGGATGCACGGGAAATCCGTTACGTTGTAGACCGAATTGAAGCCGAGACCGAATCGGCCAGTCTTCGAGGAGTCCAGCGACTTTCCGCTCTGGCCGATCGTTTGCAATCGATTCCAGTCTTGCGCTGTAAAGCACGCATTGTTCGAGACCACGATCGAAGGCCCTTGCAGACCCGCCATTCTGTCGACCGGCAGACGTGAGCTCGCGTGCGTGCGCTCGTCCAGCCAGACGGAAACGACAGTCGCACCAGCGTCGTCCGCGTTTTGGACAAACTCCTGAATGAGCCCCACACCGCGCGGATACGCGCGAATGAGTCCGTGCAATCGCGAAGTCAGCGGCTCGGTCTGAGCGAAGTCGACTCGTTTCAGGTTTTGGAGCACGTTCTCTGTCATCTGCCCGCCTGCCACAAGAACCAAGGCCTTGAGGCCCATTCTACCGGCAGGCACGGGGGAGGGCACCGCTAGTTCGCATGTCCGGCTTCCCAAATCACGGGTTTTTTGACAATCCGGCGATCCGTACACCCAGGAACGGCGCCACACACTGCTATCTCGTCGCGCCCGCGTCGCGCGTATATTGTCTCGTTCGGCGTCAATGCCTATGAGAACGGTGATTGTGATCTGAAATTCGCTGGCAACGATGCCCGCGAGTTTGCGGAGCGTGTGTCGGAGCGGATCGAACGGTCCGGTGCCTATTCGTCGGTCCACGCGTTGACCCTAGTCTCCGATGTGGAGCATAATGATCAAGGCCGCGTGGTAACAAATACGGACGCCACCAAGGACGCCCTCCGTTGCCCCCGGAGCCCGCCTCTTCCTCCGCGCTGCCGACAATGTGCGTACGCCTGTGGGCGTCAACCGGCACCCGCGTACCGCTTAGAGGCGACGGTTCTCGCAGCTCGAGTTTCCTGCGGCCTACCTCGACAGTTCGGGCCGAAACCCGTAGAACTATGCTATGCCTGTCGTAAACCTGGACGCCATCCAAAACGTCATTGCTGATGATCTCGGCACGAACGCGCTACACGCCGCGCGTTCGGTGTCGGGCGGCGGGTCGGAGAAGTGGCTCGCGGGCGAAAGTCGTATCGCCATCATGTGGGCCGACCCGGCGGTTATTCCCGACGGGCACTGGGTTGAGCTTGAACTCGTCATCACCCCGAACCAGCGAGCAGACTTAATCATCGTCACTACGGATGACGCGGGTAAGGTACGACGTTATCCAGCGATCAGTGAATTCAAGTCCATCGAGAACCGCTCGGATTCATATATTGATGGCTTGATAGCAGAGTTGAAATCGCAGCTAGAGGGTCATCGTCAGCACCATCCGGGCGCGCAGGTTTTCGGGGTTGTGTTCGCGGTCTGGCAAAACGAAACCGCCCGTCGCACGACAGATCGACACGCAGCAATTGAGGCATTTGATGAGTTCCAGCTTCGCCTTAAGGACCATATTGAAGCAGCGAGCTTGAAGATTGCGTCAGGCGGTTTCAAGACGATCTTCGACAAGGTCAACACTGGCGCCGCACCGCGCACGCCGACGAACATGCTTCGATCGTTAGCGATTGTGATGGTGGAGCTTTAGCGCAACCCCCCCGCGCTCTACAGGGTACCGATCCGGCCAGTGGCGAAGCGCCGGCAATCGTGTCACGCGCCGGTGCTGCCGCTCGCTTCGCTTGGGCCCAGTTCTTCGGCGGACAGATTGAGAACGACCACACCCGGCGTGCGTACCACGCAAAATGCCGTCTTCCCATCGTTCGTTTTGTGATACGATGGGGCAGCTTTGTCCGTCGACCGGATCTGCACAGCCAACCGACCAGTGGGATAGACAGGGCCCCAAAGACATTTAGAGGGGAGCGATGAAATCCAATCAGAGCCAGCCCCACAAGTATTGCCAGCCATACTTTGGATGTCCAAGCAGTGGCGTTGATTGGATTTCGCCACACTAGAACCAGTAAGACATGGGATACTATGCACCATCATTTGGCGGGCTGGACCGGGGATGGTATTTCACGACCAAGGACAGCCGCTACTCCGACGAGCGCGACCGTTGTTTGGAATGGTGGAACGACGAGTGTGAAGCGGTAGTTGAAGAATACTTGCGCCGCCACGGCATGTTTCTGAGCGCTTTCGAGCAGAGCATCAAGTCTGACATCTGTGCTCGCTTGGGTGATAAGTTCAAATTCCCCGGTTACTTCAGCTACTTCATCGTCTCGCGTGTTCTTGCTAACCCAAACTTGGCTCAGCTTTATCGCGGCGACTACGAGAACCGAGCCGGGCAAACGATCGAATGCAGCGTATGCAAAACTCGCCAGACCTATGACGACATCCATCCCTCCCTCATGCGTCGGACAAAACGGGTGCTGCCGCTGTGCAACAAGTGCTGGTTCTGGATTGCTGAGTTTACGCCGCTGGAGTCCTTGACTTACGTCTCTGAGGACTTCAAAGAGCGTGTGCGCCGGCTGTCATCAGAGCAGACCTGTCCCATATGTCGGCGCAAGTTCGTTTGGCTAAGCAAGGACGTGCGCTATACCTTCGAGGTTCCGTTTCTCCCAGGGAAGCACATCGAGATCTGCCCACGCTGTGTCCAATCAGCGATATGTGGGGGTCCTCGGACCGACGATCCCGAAAACCACTTGGAGACGTTCAAGAGTATCGCAGATTTGCTGGGAGTTGTGCCCGACAAGACGGGCTTCGTATATGACGAAGCCGAAACGCTTGAGGTTGCCATCGAAGTCACGAGGTTGATGCACCAGCTACCTCCGTTCCAGTCTCTTGCGAAACGGCACGGTTCCTGGTTCGGCCTTCTGGTTGCATCGGGCGTCTTGCCGCAGGGCACCCGACGGACCCGTTATGGTGTCATGGTTAAGGCTCGCGATGGGCACGATTGCCTCAGCCTGGCCGAGAAAACAATCGATGACCTTCTGTTCAGCCACGGCATTCCCCATGACAAGGAACCGCGCTACCCGGGTGCGAACTACCGGGCCGATTGGAAAGTCGCCATCGGCCCAACCGAAGTGTACATCGAGTTGTTCGGCCTTGATGGCGAGCCAAGCTATGCCAAACGCAAACGGGAGAAACTGGCGTATGCCAAGAAAGCGGGAATGACTGTTGTCGCACTTGAACGCAAGGACCTTGCAGACCTCAAGCATGCGTTTCAGACCAAGATACTGGTGCTCTTCCCGGAACACAGGCCACAAGATTGACTCATTTTGAGGCCAAGTATCCTCATATTCCGCTGGGAGCGGCACCGACTGCGATCCTTACGCGCAGCAGTTGGGCGACGACGATTGCGTTGGGCCCTCCTGTTTGAAGTAAGCCGAATCAACGACCGGTGATCGAAACGCTGACGGTCTTGCAGCCGACACACATTTTGACGCCGTCGCCTAGGGGCACTTGTTTGTCCTTCCCACATCCAGGGTGGGCATATACAATGCGGGTGTGTCCTAGCGACCTTCCGGCGAGCACCTAAATGGCGACTGCGCAGCAACTTAAAGCACTGATCGAGAGCTTTACGGAGAACAATCCGGACCGATTCCTCTCCGTTGCGTCACAGATTGCTGCGCACGCCGCTCGATCTGGCAAAGAGAAGCTCGCGCAGGACTTGCTAAAGCTTATCGAGCAAGCGCGGCGGGCTAGCAACGCATCGCGCGAGGCCTCCCAGGTCGTCCCCATCACCCAACCAACGGGAGAACTAAGCGGTCTTGTCTCTGCCGCGTTTCCCAAGACCCGACTCACGGACATGGTCTTGCCGACAGCGATCAATCATCGGCTGAAACGCGTTCTCGTTGAGTATCGGCAATCGGACCGCCTCCAGTTACACGGTCTGTCCCCACGTCGCAAGCTCCTGCTCTTGGGGCCGCCGGGGTGTGGTAAGTCCATGACTGCGTCGGTAATAGCAGGCGAATTGCATCTTCCGCTGCTCACGGTTCAATTCCATACACTAATCACAAAGTTCATGGGGGAAACAGCCGCCAAGCTCCGGTTGGTCTTTGATGCAATGGCTAAGTCTCGCGGTGTGTATCTGTTTGATGAGTTCGATGCGATCGGGGCACATCGGCAGGCTGGCCACGATGTGGGCGAGATTCGGCGCGTTCTGAATTCGTTTCTAGTTTTCCTTGAGCAGGACGAATCGGGAAGCATGATCATTGGAGCCAGCAACCTTGTCGAGATGCTGGATGCGGCGCTGTTTCGGCGCTTCGATGACGTGCTGCACTATGGAATGCCAACGCGTGACATGGCTAAGCGACTCATAGTATCGAGACTTGCCGCATTCAAGTCGACAAGATGGCAATGGAAACCGACACTCGCAGCGGCAGAGGGCATGTCGCACGCCGATATCGTGAAAGCGTGTGAAGATGCAGCGAAGGAAGCCGTGCTCGCCGATCGAGACACAATCAGGCCGAGCGAACTGCGGCGAGCAATGCTGCATCGCCGCACACCGACCGGGAAACCTTGTTAGTCCACCTAAGTTGAATCGATGCCGCAACATCGCCATATCATCATCGCCACATCAGGAGAGCTGCTGAACTACACTTCAACGCAGCAGGGTCGGGGGACATTCTTGTTCCCGGCGCGCGAACGGCGCGCACATGCGCAAAAGCTCCAAACAGACGTTCGTCAGGCGGAGGCCAAGGCCAGGCACCTTGCGAAGGAAACCGGCCACGTGATTCGCGACCTTTGCTTGGAAGTGCTCGGAGAAGCGGACTGTGGGTTAAAGCTCGAAAGCCTTGAGGACGCCCGACTGGGGATCGAATTGCGTTCAATCAAGCGTCATGATCGGACACTTCGCGCGACGATTTACGTCCCTGAAGGGCAACTTACGAAGTTCGTTAAGAAAATCGAACGGTACGGAACCGAAGACACGACTCCAAGAACACCAGGTGGCGCGGCACGGCCTAAGAACGAGGATCTTGTAGCCGGCATTAGCGGCATCCGCTTTCCAGTGCTTCGTTCGTTCTGGACCGACGACGATGCACTATATCCGGCATCGTCAAACCAACAGATATGGTGGGAGGCGTGGATTCGGATCGGTCCCGATGAAACGCACGACGACGTATTTGCACGGTTCTTGACGGACACTACGGGCGCGCAGTTCCGATTCAGCAACCATGTGATCAAGTTTCCGGAGCGGCTTGTGTTCCTTGTCTGGGGTTCACAGGCGCAATGGGCGCGCGTCTTCATTCCGATACTTGATCGGTTAGCGGAACTGCGTCGAGCCAAGGAAGTCCCGACAGGCTACCTGGATCTTGCGCCATATGAACAAAGTGAGTTTGTACGCGACCTCGCGGGTCGCTTGCGATTGCCGGCCGCTGATGCGCCATCAGTTTGTATACTGGACTATGGTGTTCTCCGCGCACACCCTTTGCTTAGCGCTGTGATTGCTGAGCAGGATGCACAATCGCTCGTTCCTGAATGGGGTCCAGTTGACGCCATCGAACGCCACGGCACGGAGATGGCGGGTCTTGCGGTATATGGAAGCGCACTAGCCGATCATCTGACAGGCAGAAGTGAGTGCCGAATCGACCATTGCTTGGAATCAGTACGCATGTTTCGGTCGGGCCATGCGCATGATCCGGACGCTTGGGGAGCAGTTACACAGGAGAGCTTGGCGAAAGCCGAAGCGAGAGCGCCAGAGCGATCGCGCGTCGCCTGCCTCGCTGCGACCTCAAATGATCGCGGACGTGACAATGGTCGCCCTTCCTCCTGGTCCGCCGCGATTGATGAACATGCTTGCGGATTCCTTGACGATGTACGTCGACTATACGTCGTTTCAGCCGGAAACCTGCGGGACGAACTCATTGATCGTGAGTACGCGTATCCCGCGACCAATTTGGTTTCAGGGTCCATAGAAGATCCGGCTCAGAGCTGGAATGCTCTAACGGTAGGCGCTTTCACGGATCTTGTGCAAATACGGTCCGTTGAGTATGACGGCTACCAACCAATGGCCGGGAGAGGAGGCTTGTGCCCCACCAGCCGTACATCCTGTGCATGGGACGAAGATATGTGGCCGCTCAAGCCCGACATCGTAATGGAGGGCGGCAATTATGTGCGATTGCCCGATGGCCGCGTTGATCGATGCGACGACCTTTCGCTTCTTACAACTACGATGGACGATACGGGGCGGTTATTGACATGGATGAGCGATACTAGCGCCGCCACGGCACAAGCTGCGCGCTACGCTGCGATCCTAATGGCCGACTACCCCGACCTTTGGCCCGAAACGATTCGGGGCCTGCTTGTCCACTCGGCGGAATGGACTGACGAGATGATTCGCCAAGTTCCAGGAATGGGACAGGAAGCTCGCCACAAACGCCTCCGGTGTTTCGGCTACGGCGTGCCAGACTTGGAGCGCGCACGATACTCGGTTGAAAACTGCGTTGCGCTCGTACACCAGGGTCAATTGCAGCCTTATCGCCTTCAGGGATCTGAAGTCAAAACGAACGAGTTCGCGCTCCATTCGCTTCCGTGGCCGCGGGCAGCCCTCGCACAATTGCAGCATCTGGACGTCACAGTCCGAATTACACTGTCGTATTTCATTGAGCCGAGCCCTGCTGGTCGCGGCTGGGGAAAGAAATTTCGATACGCATCGCATGGGCTCCGGTTTGCATTGAGGGGGCCAACCGAAAGTAATGCCGCATTCAGGCGACGGATCAGTAAGGCCGAATGGGAAGAAGGAGCAGATCGCCCAGCCACTGTCGATCCGATAAACTGGACCATCGGTTCCCGACTTAGGACTCGAGGTTCGATTCATTGCGATTGGTTGACAGCCCCCGCTGCAGACATCGCTTCGTGCGGCCAAGTAGCCGTATTCCCTGTGACTGGGTGGTGGCGCGAGAGAAAGCATCTGGGATTAGCCGAAAAGCGAACGAGATATGCACTGATCATTACGTTGAGTACGGACACAGCCGAAGCGGAGCTCTATACGCCAATCGCTGAGCAGATCGGCGTGACAACAGAAGTGGTTACATGATCCTTCACACGAACAGAGTTCCGGTCAACGTAGCCGTCACATCTCAACCAACTCACCGCAAGGCTATTCCGGCTGTGGCACCAAGACCTCGCGACCATCATCAAGTATTACGAAAATCGCCCCCCACGGCTTCATGATGCGGAGGCTCTGCACTGGACATTGCGTCGCGTAGAGCTTTGCGTACTCCTCAGCGAACCTCTGAAGATCCCAAGCTCTGTTTCCTAACGCCGCGTCTTTCTTTTCCAGCTCCATGGCAAGCATCGCTAGTTCAAGACAAAGATGCTTGAATTTCTCACCCGCGTGCTTCGGCGAGAACCATCACGGTATTCCCTGTTCAGAGAAACAGATATTGTCCAATGTGATTACTTCCTGCTCGCAAAGTCCTGGAACTCGATCGGTCCGCGCCGGCAATAAGGACCGTATCCTCAACCTCCCGCGTTTCGCGGGCATGCCCGCTCGGTCGACGAATCCGTTAGGGAAGAATGTGTACGGGCATGCAGCCCGCCGCCTACGAATTATGTACTTTGCAATCGAACGCGCGCACGTCCGCCATTTTCACGTCAGCTGACGCTGGTTGCTGGATTGGGAGCATTGGCACTGCTCTTCGGGACACGTGCAACCGTCGGCGGACCGGCGGCTACGGCTTCCTGGACTGCGATTCGCGGCGCGTACTCTACCCGTTCAAGAGCCTCCTTGAACTCCGAGTAAGGCTTGACGGGCAGGGCAGCGTCCTCATTCAGCTTGAACTGCCTCCGAATCCCCTGCAAACCGCGGCGCACTTCGTCGGCCTCTCGGCTGTCGTCCAGGGTAGACTCGATCTCCTCAATCAGCACGACGACTTGCTCGCGCCTGGCAATAAGCGGGTGATCTCGTAAGAATGCGTTTTTTGCCCGGCCCACACGGTGCGAAACTCGCTCTCTCGTAAGTTCGCGTTCCGCTTTGCGCTGCATCGGTCGAATCCGTGCGAACAAGCACTTCATGTTTCGTTCCCATTCTTCCCGCTCGACATCGTCGCACTCTTGTTCGGCGGCAACCGCGACCACATTGCGTGCAAACCCGACTTTGTCAACGTGCATTGTCTTGCTGCTCGCCTCACTGACCGCAGCCTCAACAGCATCGAACAGTGCTCTACTTTCCGTGTGATGTCGACGAATCGATTCCTTGCTTAGCTTCTTCAGTACGTCGTCAGGCGCATCACACATTTCGCGTAGGTAACGCTGCGTCGCTTTCGCCGCAATACCAACGGGTACCAAGTCCTCGATCGCCATGAATTGTGTGGCGGTCGATGCACCGGTCTTGGCTGCAACATTTTCGCAGAGGTCTTCAAGTTGGAGCACATATTCCGGAGCGAGGAGCTGTTTGCCACGAGGACCGCCGCGTTCAAGATCCTTCCTTGCCTGATTGCCAGCCGCGTCGCTATCCAGAAGTACGATGACCGCTGGGCGCTCGATATCACGTCCTCGTGCCAAGTATACAAGATACGGGATGTGCGACGCTGAGCCAGCCGGAACGATCGTGATTCGATTGAGATCAAGTGTTTCCAGCTCGGATGCACCGGAGGATCGAAGTTGGGCAGCCGCTCCTGCGATGAGAATCTGGTCGGACAAGCCCTCGACCAATAGGTTACAATGGCCAATGAATGTTGTTTCGCCGACGAATGAGCCGAACGCTGACCGCAACGGCTCATAGTGGTTCTTGGATGCATCACGCACGACTCGCGTTCCCTCGTCGCCCACCCCCTTTTCAAGCACGCGAATCCGCTCGCCGTGGTTCTTGTTGATCAAGAACGGCGAGTGCGTAACGTACACAACCTGCACACGGGGACGATCGTCCTCCGGATTCGAGAACGCTTCGAAGATCTTCAACAAGTCTTGTTGACCCTGGCTCGAAAGATACGCGTCCGGTTCGTCCATCAGGAGGATCTCGGGGCGTCCATCAACAGGTTCATGTGCGAGGTACTGGATGTAGTAGCTGAGGAAGTATCGCAGCCCGCTGCTCCGTTCTGCGAACGAGTACTCTGTCCCCGTTCGATCGTGAATCGTAAACACGAGATCATGTTCACGAGGAGTGACCATTAACCGAAAGGCCCGGTCTTGTACCCACCAACGCGGGAAGTTGAGACTGGATTCCAAGGCATCGTTTATCTTCTGAGTTATTCCGTTGGCATGGCCATCGTTACCGTCACGGATAGCCTTGAAGAGCTCTTCAAGCGCTTGCACGTCAATCCTGGCGACCTTGAACAACAAGTCGCGGGCAAGCGCCCACTCCGCGCCCTCAGGCGTTTCATTCGGCTCATTGGGCGGCAGGATCTTCGAGAACTCGGACGCGATTTCAGAAGCAGCATTGGCTACCGTTTTCTGTGTCTGAAACCAGGCCGTCCTTGCCGTAAAAAGCTCCTGGAGGTCGAATCGACGCTTGCGGTCAAAACGAAGGTCAGTCCTGCCGGTAAGCCAAGATATGGGAACGCTCTCAGGCAGCGCCAAATGGGCGTCGATTTCGAACACACTGGGAAGGACGGCGAGCAGTCCTTTAGATAGGTTCGCTGCCACTTCGTGCTCGGAGTAATCGTCGGCGGTTCGTACATAGACGGTCAGCTTGTCCTTGCCATTGCGAAAGAGATAAAACTCACCAACGGGCGTCGACTCTTGAATTCCACACGCTGTTCGAATTGCCTGCTGCTCTTCGTGTGTCAGGTTTGTCCATTCGAAGCCGAAATCCGGCCACCGCAACTTACCTTCTTCTACAGCGAAAAACTGGGAATAACGGCAGAAGTCCCGTCGTTCGATACCTTCTCCCGAGATTCCCTTCTTGATCGCTCCCAACAGGTGACTCTTGCCCGATTCGTTTGCGCCCACCACCGTCGTCACTTGTGAATCAATCGGCACGCGGATGTAGGGAAACCACATGTCTCGGAGCTTTTCCCAGCGCTTGGGAATGGCCTCCTTGTGGTACTTGCGTAGATAGTCGAAATTGAACGATTTATAGAACCGAACCAAAACCGTCTTGAGCAGCATTACACTTCTCCGAGAGACGCTTACTTGAACTACCCGATTATCGCGGACCGGCCTAGCCAAGGCAAATCCTGGTCGTGTCGCCTGCTTCGGCGAACTCGATTCGGTTGCGCGCGTGAGGAGACTAGCGGACTCGCTGACGTTTGCAGCAAATCATGAAGTCAACGGCTGCCAGTTCCCGGACCTGATTGTCGACGACGCACTCCTCCAAACACCCGGTCCGCTGGCTTGCCTGTCACTGCACGCAGCACTCCCTAGCTCGCGTTCAACCCAAGAGTGTCAAGCCTGGCACCGAGGCGGGCCTGTCAACGGGTGTGGAGCATGATGTCCTCAAACGTACACATGTTCATGCCGGGCAATTTGTCCGAAACTAGCACGTGACGGACTCCAAAGGCCAAGCCGTCCCTGTTGAAAGAGGCAACGGTAAACGGGGTGCGACGGGCTGAAGCGACAACAACGACTGCCAGCTCACCCAGCCGACATTCGCCGATTTAAGCTCCACGCCACCCGCTCAAATGGCACCACATGGCGATGCGGAAATCGGGATTTGAAGCGTCACCGCCGCACAGCCACGGCGATTCCGTGCTCTGGCCAGCCGGGCACGGAAAACCAGGCTTCGTCTGATGGTGTCATTTCGACTAACCCAGTGTATTCATCAGCGATACGAAGGGTACATAAACGTTGAATCTGAAAGAGCTTATCCAACCAGCGATCCACAGGGAAATGACACCTGCGATACCAGGGTGTGGTGCCAGAATGGCACCGAGAGAAATGGGGGAACCGATCGTCCCGCAGGGACAAAAAACTGCGACCGAGCGGCCAACCAATGAGCGAGCTGCTTGTTAAGGTGGAGAGGCTACGAGGCGGGGTACGACTGCCCAAACACATCCTACCGCGCGGTCACCGTTGGCGGCAATTCCCGACCAACCTAATCGAGAATAGACAGGCACTGACGAAACGGGTTAGAAAACGGGAGCTAGCCGGGTGGCACCTTTCGTGTTGGCACTGCCCGGTCCAGGCCTAACGGGCGAGCCCGCACTTTAGAATGCGGCACAGGTCGCGACCGTAGATTTCAGTTTCGAGGGGGTGAACCCGAGGCTTGGGCGATGCTCTCCCGTCTGGTGCCGACGAACTCAAAACCGAGGCCAAATCCTCGACGACGAGCACGTTCGTTTTGTCGCGGAAACCATCGGCGGTGACGGCGAAGAGTTGGGACCACGGTATCGAATCAACGCCGGGGTCCATCCATTGGGGATGGATACCTGTCACCGTTCCGCGTCGAGTTCTGACGTGACCGGAGTCCCACCAGTCCACGAGGTCGCCTACCCTTAACCGTAGCGTTGGCGGCTGGAGCACCTGCGGGCCGCGTATCTCGGTGCCTCCGACGGTAACAATGCGGACAACCTCGCCATGTTGCGAATTCACGTAGCCCGAAGTCCACGGAACGGCAATGGATGGTGCCCATCCGCCGTCGTCTGTGGGTACGTTGATGGTGTCGACCACCCCTGACCGCATTCTGTCCGTCTCGTCGTCCCACCATGTGATTTCCTCGCCGGTGTGCAGAGTCGGGCCAGCAGTTTCCGTTTCGTTGTTGAGTGCGCAGCTCGGCGGTGGTTCAGTGGTTTTGGTGGTGACCATGAGGCGGTAGCGTTTGCCGTCGAATTGGTCGGCCAAAGCCTGGGCCTCTTCTAACGTGTTGAATTCGTCAACCGGGTTCGTTGTCCAAACCGGTGGCGGCTCGCGGTCGTTGTTGCGCTGGTTGGTCAGGTAGACACAGTAGGTGACCGATTCCGTCTGCCGGTTGGCCTGAGCCTGAGCCCGCTTCCTGGTGGTCGCCTCTTCCACCAACTCGCCCAATCGTGTCGGCGAAAATGACTCGTCGCACTGGACGCGTTCGCCATTCGGTCCTCGGCGGTTCGCGAGTATCGAAAGCGGAAACAGGGTCGCGTAGCAGGTGTTCCCGACGATCAGCCCCGCACAGTTGTCGCGACCGTCGAATTCGGCAACGTACGCAGTAAAGTTGTTCCACGGCTGAATCAGTTTTACATGCATGAGCGTGTTCGCACCATCCCACGCGGTGAAGAGGTCGGGGAGTTGCTCTTGGATTCTCTTGGGTATCAGCTTCATTGTTGTTGCTCCATTTGTTTTCGTTCGGCTGGTGGCGTTTGAGGTGATTTCATTCGGGGTGGTGGTTCGGTCCCGGTTACGCCTACGACCGTTCGGCCTTCTTGAACACGACGCAATACTCGTGCTGGATGAGGGGGTCTTCCATTCGCCCGTAATTCTTGCCGTCAGACTTGCAGTTGTGTTGCGTCTTGATGAGCACAGCTCGAATGGCACCGAGCTCGCCCTCAAGATTGAGAACGTCGCGAACGATGGGAATGTAGGTTCCAAATCGTCGAACGTCGCCGACCAGAACAGCTAGCCGTCCTCCCGGCGTTAATGCGTCGTGGCAGCGTTTCAGGCATGTGCGGAGTTTCCGGACAAAGTCCGGATACTCATAGGCGTTGCTGAGGTCATCGGGATGGTCGCTGTACTTGATGATGCTCCAGTACGGCGGGTGAATCCACACGAAGTCAAATGACGCCGGAAGGTCCTGAGTCAGGAGATTGAATCCCTGATGCAGGTCGCCGCCCCAAAACTCGATGCTCCGCTGGGTGCGTTCGTTCACCCAATCAATGACATCCCGAGTCGTTCCCGAGCCCATCATCGGGTCCGCCACGCGCTTGGCCTGATACCGCAGCACCAAATTGAGGAACAAACGGCCGTCGCAGTTTCCGCGATAGCGGGCACTACCCCAGAGGTTGCAACGTTTGGGATACGAGACGACGGATGTCGCTTGAACCGCACGGTCCTGCAAACTGAGTTTTGATTTTGTATTCGTGAAAATGTCTGTACTCATGGTTCTTTCCCTCTCTCGATAAAGCTCGCCGG
>JAJDDP010000043.1 GCA_029260235.1 Phycisphaerae bacterium | reverse complement strand
CCAGCGACAGTTCTCTGGACGCCTCCTCGTACATTTCGAGATAGCGGTACGTCTCGCCAAGCGTTAGCCGGACGCTTGCTTCCACCACAGGGCGGACATCGTTCGACCCCGAAAGCTCTTTGGCAGCTCGGTCGATCAGGTCAACCACATTTGTATCCCGACTTCGACTCGATGGAGCTGGCGGATGCAGCACTTGTTGTAGAATCGTGTTGACGGCCAAGGTATTCTCGATGGTTTGCTTTGCCGTACCATAATCCTTCCAGAGGCCAACGGTCGTGAATGAAAGGGCTACCACAATCGCCATGCAGATGACGGTTTCAATCCGGTGTCGTTTCACGAATTTCGCACAAGTGTACATATGACTTGGGGGGCGCGCTTGGACGGGATCATCGCCAAGATGACGTCCGATATCCTGAACGAACTCAGTGACTGAGGCGTACCTCCGTTCCCGGTTCTTTTCGAGCGCCTTGAGTATGATCCAATCGAGGTCGCCGCGGAGTTGACGAGCCAGCGATGCCGGCGTTGTGGCTCGCGCTTGTGCGATTGCATCACTGTCGGATGAGTCTTCAAATCGTGAGCTGGGCCGAGTTGGCTCGCGCTCCAGTATAATCTGACGAATCTGAGCCGAATCCAGCCCCGCAAAAGTCGTCCGTGAAAAAGGCAATGAACCCGATAGCAACGCATACAACATCGCTCCAAGCGAGTAGACGTCGCACCGTGTGTCGATGTCTCGGATGGTTGAATCCGCTTGTTCAGGGCACATGTATTCCGGCGTACCAACAAGTTCGCCATGCAGCGTGACTCCGGCTCCGGCGCCGGGATGGGTCGCCTTGGCCACGCCGAAGTCAATCACTTTGACCAATGGTTCGTTCGCATTCCCGGATGCGATGACATTGTTGGGTTTTATGTCCCGGTGAATAATGCCTTTGCTGTGTGCGTGCTGGATGGCCTGGCACACCTGGACGAACAGTTTAAGTCGAGCGCGCGTGTCAAACCGTTGTTCATCGCAAAACTCTATAATCGGCTTGCCGATCACAAATTCCATGACGAAATACGGATGGCCGGATTCGCCGATACCGGCGTCGAAGACGCGCGCAATGTTCGGATGAGTCAGCATCGCCAACGTATCGCGCTCCGCGTTGAATCGGGCGATAACCGCGGCCGAGTCCATTCCCGGCTTGATGAGTTTGAGGGCAACATCACGGTTGACCGGCGCATCCTGATGGGCGCGGTAGACTACGGCCATCCCACCTTCGCCGAGTACAGACTCGACCCGGTATCGTCCAATTTGGTGACCATTTGGAAGGTGGGTTGGATGCTCAGCCTTCTCGCGAGCACTCTGGAAGAGCGCGTCCTGCATGGGCGTGGGCGCGAGGAACTCGGACGGTGCGGATGTATCGCTCGCCAAGAGATTCAGAACTTCTGCTTGCAATCGAGAATCTTCTCCACACTCTTCCCGTACATACGGCTCACGCTCTTGGCTCGGTCGATCTAGCGCGTCGAGGTAGATTTCCTTCGCAGTGCGGTCGTGTTCGTCGTTCACCGGCATAGGATCGCCCCGTGTTGGCCGACTCTCGGCCACAGTAATACCCGGAATCCGGCAGTAAAGGCGGCCAAAAGAATCGTAAGTAGCTTGATCAGAGCCATTCTAGGATCCTGTTTCCGGGGAAGAGACGCTTTCCCGAAGCCGTTGATGAAGCCACGCTCGGGCGTAGCTCCAGTCGCGCCGAACCGTTCGCTCCGATATCTCCAGTGCGTCGGCTACTTCGCCGTCGGTCATGCCCAGGAAAAAGCGAAACGTGACAACGCTGGCCGCTCTCGCATCGACCTTCTCCAACTCACGCAGCGATGCCTCGATGGCGGGCAACTGCTCCGTCACGAGCACGGCGTCGCTGGCCAATGCCACATCCTCGATATCGATACGCCTACGGTCACCGCCACGTTTCACCGCGTTCCGTCGCCGTACCGAATCGACAAGAACATCACGCATGGCCAGGCCTGCCGCAGCAAAGAACTGGGCACGACTGGTCCAGGCGACGCGATCACGGCCGGTAAGTTTCAGGTACGCTTCATGAACCAAGGCCGTCGGTTGAAGCGTCAGCCCTGGTGGATGATTGGCCATCCGGGCGGACGCTTGACGGTGGAGTTGGGAGTACACCTCGGCGAGAACTTCCTCAGCGGCTGCATTATCGCCCTCGGCAGCCAGGTTCAGCAGCTTAGTCATGTCACCTCCGGCACTTGACATCAAATTCCTCATTTCATCTTGCAGGCGACCCTGGCCAGCATTTCAGCATGATAGCGGTATCGAGGACATTGTGGAATTCCGGGGTCGCGCGCGGCATTCGTGCGCCCATGAAGCGGCTTGAGAATCCGGGGTGAGCACTCAACGCTGCGATCCATACCGACCGAGTGAGCCGGATTTCCTCTTGCTGGAATCCTCCAGAATATTCTCCGGGCAGAGATGGCCGGACGCGCTGCTCGTTTTCGGGTTCTTCATACGGAGACGGTGGTCGCGGAGATCCGCGATTGCCAGCTCCTCACCCGCTACCTTGGGTCACGCTCCGTGACGGGCTACCGGGACGTTGAGTCAGTGAAACTCTTGAAAGGAAAAAAAGACATGTTCAATCGCACATCTGTGACCAAACGATCGCTAGTCGGTGGTGGCCTGGTCGTTGCCATGACGTTCGCCATCCTTCTGCAACATGCCGTAGCGCAAAGTGCGCAGCACGACGGTGGTCCAGGCATGGCAGCGGCCGTATCGGGATCGGTTGATCAGACCGTCGATCGCCTCAAGAAGATGGTAGCCGACAACGGCATGATGGTGATGGGAGAGATCCACCCGGGCAAGGTGCTTGCGATGACGGGGCTGAAACTCAAGTCCGAAACGATCTTCGTTGGCAGTCCTACCGTCGGCAAGAAGCTTTTCACTGCCGAGCCTGGTGCAGGGTTGGCGGTGCCCGTGCGAGTGAACATCTACCAAGACGCACACGGGCATACTGTCGTTCGTTATGTGCCTTTGTCAGCGGCGCTCAGCGCGTTCAACAATCCCGAGTTGGACAAAGTCGCCAAGATGGTTGACCAGAAGCTCCAAAACATGGTCTCCATGCTGCCGAAGCAGTAGGCGCAGAGTGATGACTTCAAAACCGAGTGAAGGTGAGTCGAAATGAAGAGGCGTGTTCTCAGTGAAGAAGTCATACTGTCGGCGTTCGTATTGCTGTTCACTGGCATTGGGCCAAATATCTTCCCTGCTGCACAAGCTGGTACGGCGAAGATGTCGGTCATGGCCGTCTGGCTGCTAATACCATCTGTGATCCTCATTGGGATTGTCACGATTGTGGCAGGCTTGCGCGGACACCGGAGACTGACCAATCGGACCCTGGCAGGCGTGGCCGCCGGGTTCATAGCGACATTCGGGCTTGAGGCCGTACGCGCAAACAGCTTTCATGTGTTTGAAGGCATGCCCGGCGATCTTCCGCGCCTTATGGGTGTGTTGATTACAGATCGCTTCATGGATGGGCCATCGCCACTCTCCGATACGCTCGGTTTGGCGTACCACCTTTGGAACGGCATGTGTTTTGGAGTCATTTTCTTCGTCGTGTTCGGCCGTCGGTCCATCCTTTGGGCGATCGTGTTCGCCCAGGTCTTGGGGATCGGCTTCCTGCTCGGTCCCGCGGTCAAGGCGTTGGGCGTCGGCTTCATGGGCGTGGAGATGCCGAGTATGCCCGTCACCATTGTTGCCGCTCATCTGATGTTTGGACTCATCCTGGGAGTCCTTGGTCGAGCGTGGATTCGTGACGATGGATGGCTGTTGGGCACCGCGTCATCGCGCACCGCCGGGTGATCTCAAACTCTCGTGTTGAATCCGCTAGCTTGGGCCTGCGGACTTGTCCTGACTTTATTTCCAGCCAGCGGAGGAACCTGTGTTGATGTCGCCTCGGAAGATTTTCCAGCTAAGCGCTCTTATTGCCACTCTTATGGTGGGCGGCTTGGCTTGTGTGTGGCCGGTGGCGCTGTGGGCGTTTGCATTGATCGGTCCTGTGATCGCGCTAGGTCTTTACGATATGATGCAGCGATCTCGGGCGGTGATTCGTAATTTTCCGGTGATCGGCCGCGCACGCTATTGGATGGAGGCGGTGCGTCCAGAGATCCAGCAATACTTCGTCGAATCAGATACTTCCGGGCGACCGTTCAGCCGGGAGTATCGCAGCGTCGTGTACCAGCGTGCCAAGAATACAACGGATACTCGGCCTTTCGGCACCATCCGCGACTTGTACGAAGTAGGAACTGAGTGGATCGCGCACTCGTTGCATCCGATCCATCCTCCTGAGGCTCCGCCGCGTATTCTCATCGGCGAAGGTCGCTGTGAACAGCCTTACAATGCGTCAATGCTCAATGTTTCCGCGATGAGCTTTGGGTCGCTGAGCAAGAATGCCATCCTTGCACTGAACAATGGCGCTCGCCTTGGTGGGTTCGCGCATAACACCGGAGAGGGTGGCATCAGCCCGTACCATCTGGAGGGCGGGGGCGATCTCATCTGGCAAGTTGGCACAGGCTACTTCGGTTGTCGGACCCCGGAAGGTCAATTCGATGCTGAACTGTTCGCGAGTAAAGCTCGCCACGAATCAGTCAAGATGATCGAGATCAAACTCTCGCAGGGGGCCAAGCCGGGCCACGGCGGTATCCTGCCCGCAGCGAAGGTCACGCCACAGATTGCGGAGATTCGTGGCGTTCCGGTCGGCGAGGACGTACTTTCGCCACCTGCACACACCGCTTTCACTACACCAAAGGGCCTACTTGATTTCGTTATCAAGCTCCGAGAACTTTCCGGCGGAAAACCCGTCGGATTCAAGCTCTGCGTCGGTAGGAAACGTGAGTTCCTAAGCATATGTAAGGCTATGGTGGCGAACGGCTGTGTTCCAGACTTTATTACCGTGGACGGAGCAGAAGGCGGCACAGGTGCGGCTCCGATGGAATTCTCAAATGCCATCGGTACGCCGCTGACGGAAGGGTTACTCTTTGTTCATAACGCATTGATCGGTTGTGGTCTTCGCGACCAGTTACGCATCATTTGCAGCGCCAAGATCGTGACCGGATTCCACGTGGTCCGGCGAATGGCAATGGGTGCCGATTTGTGTAATTCGGCAAGGGCTATGATGTTCGCCATTGGTTGCATTCAGGCGCTGAAGTGCAACACCAATACTTGCCCAGTCGGCGTAGCCACCCAGGATCCCGACCTCTTTCGCGGTCTTGATGTGCCGAACAAGTCGCAGCGTGTGTACCGCTACCAACGCAATACGGTCAAGAGCGTCATGGAGATCCTCGGTGCTGCGGGGCTAGAGCATCCGGACAAACTGCGACCGCACCATATTCAACGGCGCGTCGGCCCCACCAAGGTGGAGGATTACTCAACCATCTATGAAAACGTTGTGCCCCGCGCGTTGCTTGGAGAAACACCGCCGGCCGAATACGCCACTGCGTGGCGCGAGGCATGCGCGGAAGAGTTTTGATTTCTCTGAAAGAAGAGGTCGATTGGCTTGCAATCGGTTCTCGTGGAATCATTAACTGGTTGAGAGCTGATGGATTGTTCGCAATGTGTCACGTGTGGCGTAACAGGAGATGCTTTTGCCAACTCACGATACTGACATCCTTGCTGGCGGCCACGACACGCGCGCATCGGTTGTTGGTCGTACGACTACAGCCCATGACTGCACCATGCCGTCGCCCGCTCGATGCGGGCAGGAATCGCGGCCGCAAATGAAGATCAGGACCGAATCCCATCTGCTCACGATTCCGCAACCTGCCAACCTAAAGATCAACGAACGGCTGAACGCGGATTCACGCATCTGCCAAGTGGTCGGCTGTCGCCGGCCGTACAATAACTTTGCGTTCGGGCAGTCTCCGTACCCGCCACCGCCGCGCGTCGTAGAGGCGCTGCGATCGGAAGCCTCACGAAACCGCTACTTGCCCACCGCTGGACTCCCGCAGCTTCGAGATCTCATCGCGGATTATTATTCTCGCAATTTTGGTTTTCCGTGTGTTGCTGACCAAGTCCTGGTGAGCCCCGGTAGCAAGGAAATGATTGCAATCGCCTTGGCTGCCCTGGAGGGTACAGTCGTTATTCCGGCACCATCATGGGTGAGCTACTTGCCACTAGCGACAATCCTCAAAAAGAAAACGCTTACCATTCATACGACCCGGAAAGACGGCTTCAAACTCACTCCTGCTTCCTTGGAACATGCGGTCGCTTCGCTGCACACGCCCCAGAAGGTCTTGATTCTGAATAATCCCAACAATCCCACTGGGGCGGTCTACTCCGAACAAGAGCTTACCAGCCTGACCGCTGTTTTTCGCCGGCACAACATCGTTGTAATTTCGGACGAGATCTATGCCCGGACCCTCTTTGACGACATCGAGTTCGTCAGTTTGGCAAGCGTGTATCCAGAGGGAACGATCGTCACGGGCGGGCTCAGTAAGGACCAGTCGTGTGGTGGTTACCGGCTGGGCGTTGGTATCTTCCCGCGCCAAGCGACATCCGTAATTGAAGCCGCCGTAACGATGGCGGGATCGACGTATTCGTGCGCGTCTGCCCCAGTGCAGTATGCAGCCTTGGAGGCCTACGCAAACAACCCGGCGATTGATGACTATGTGGGAGATTGTGCAAGAGTCAACAAGCTTGCCTGCCGGACGATGCTCACCCAGCTCTCTGATATTCCCGGAATTCGGGCAACCACTCCAAACGGCGCCTTTTACGTTCTCGTGGATCTCAACGACCATCGAGCGCAGTTGAACTCGCTTGGCTTGACGACCTGTTCGGCGTTTTGCTACGATCTGCTGACCGTAGAACACACGGCAGTTCTCCCAGGGGAAGCGTTGCTATTGCACGAGGACGATTTCTCCGTGCGTTGCAGCTTTGTAGACTTCGATGGCGCCGCGGCGTTGCAAGGCTGGCGAGAGAATATGCCGGATACTCGCGACGACGAGAACGCCTTCGCGCGAAGGTATTTCCCCCGGATTGTCGAAGGAATAGAGAGCATCAGGCGTTACATCGATCAGGTTCAGAACGGGAGGAAAACCCAACATGCTCAAGTGTAATGAGCGATGTGTTCGCCAGAGTGGAGAGGGCTGATATGTCGGTGATTGAAGACTCCATCTTGGACACGCTACCTCAGGCGGCTCCGCTCGACGAGTTTAACCAAGCACTCGTCAGCAACACGCATCCTCAAGATTGGGTGAATCCGACACCATCGGGAAGGTACAACCTCGTCGTGATCGGCGCGGGAACAGCGGGCCTGGTCACGGCCGCAGGTGCGGCTGGTCTCGGCGCAAGGGTGGCGTTGATTGAGCGCTCCATGCTGGGCGGCGATTGTCTCAACGTCGGGTGTGTACCGTCCAAGGGCGTGATCAGCGCGGCGCGCGTTGCCCACACAGTCGAAAACGCACGGGATTTCGGCATCAAGGTCACCGGCGGTGTCGAGATCGACTTCTCGGCGGTGATGCAGCGAATGCGCCGGCTTCGGGCACGAATCAGTGACAACGATTCAGCGCAGCGGTTTCGAGACCTTGGTATCGACGTCTTTCTTGGTGATGCGAGCTTCAGCGGATCCGACAGCGTACAAGTTGGCGATCAAACATTGAAGTTCAAGAGAGCGGTCATTGCTACCGGTGCCCGCGCTGCGGCACCGGCTGTTCCTGGACTCGACGGGGTCGCGTATCTGACGAACGAGACCGTGTTCTCTCTGACAGAACTTCCGGCACGGCTGGCTGTCATCGGGGCAGGGCCTATCGGATGTGAACTAGCGCAGGTGTTCGCACGGCTGAGGTCCGAAGTGCTTCTGGTCGAATCTGAACATGGCATCCTTCCACGCGAAGACCGCATGGCCGCGGAGATCGTTCAGAAGTCGCTCTTGAGCGACGGCGTGAAACTGCTTTGCTGCGGTCGTCATCTCAACGTCGTTGGCCATGACGGTATTCGGCTACAGGTCGAGTCGCACGAACACGGGTACGACGAACGGGTGGACAAGCTGCTGATAGCTGTCGGACGAGCGCCGAATGTCGAGGGACTCAACCTAGAAACCGTCGGCGTTGATTTCGACAAGAAAGGGGTCAAGGTCAATGATCGCCTTCAAACGTCGAACCCTCGGATATTCGCTGCGGGCGATGTTTGTTCCCGGTTCCAGTTCACACATGCCGCTGACTTCATGGCGCGGATCGTAATCCAAAACGCGCTGTTTCGCGGAAGAGCTAAAGCCAGGTCGCTTATCATCCCGTGGTGTACCTACACATCCCCCGAGATCGCACACGTGGGTCTCTACGAAGAGGAAGCGCAAGAACAAGGTCTGGAGATCGATACTTACACGCAGGAACTAGCCGAGGTTGACCGCGCGATCCTGGATGGCGAAGACGACGGGTTCGTCAAGATTCACACGAAAAAGGGTACTGACCAGATCGTTGGCGCGACGATCGTCGCTCACAGCGCCGGCGATATGATCGGAGAGATCACGCTTGCCTTGAAGCACGGCCTGGGGCTCAAGCAGGTCGCGTCCACGATCCACCCGTATCCGACACAGGCAGAAGCGATACGGAAAGTTGGCGACCTGTACAATCGCACACGCTTGACGCCGTTCGTGAAAACGCTCTTTCGGAAATGGTTATCATGGACTCGCTGAACGGGCCGTGTCCTGGATCGATATTGCATGGATGTCCCTGTGGACATCCGTCGTTTATGAATGAAACACCGAAGGGATATGCTTTTTCGGTTTGATGACCGCCACATGGGAGGTGTTGGATGAATGCTGCTGAGTTGTTGGTACGCTGTCTGGAGAACGAAGGAATCGAGTACATATTCGGCATCCCGGGCGAAGAGAACATTGATGTTATGGACGTCCTGCTGGACAGCAAGATCCGCTTCATTACCACGCGGCACGAGCAAGGCGCTGCTTTCATGGCGGATGTCTACGGGCGGCTGACGGGTAAGGCAGGTGTCTGCCTGGCGACGCTCGGCCCGGGGGCGACCAACCTCGTGACCGGCGTCGCCGATGCGAACATGGATCGCGCGCCGCTCGTCGCCATCGCTGGCCAAGCGTCTACGACGCGCATGCACAAAGAGAGCCATCAGTATTACGACCTTGTCAAACTCTTCGAGCCGATCTCGAAGTACAGTGCATCCATTATTACGCCCGAGATAATCCCGGAGGTCGTACGCAAGTCGTTCAAGCAGGCCGAGGCCGAGAAGCCCGGCGTTAGTTTCTTCGAGCTTCCCGAAGATGTGGCAAAGATGGAAGTGCATAAGCAGCCGCTGAAGGTGCAAAGTGCCCGTGCGCCATCCCCTCCACAGAGCAAGATCGATCAGGCGGCATCAATCATCTCTTCCGCCCGGTATCCCATGGTCATGGCTGGCAACGGTGTGATCCGTCACAAGGCTTGCGCCGAATTGGTTGACTTTGCAGAGAAGCTCAACATCCCTGTCGCAACAACGTTTATGGCCAAGGGCGCCATTCCTTTCTCTCATTCGCACAGCCTCGGAACAGTGGGTTTGCAAGCCCACGACTACGTGGCCTGCGGTTTCGATCGTGCTGACGTGATCATCTGCGTGGGTTATGACATGATCGAGTATCACCCCTATCTTTGGCACAAGGACAAGGATCGCAAGATTGTTCATATCGACACCATGCCGGCCGAAGTTGATGAGCACTACATCTTGGAGGTCGGTGTTGTGGGTTGCATCAAACATTCACTAACAGCACTTGCCGAGAGCGTATCGCCGAAAGCAGAGTTTCAGGCACAATCATTGAGAACGACGATCGTTGATGAGCTTGCAGCCCATGCCGCAGATGACGCATTTCCGATGAAGCCTCAAAGAATCATCTGGGATCTTCGACAGGTTCTCGAGCCTGAGGACATCGTCATTAGCGACGTCGGTGCTCACAAGATGTGGATGGCGCGCATGTACCAGGCGGAAGCGCCGAACACGTGCATCATTTCAAACGGCTTCGCGTCCATGGGAATTGGTGTTCCCGGATCCATTGCCGCAAAGCTCGTGTCCCCGCAACACACGGCGCTCACGGTCACCGGCGACGCCGGGTTCATGATGAACTCGCAAGAGATTGAGACCGCGCTGCGAATTGGTACACCGATCATCATTCTCATCTGGACCGACAGCCAATACGGACTGATCAAGTGGCATCAGCTTCGACGTTTTGGTCGCGACAGCTATATCGACTTTAAGAACCCCGACTTCGTCAAATACGCAGAATCATTCGGGGCCAAAGGCTACCGCGTAGAATCTGCGGGCGACCTTGTTCCGACGCTTCGGCAAGCAATCGCTGACGATACCGTCGTGGTGATCGACTGTCCGGTCGATTACTCCGAGAACATGAAGCTGACCGAGAAGCTAGGCGATCTGGTGTGTCCGATCTAGCCACCGACAAAGAAAGGATACTCTTGTGACGCAACACATGACCCTGCTAATGCCCGACGCGAAGCCCGAAGGCGAGAATGTAACGGTTACAGCGCCGTTCGATGGCTCCACTATTGCGACCATTGAGACAGCAGGCTTAAGCGCCGCCCACACTGCCCTCGAAATTGCCTACGGTTTGTTTCGCGACCGGGATGCCTGGATCCCCACTGCTGAGCGCATCGAGATACTGGAGAGGACCGCTTCCCTCATGCTGGCGCAAAGGCAGGAACTCGCCACGGACGCGGCGCGGGAAGGTGGAAAACCCCTCGTCGATTCACTCGTCGAAGTGGACCGTGCTATCGACTGCGTCAAGATCTGCATCGAGACTGTGCGCTCCGAAGGCGGCAGCGTCATCCCCATGAGGCTGAACGCAGGGTCATCCGGTCGGATTGCATTTACCCAGCACGAACCGATCGGAGTCGTGTTGGCGTTCAGTGCGTTCAATCATCCGCTGAATTTGATCGCACATCAGGTTGCACCTGCCGTCGCTGCGGGTTGTCCTGTCATCGTGAAGCCCGCAGAGGCAACACCGCTCGCGTGCATGCGATTTGTCCGTATCCTCCATGAGGCCGGGTTGCCGGAGCGATGGTGCCAGGCGTTCTTGACCAAAGACCGCGACGTTTCGAGTGCGCTTGTAACAGATAAACGTATCGCTTTCTTCACATTCATCGGAAGCGCACCCGTAGGCTGGATGCTACGGTCCAAGCTTGCACCCGGTACGCGATGTTCGTTGGAACACGGTGGCGCTGCATCCGTCATCGTCGCCGCAGACGCAGATCTGGATGAGGCACTCCCAATTCTCACAAAAGGCGGGTTCTATCATGCTGGGCAAGTGTGCGTCTCGGTTCAGCGATTATTCGCCCACCAAAGCATCGCCCGCGATTTGGCAGCCCGACTCGCTACGGCTGCAAGTGCGCTTCGCGTCGGCGATCCGACACTACCTGACATCGACGTCGGTCCTCTTATTCGCCAGGCCGAGGTGTTGCGCATCGACGAATGGGTTAGGGAAGCCATCGATGGTGGCGCGGAGGTGCTGACCGGTGGCCGCAAGATCGGCGAGAGCTGCTACGCCCCGACGGTTCTATTCAAACCGCTGGCGGGCGCTCGCGTCAGCACGCACGAAATCTTCGGACCGGTCGTTTGCGTTTACCCGTTTGAGAATCTCGATGACGCCATCGGCCGAGCCAATGCACTTCCGTTTGCTTTCCAATCCGCCGTTTTCACACAAAACGTCGACACCGCTCTTCGGGCGTCCCGCCGCCTGGATGCGGCAGCGGTCATGGTCAACGATCACACGGCCTTTCGAGTTGACTGGATGCCGTTTGCCGGCCTCCGCGAATCTGGGCTGGGGGTCGGTGGGATTCCCCATACGATGAAGGACATGCAGATCGAGAAGATGATCGTTATTCGATCGGCGGAGATCTGATGATAGATTTCATAGCGAGAACAACACAATGATTGCGCCTCCCATTCCTGCTAATGAAACTGAGCGTTTGGCAGATCTCCGCGCTCTGCGGATCCTGGATACACCGCCCGAACAACGGTTCGACCGCATTGTCTCACTTGCTGCCGCCGTGTTTGATGTGCCTATCGCTTACATCGCTCTTGTGGACTCCGACCGCCAGTGGCTAAAAGCCAAGTGCGGACTGGAGACCGAAGAAACTGGCCGTGATGTGTCGTTTTGCGGTCACACGATTCTGGAGGCCAAGCCGTTGGTGATTCCGGATGCCTCTGAAGATCCTCGTTTTCATGACAATCCACTCGTTGTCTCGGATCCCCACGTACGGTTCTACGCAGGGCATCCTCTTGCTGGTCCGAGTGGACAATTAGTTGGTACCCTCTGTCTTGTGGATCGTGAGCCACGTGACGCGAATCAAATCTCATTGCAGACACTCGAACATCTGGCCAGGCTTGCCGAACATGAGCTCAATATGTTTGACCTCATCAGTACACAACACGAACTCTTGGATACGAAAACGCAGTTGATCAAGACTCAGGAACGCTTGCAGGATGAGTTGCGTGAAGCGTCTCGATACGTCCAATCTCAGCTACCGCCTCCTCTGATTGACGACAGAATCAGCATCGATTGGTGCTTTGAGGCCAGTTCGCAAGTGGGAGGCGATATTTTCGGATACCATTGGCTCGATGATCGCCACCTCGCAATTTACTTGGTGGATATCATGGGCCATGGTGTTGGAGCGGCACTCTTTGCGAGTACGGTTCAAGCAACGCTCAATCGGCATACTCTACCGGACACTGAGTTCGGGCAGCCGCTGTCGGTTATGGCGTCCCTAAATCGCGCCTTTCCCATGTCAGCGCATGATGGCCGCTTCTTCACCGCGTGGTATGGCGTGTATGACCACCAAGCGCGTTCGATGCATTACGTCAATGCCGGACATCCACCGCCGTTTCTCTTGGCTCCCAATGCACGGCCGTATCGGCTTGAATCAACGGCCATGCCCGTGGGAATTATCGAGGAAGCGCAGAACGGTGACGCCGTGATTGAGGTCGCCCCTGGGAGCCGCTTGATGCTATACACGGACGGTGCCATTGAAGCCGCCGACTCCGCCGGAAGACAGCTAGATATTTCCGGACTCGAAGCCATTGTTGCGAACCTGTTCAAGGCGGGTGGCGCCCCAATAATCGAACAGGTCAGGCAGGCGATTCAGGATTTCCAGGGCAGAGTCGAATTTGGCGATGACCTCTCTTTGCTCGAACTGGCATTCTCGTGATGGATACGAACAGATGATGGGTCCAGACAGCCACTTGCTGTCGGGATTTTCGTCGTTAACGGCATGAACAATTACGAAAGACAAACTGGCACTGGCACAATCGAGGCTGTACGCACTAAGCTGTTATTTCCCCGGTACATGAATTGGCTGCATACGTGTTGGCCTGCCGGCACGGTTGAGAAACTACCCGAGGTAAGTGCCGACGGGACGACAGCTGTTCCTGGCCTTCGTGTCGTCGGAGATCTCACCGGGATTCCGCTCTTGAAGTTCTCAGTGGACACTGGCGCGAAGGCTGTTCAGGCCATTCTTGCAGAGCCCGGATTCGTGCGCGGCACGAAGGACGATGGACCGTTTGACATTGCTATCATTGGTGGTGGTCTTGCCGGCGTTGCCGCCGCCATCGAGGCCAAAAGAGCAGGCCTGACTTTCGCGATCTTTGAAGCGGCCAAGACATTCGCAACCATCAAGGATTTCCCCAAGGGCAAACCGATCTTCAGGTACCCGGCCGATATGACGCCGGCCGGTGATCTCCAACTGACCGCGAGCGTCAAAGAGGATCTGGTCGCGGAGTTGGAAGCACAGCGCGAAGCGCACGGGATCGAGCCTGTCATCGCCCGGATCGAGCGCGTCGAACGCAAGGGCAAGCGATTCGTTATTCACGCGAAAGATGCCACGTTTGAAGCTCAGCGCGTCATCGTGGCCATCGGACGTAGCGGCAACTTCCGCAAGCTTGGCGCGGCGGGCGACGACAGACCCAAGGTCTTCAACCGGCTACACGATCCGTTAGAATTCACTGGAAAGAGCGTTCTCGTGGTCGGAGGTGGCGACTCGGCCATCGAAGCGTCGATCGCACTGGCGCTGGCAGGCGCTAAGGTGACGCACAGCTATCGTCGTGATTCGTTCTCCCGCCCGAAGCCCGAAAACGTCGAGAACCTCAACCAATTGGTGGCCGACCCCGCCGCGAATGTCGCCGTCGAGAATCCTTCCTCCGAACGCGTCACTACGTCCTTTTCACCTTCGATGTGCGCGCGCATCGGTGAAGGTTCGATCTGCATGGCGATGTCGACGCAACTTGTCGAAATCCGCGACGACGCCGTGGATATCAAAAACGCCGACGGAAACGTGGAATCGCTGCCCAACGACGTGGTCTTCTCCATGATTGGCCGCGAGCCACCGCTGGATTTCTTTCGACGTAGTGGCGTACCCATACGCGGCGAATGGCGACCCATGACCTACGTCACGTTCGGCCTATTCGCCCTTTTCTGCATTTTCCTTTACCACTGGAAGACATACACCGCAGAGTTGCCCATTCAAAAATGGTTTCAGGAGCGAGGTTGGTTTCCATACAACGTCGGCAGCTTGTTTGCATCGCTCGGTACCTCCGTGTCAACCGCCGCCAACACCAAGACCAACCTCCTCTATGCGCTAAAGAACTCAATGGCCGACGGTGGGTTTTACTACACGCTCGCCTATTGCGTGTGTGTTGTGGCGTTCGGATTTCGGCGAATCAAAAGAAGGAGAACGCCGTACGTCAAAGTGCAGACGCTTACGCTGATGGCGATCCAATGCCTCCCACTATTTATTCTTCCTCAGATATTGCTGCCGTGGGCTGGTAACAACGGATGGTTCGAGAGCGGTGGGTTGGGTTGGATCGGTGACCAGTTTTTTCCAAACGGATCCTATTGGCGCGCCTATGGCTTCGTACTCGCCTGGCCGCTATTCGTCTGGAATGTATTCACGCCGGATCCGATCTGGGGTTGGCTGATTCTCAGTTTTGTGCAGACGTTCGTGATCATACCATTGATGATTCGCCGTTGGGGCAAAGGTGCTTACTGCGGATGGATCTGCTCCTGCGGCGCGTTGGCCGAAACGCTCGGCGACGCCCATCGCCACAAGATGCCGCACGGCCCCATCTGGAATCGCCTCAACATGGTCGGGCAAGTCGTGCTTGCCTTCGCATTCGTTCTCTTTGCGCTTCGCGTCGGCGGATGGATATGGCCGGGCTCCGTGTTTCACACAGGATTTGATTACCTGCTCAAGAACCTTCCCTTCCTAAACTACAAGTGGATCGTCGACGTGATGCTCGCCGGTGTGCTGGGCGTAGCCTGCTACTTCTGGTTTAGCGGCCGCGTGTGGTGCCGATTCGCCTGTCCGCTCGCAGCGCTGATGCACATCTATGCGAGGTTCTCAAGGTTCCGCATCTTCACCGAAAAGAAGAAATGCATCTCGTGCAACGTGTGTACCTCCGTCTGCCACCAAGGCATTGATGTGATGAACTTCGCAAACAAGGGAGTGGCCATGGAGGATCCGGAGTGTGTGCGCTGCTCGGCCTGCGTGCAGAGCTGCCCAACAGGTGTTCTCTCATTCGGACGGCTTGACTCCAGCGGCGGGATGATCCATGACCGTTTGGCCGCATCGCTTGTGCGAGTGGACGAAGTGGGGCTTCCTCGTAAGGCATGACTGGATCGAATGAGCAGGGACGGCCTGGGATACGGGGGATCGCTCGCCCTTGGAGCGGCTTTTGTTGTTGCGGCTCTAGTTGCTGGCGCGTTTCGGCTGCGAATCGGGGCGAAGGGATTATCAAAGTGGATGCACATGGACTCGATTCCTATGACTGCTGGTGATACGGGCGGTAGCTACAAACCAGTGTCAGAGTTGACTCGGCGATCACGAACCCGGGGTTCGTTGCGCCACTTCTGCCATGATATCCGTACCGTGATGACTAGGAACTTGATCGCTTTGAGGAGAGCAGATACCCCGTGACGATTGCCGTACTCATCCTAGCCGTTTTTTGGCTCGCCTACAGCAACGGCGCCAACGATAACTTCAAGGGCGTTGCGACGCTGTACGGCAGCGGAACACTCAGCTATCGCACCGCCCTGACCTGGTCGACGATCGCTACGCTAGCCGGAAGTGTTCTCTCGATCCTGTTGGCCGGTTCGCTGGCCAAGTCCTTTACCGGCAAAGGACTCGTTCCGCTGAAACTCACGCAAAGCGGCGAACTCTTGGTTCCAGTTGCGGGCGCCGGCGCGATCACGATTCTGCTCGCAACGTTCTTGGGCATGCCGACTTCGACGACGCACGCGCTGACCGGCGCACTCGCCGGGGTTGCCCTGGTCGTGAGTCATGGTCACGCGAACCAGGTCCAGCTCTGGGAGAGCTTTTTACTCCCGCTTTTGGTCAGTCCGGTCTTGGCACTCGGCTTCGCAGCGGCGCTCTATCCGCTGTTTCGCAGGACGCGACTCCGCCTGGGCATCACACGCCAAACGTGTGTTTGCATAGGCGACGCGGCGCCGCAGCCCGTACTGCTCAAGCAGGACGGCGCGACCCTTATCGCGGCTCCGGTTGGCGGTGGACCAAATTTCGCACTTGCCTCGCGCGAGCAGTGCATCGAGCGCTACGACGGCCGCGTGCTTGGAGTCAGCGCGCTGGCCCTCGTCAACAAGACCCATGCGCTCAGCGGCATCGCGGTCTGCTTCGCTCGGGCGGTAAACGACACGCCGAAGATCGCAGCTCTGCTTCTGACCGCTGGCACGGCTGGCGTGAATTGGAAGCTAGGACTGGTGGCCGCCGCGATGGCCCTCGGCGGGTTGTTGAATTCGCGTAAGGTCGCCGAAACGATGAGCAAACGCATCACCGACCTGAACCCCGGACAGGGATTGACGGGCAATCTGGTGACCGCCGCACTGGTGTTGGGTGCTTCTCGCCTGGGCGTCCCCGTATCGACGACGCATGTGTCGTGCAGTGCGATCTTCGGTATCGGCATGGTTAGCCGCACCGCGCGTTGGAAGACCATCGCGCAAATACTCGCGACCTGGATGACAACGCTGCCGCTGGGGGCTGCACTTGGCGCGGCGATATACTGGGCACTGGCCCGCATGGGAAGCTAACGCAATGGGAATGGTCAATTCCGTACCGTTGATGCTGTATAGACGAAACGCCTTCGACGAACACGTCGAGGCAGCCTGCGGCGGACCGTTACGCGCTACATCGATTGGGACGTTGCAGGTCAACATCGGTCTAACCTGCGATCTGGCCTGTCGTCACTGCCATGTGGAATCCTCGCCGAAACGCACGGAACAAATGGAATGGCGAACGATGGTGATGGTGCTTCAGGCTGCAAAGCGAGCCGGCGTCAAAACGCTGGACATCACCGGTGGCGCGCCGGAGATGAACCCCAACTTCCGTCGTTTCGTCATGATTGCGCGCAGTAGAGACCTTGATGTGCTGGTGCGGACAAACCTGACCATCATGCAACACGATGGGTATATGGACCTGCCCGAGTTCTACCGCGACCAGCGAGTTCGTCTGGTCGCGTCACTGCCTTGCTACCTGCCAGAGAATGTCGATCGACAGCGCGGCCTGCAGGTGTACGAGAAGAGCATCGATGTAATCCGACGATTGAACTCAGTAGGGTACGGCACCGAACCGGACTTGACGCTGACCCTTGTCTACAATCCAAGCGGACCGTCATTGCCACCAGAGCAGACCCAACTGGAACGTGACTATCACCGTGAGCTACAGCGCCGCTTCGGGATCAGCTTCACCGAGCTTTACACGATCACGAACATGCCCATCGGGCGGTTCTTGCACGACCTGAGCCGCGACGGCGATGACGAGCGATATCTCCAACTGCTGCGCGAGTCGTTCAATCCCTTAACCTTGGATGGTCTGATGTGTCGCCGGCAGATCCATGTGAGTTGGGATGGAACGCTTCATGATTGTGATTTCAATTACGCCATGAGACTACCGACGCGGAAGAGCCTTCCGCAAAACATCTGGGACTTCGACGCCGGGGATTTGATGGGCCGCCAGATCGTTACTGGCGAGCATTGCTTCGGCTGCACGGCCGGCACGGGTACTTCCTGTGGAGGGACTATTGTATGAGTTCGACATCGAAAACGACCGTAGCCACAACCTCGACGCAGAGACTGACTTCGCCACCCGCCCTGACGAACCGCCTCTCGGCTGCAATACGAATGCGTTCAGAAGTAATCAAAGGTGTCTCCATCGCGCTGATCGTCGTTGCCCTATTTGTGATTGTCCGCGCGCTGCCCGCGGATCGGGCGATTGATTTTCTGAAATCAAGAGTAGATGGACTGGGGTTCTTGGGGCCGCTCGCCTTTGGAGCAGCCTATGTTGTTGCGGCTCTGGCGTTTTTTCCCGGATCGGCGCTGACGCTTACCGCCGGAGCGGTACTTGGTTTGGCGTGGGGAACAGTGACAGCGTCGTTCGCATCCACAACCGCTGCCGCGCTGGCGTTTCTGATCGCCCGCTACGTCGCGCGCGACAAATTCGCCCGGCAGGCACGGAGGTTTCCAAAGTTTCAAGCCATCGACCGGGCCATAGGCGACGGTGGCGGGAAGATCATCGCGATGCTTCGGTTGTCACCGGCGGTACCGTTCAGTTTGGGCAACTACCTCTTTGGCCTCACCGCCATCCGTTTCTGGCCCTATGTTCTGGCAAGCTGGCTCTTCATGCTGCCGGGTACATTCATGTACGTCTACCTGGGAAACATCGGAACGGAGGGCTTGCGGTCCGCGGCGGGCGCTGAACGCGGCAAGACGCCCGCTGAATGGGCGCTTCTCGCCGTGGGATTGATGGCGACCATCGCGGTAACCACCTACGTTACGCGGCTAGCCCGAAAAGCACTAAATCAGCAGACCAACATCGAAGGAGAGAACAGAAGCGATGCGGAGTCCACGAAATCAAGCGAACAGACGCCAGCCAGTGTCACCGGTCGGCCATGGGGTATGATCGCGATGCCGCTCGTCGCGGTGGCGCTGTTTGCGATCGCGGCCTGCGCACACCAGTGGCGGGATGCGCTCAGTAACCTGTTCGGCCCAGCGCCTGTTACGCTTCAGGAAGCGTACCAACACAACTCTGATCGACCGACGTTCAACCACTCCGCATTCGACACCTTGCTCCGCAAACATGTTGATGGCGACGGGTGGGTCGATTACGACGGATTGCGCAGGGACGCTGCGACACTGGATTCGTACATCGCCTCGGTGGGACAAGCACCGTTCGCTGACCTCGGTCGCGACGAGAAGCTGTCGCTTCTCATCAACGCCTACAACGCTTTCACGCTTCGGTTAATCCTCGACCACTACCCCGTCAAGTCCATCAAGGACATTCCCTCCGCGAACCGCTGGGACGCAAAGCGGTGGCGCATCGGGACGATGACGCTTAGCCTAAACCAGATCGAGCACGAGCAGGTTCGGCCGAAGTTCTCCGAGCCACGCATCCACTTCGCTTTGGTCTGCGCCGCAATCGGCTGTCCGAAACTGCGCAACGGGGCCTTTCAAGCGGACAGGATCGATGAGCAACTGGAGGACCAGACACGCCATGTGCATTCGCACGGACGCTGGTTTCGTTATCAGCCGGGCGCGAAGGAGGTTCATCTGACGAAACTCTACGACTGGTACGGGGCGGACTTCAAACAAGTCGCGGGTTCGGTCATCCAATTCGCCGCTCGTTATTCGGTGCCGCTGAAAGCGGCCTTGGATCAAGGTGCGAAACCACGAATCAAATGGCTCGACTACGATTGGACGTTGAATGATGCAAGAAACAAACGTTGACAGTCGGAAGTCTGTGACGGCGCCAAAGGCGACCGGGGTGCCGAACGTTTCGGACGCGGGTTTGGACTCTATCGTAGCCGGGTTGCCGCACGCCCAACCGTTTGACGAACACAACCGCGCCCTGATTGCCAACGTCCACCCCACGGAATGGACCAACCCACAGCCCTCGGGCCGCTACAACATAGTTGTGGTCGGCGGCGGTACCGCCGGGCTAGTGACCGCAGCAGGAGCTGCCGGCCTCGGCGCGAAGGTGGCGCTTTCGGCACGAATCGAGTCGCGAAGACGGTTCTCACGGTGGTTGTTCCGTATGTGGTTTCCACGCTTTCGGGCGTTGCTGCGATGCGCACCCCGCAGGAACCGAGTGGCGGTCATGATTAGTCGAGCAGAGTAACTATGAATACGCCGCTTCGCGAGAGACCATCCAGCCACGCTGACGCCGTCATGCGGGACGCGCCAACGGCTCCGAGGGATCGGCAGCCCCGTCGTCAAGGTCCAGGGGAGAGGTCCTTTGGACTGCGGCGCCTGTCCGTCATCATTCCCACGTTCAACGAGGAAAGGACGATCGGCCATACGCTCGACCGCGTGCGTGGTGGAAGTGCATGGGAGGTAATTGTGGTCGATGGGCAAAGCACGGACCGGACCCGTGAGATCGCTCGCGCCCACGGTGCAACGGTTGTCGAGTCGTCTCTCGGCCGGGGGCGTCAGCTTGCGGCAGGAGCGTCGTTCGCCACCGGTAACACGCTGTTGTTCGTGCATGCGGACACGTCGTTGCCGTCGGCTTTTGACGAATACATCTTTCGCGCTCTCGATCGACCGGGGGTCTGCGCCGGCGCGTTCCGATTGTTGATCGATGGCGAGGGACGATCTCTCCGCTTCATCCAAAAAATGGCGAACTTCCGATCCCGCGCCCGTCAGATGCCGTACGGCGACCAAGCCATCTTCGTTCGGGCAAACGTCTTTCAAGAGGTTGGCGGCTTTCCCGATCTGCCAATTATGGAGGATTATGTGCTGATCCGACGCTTGCGGCGTATCGGCCGTATCGAGATCGCACCGGCTTCGGTCGTGACATCGGCTCGGCGGTGGATCGACCAGGGCGTGTGGCAGACTACGTTGGTCAATCAAGTGTGTATCGCGGCGTACTGGCTCGGTGTGCCAGCCACAAGAATCGCTCGATGGCGTGAAAGATTCTGCAAACGAAGACCCGGCAAGCATATCATCGACCAGCAAGAAAGAGGGACACAGTGACCGTCAGGATGCGAATCGCCTGACCCCATCAGGTGTGGCGTGGCGCGACAGTGGCGTAAGCGCGTAATCTTCGATTTTGGTGAGCGGCGGCGAGGGACAAACGACCCAACGCGGCGCGGGGTCGCAGCATTGGCCATGCGTGCAGTACGTTGAGGAGTTGGGACAGTCGTCCTGACGTGTGCAATCGCCGCACCCAAGACGCTCCTGCGGATAGTCGCAAAGCCTGAAATAGCATTGGTCTGCGTCACCTTAAATTCGATTTTGTAAACCGAAGCCTAGTCCCGGAACATCGGGCAAGAACGGCGTCCTAGGTCGACGTCCAGTCATTGGAGCTGGGAATCGACTATTCGCGTTATGCCTACAACCCCGGACGCTACCGCATTTTATGACAGGTGATACTCGCCGATTCGCCAACGACGATACGGCGGATACGGTTTGTTGGGGGCGCTCGATGCCAGCCACTCGATCGCTTGCGGGACCGGTTGACTGCGGTGGATTTGGACTTTTCATGCCCGGCGTCGGACGTGCCGCGTCCGGCTCACGAACCTGCGGCGAAACCTGTGCTTCCTTCTTCTTCCCGCTTGCGATGGCGTGGTCGTGTGCCTTACAGGGCCCAGGTTTCAACGCCGCCTGTTCTTTGAATGGTTGCCTGAACAGGTCAGTTTGCTCACCATAACCGATAATCGACGTTTTGGGGTGCATCTTAACGTCCGTTCCATGCGAGTTATGATTCTGCGATCGAAACAACTGGCCTGCTACCCAAATTCTGGTCCAGGTGTTATGAGAATCCCAGCGGTCCTGCGCTTGTACCCAG
>JAJDDP010000042.1 GCA_029260235.1 Phycisphaerae bacterium | reverse complement strand
GATTGTTTGTGTGGGTTTGCGAAAGCGTCAATGTGTGCTAAGCTGCTATTGGATAAGGGCTTTCGTGCCGTTCAGGTGCTGTCAAGATGGGGTTCGGGACGCAGAGGTCGGAGGTTCGAATCCTCTCGCCCCGATGTCTTAGGGTTCTGTTGTCGCGGAGTTGCCGGGGCCGGTCTTCGTGGCATTGCACTGCTGATAGGCAATTTCCGGGCACGTCTGGGCTTGTAGATTATTCAGCGGCACCTCGCGCCTGCCTACTGGCTTCTCATTCAACAGCATCGGCCGTCCGACTTTTTGCCGCCCCGCTTGCAGTTGGGTATCTCGCCGTAGTCGGCTGACTTGCTGGACGCAGCTTGGCGCACAAGGACCTATTGGGATGATTGCTCAGACCGATCTGCATAGCCTCATCAGCGACGAATTGCTCCCCTATGTGGAGCAGCCCGCCCAGTACATCGGGCAGGAGATCAACCAGCTTGTATCCCGGGGTGATTGGCAGCGCGCCGATGTGCGCGTAGCCATCGCATTTCCCGATGCTTACACCATCGGCATGTCTCAACTGGGCTGCCAGATCATCTATTGGCTGTGCAATCACACGCCGGGTGTCTGTGCAGAACGGGTTTACGTTCCCTGGCTCGACGCAGAGCAGCGCATGCGCGATCGAAAGATTCCGTTGTTCACCTGGGATACGCGGCAGCCGGTGGCATCGGCTGACATTTTGGCGATCTCGCTCCAGTATGAGATGGGATACACCAACATCCTCACGCTGCTTGACCTTGCCGGTATTCCTTTCCGCAGCGCCGACCGGGACGATTCACACCCGTTGGTGATCGCCGGCGGTCCTCAAGCGGACGCTCCAGAGCCTGTGGCTGACTTCCTTGATCTGATCGTGGTCGGAGATGGCGAACATTCAATGGCTGCCATCCTGCAAGCCTACGATGAATTGAAATCCGGTGGTGTTCGTCGTCGCGACATGATTTTCGAACTCGCCCGGCGCTTCCCCTGGGTCTATGCACCCGCCTATTACGAAGTGGCCTACAACCAGGATGGCACGCTTCGCTCCTTCGAGCCGACAGATGCGCAGCTGCCTCGAACCATCGAACGTTGCCAAACTCCCGACTTCGAGGATGTTCCCTTCCCCACGAGGCCGTTGGTTCCCTATGTCGAGGTTGTACACGACCGCGTTTCGATCGAGATCATGCGCGGCTGTCCCCAGCGCTGCCGTTTTTGCCATGCTGGATACACCAAGAGGCCGTTGGGTCTGCGGAGTGTTGACCGGATCAGTGAAATTGCCAAGCAGGCCTACGCTGCCACCGGAATCGACGAGATCGGATTGCTGTCGCTTTCGACGGCAGACTACCCCGACTTGCTTGATTTGTCTGAGAGAATCAATGAGCAGTTCGCTGATCAGCACGTTGGCATCTCCATCCCGTCGCTCCGGGTGGATAAGATGCTCCAGAATATTCCTTTCATGGTCAATTCGGTGCGCAAGTCTGGCTTGACGATAGCGGTCGAAGCTGCCGAGGACGACATGCGGGCTGCCATTCGGAAGAAAGTTACCGATGGCAACCTGATCGAGGGTGTTCGAGCGGCTTACCGGGCGGGATGGCGCTCGGTGAAACTATATTTCCTGGCTGGTTTGCCTGGGGAAAGACCGCAGGATATTGACGGGATCTGGAGGGTGGCGAACGAAGTTAGCCAGGCCCGCAAGCCGTTCTCAGGACATGCGGCCTCGGTCAAGGCCTCGGTCGGTTGGCTAGTGCCCAAGCCGCACACGCCTCTTCAATGGGCAGCCCAGCCGCCGGTCGAATACTTCTACGAGGTCCGCGACCGATTGCGTCGGCTCGGTGGCCAGAATCGGGCCGTCAGAGTGCGCACGCATGACCCTAAGCGATCCGTCCTGGAGGCTGTTTTTTCTTTGGGGGATCGGAGACTAGCGCCGGTAATTGAATCAGCCTGGCGAGATGGCGCCCGGTTCGACGGCTGGGACGAGTGTTTCCGGTTCGACCGTTGGGAGCGGGCATTCGAGAAGGAGGGGATTGATCCGGCCTTTTATGCCAATCGTGCCAAGAAGCAGAGCGAACTTCTGCCCTGGAATCACCTTATCTCCGGCCCAAACCGCGACTACCTCGGGCGACAGTTCGATGACATCTTCACCAAGCTCAAAATCGCCCATCCCGAAGCAGCCCTCGCCTGAGCCCCTGGCGGATCGAGCCAAACGTGAGGATGGCTTCGGCGCGACCGCCTCAGCTCGTGTGGCACGGTCTGCAACAGACGCGTGATCACTTCGTTGGTCCTCAAAGAATCACAAGTTATACACAGCGGTGCCACGCGGCGAGCTCCGGCAGCGGATTGGCGAGCCTTGCTGCGATCGGCAGGCCGAGTCTCCCCCTGAGCCTAAATTGGAATGCTGGGTAGTGCCACTAACCCACTATCTAGCAAGAGGTTACGGGATGAAGCGCGGCGTCGACTGTGGGCATCTCGAATCTTGCCTAAATTGCCACACCATGTTGAACTAGGACAGATTCCTGCGGGTGGGCCTAGGCTTCCCCAAACTGCCCACAATCGTCGAGACTATTGGGATACCAGCATCGCCGCTCAATTGCTGCGTGCTGTGAGCAACGCGCGTTTGCCGGCGAATTCACGCTTCTCTTGGTGTGGATGCGTTGCCCACTTGAGGAGATCGCGTCCAATGAGCCTGACTGGGCCGCTGGCGTTTGCTCGACGCATCAGCCATGGCCCAGCAAGGTTTCCGTAATTCTCCGGGCGATGAATCGAGGCTGACCCGCCGAGACGGGTTCATCTGATTGGGTGGGGCCAGTCGATCTTGATAGTGTCGCCTCGTCTCCAACTGAGAGAAGGTGGCTGAGGCTGGGTGCAACCGTCCAAGGCAAGCCGTATACTTCCGAGCATATGGCCGGGGAATTCCAGCTGGCCGACGAGGCTTGGTAGCCCATAATGGAGTGTGGAGATCATGAGATTGCGGTCTCGAAACGTCGGGCTCTTCTTCGTTCTGCTTCTTGCCGGTGGTTGCGGGAAGGGGCAGATATTCTCGGCATCTACGCTTGATCCGCTGGGGTTACGCTGGAAATTTGCCGGATCTCCGGAACCTCTAACCATTGGGCTTTGTTACGAGAATCAAGGTATCTTTGATATCCGTACCTGGGGAGAACAGACCCCCTGGGCGCTGCTTTGCCAGGATCTTGAAGAGCATTTCCAACGGCCGGTGAAGTTCGAGAACCTGAGTCCATTCCAGCTCGCGTTCCACTTGACAGACTCCAAGGCCATTGATCTCGCACTGGTCAGTGCAGCCGACTATTTGTTGATGACCGCAGAATCGCCTGTGGGCCAAGTGCTGGCCGTCTCGAAAGATCGTGTTCGCCAGGGCGTCATCGTCGCAATAGCGGATGCGGGGATCTCGAGCTTGGCCGATCTCAAAGGCCAGCGGTTCGCCTTTGGACCCAAGGATGACCGCATCCTCCATCTGGCGACGCTGGCAGCCCTGAAGCAAGGCGGGGTCGAAGTGTCGGACATTAAGACGCTACTACCAGAACGGCTCCAGCATCACCTGAGTTCCATCGAGGCAGCCAAGCAGGTCGTCTATGTGATGGGCACCGATGCCGGCGTAGTCGAAGCCGATGAGTTTGATGCTTATGCCGAAACGGGTGGAAGGTGGTTCCCGCTTCCGGTGGTGTTCAGTAAGGACCAATTCGTAGAGCTGGGACGCACTGAGAAGTTAATGGTCGAAACGATCGGCGAAGGGCCTTTCGTGGCTGGCGATCACCTTGATGCGGAGTTGAAAGATCAGATGAGGGCTTTCCTGATGGAAGCTGCCAAAGCCCATCCAGAGGCGATTCGTGCGATGGGCTTTGCCAGGTTTGAGGAGGCGCCGGCCGACTTGGAAGCAGCAATGAGGCGCTTGGCCGAGGCTGCAGAGGCAAAGTAACGGAATCGAATCGCCCCTCCCGGTTATCTTGAAACGGCTTTGCTGACTCACGAAGGCATTCATGAACGCAAGAACGTCTCAGCGTTATTGTGCGGCTCTCTTGGTAGCCATCTGTGCCCCCTTCGCCACAGCCCAGCTACAGGGACAAGGACTCCCCGTCCCCTCGGCGTCACCTGCTGACACTTGGATCCGCCAGTTGGGAGATCCCAGCTACGAGGTGCGTGCCAACGCTTCACGTAGGCTCTGCATGATGGGCCACGCAGCTGCTGCAGCCCTGCGGCAAGCGGCGAAGAGTGATGAATTTGAAGTGACTCTGCGGGTAAAGAACCTCTTGGCGGTGATCGAGAGTGTCTACTTCGGCGGTTGTTCGATTAGGCTGTCAGCCGACAAGAGTCGAATCAGGTGGGACGAACCGCTGGCTATCGTGCTGGAAATCAGCAACGACAGCGAGTACCCAGCCCAACTCCCCTTAGAGAAGATCGAGCAGGAGCCAGAATTGTTGAGGGAGGCTCGACAGGTTGGGGTCATGCTCGACGTGGCCGACTATCTGCGCGTAGTAGGTCCAGGAGGTGAGCAGATCCAGCTACGGATTGACGACATCCGCATGGACGCTGGGGTCGCTCAGGCGGTCGAGTGGCGCACCAGTGGCGGGCCTATCTTGCAGTTGCCAGCCAAGAGAGTCCTAGAGCTAAGACTGGCTGCTTTCAATCGCGGGTGGGCTAGGTTCCCGATGCTCAAGAGAGGCAGCTACCATGTTTCTTTCGAGTACCGTCCCGAATGGGACGATGAGGAATTTCGCCGGGCGGGTGTTGGAAACGTGACCAGTACTGGTATTGATATCGAAGTTGATCAGCCCGCGCCTGAGGCTGTGCTTTCCGCGAGGCAGCAGGTGCAGGTTCGTCTAGAGCGCGAGGATTCAGAACTGATCGCTACCGTTATCAACTGCGATGATCTGCCCGTTTGGATCAATAGCAATTTTCAAGATGGCGCCCCGCCATTTGCCAGTTTGAATTGGGTGGTGGTCGCTCAAGGTGAAACCGAGGAGGTTCGGGCCAAACTCGATGGATTAGGCGCCGAATTTCAGCGCAATCGGTTGATCGAATTGGCTCCGGGTCAATCATCTGAATTGGGCCGCATTCAACTCAAGGAATTATTGGCGACCAACCTGGTCAAGAGTCTACCGGCCGGGGCGAGTTTCGAGGTACAAGCCAATTGGGTGAATCTCTGCGACGCGCTTTGGCAGCAAAGCCAAGAGCCGCCGTTGCTGGAAAACCCGCGTATTCCCAATGACTTGCGAACGCCGCTACCCCGCCGCATGCCCACAGGTAGAGCGACCAGCTCTGAACTGCGCCTCTTCAGGCCATGACGACTGGCAGATGATTTGCCTCCGCTGCAAGCTGCTCAGATTGGGATTGAAGAGCTTCTGTTTGCCGCGGAAGGGGATCGGCTTGGGCAGGGCGGTCACGTCGCTGAGCAGGAAGCACCATGGGCCTACTGCCCAGGAGTCAGCGGTGACGGCTTCGAGCGGTACGCAGTCTACCAGTGTGCAAATGCCGATGATGGCTCCGAACGTCATTTGGCTTTCCGGGGGGAGCTCGACGCCCAACCGCTTGATCTTGCGGCGAACCTGGGCTGTCAGCGAGCGGCGGGATAGCCCCGCGTGGATGAGCAGCGACCCTCGGTAGGATGTTGGCCAGGAGCGATTCTCGCAGGTCTTATGCCCACTCAGGATGCACCACGCCCAGGGATGGCAGACGGTGAGGCACTTCACGGCGGTTGGCCAATCAGTGTTGCGCTCAATTCGAGCGGCTTCATCTTGCAGGCGACCTTTCCGTTGTTTCGGCCAATAGGCGACGGGCGGCCGGGCTGGCGTTGGGCTTCAATCACCCTTAGAATCCATAATTCAAGTTTACGCAACCCGAGCGGGGAATGCACATACCCACGGGGGAGTGCTTCTGCCGCCGTTCTCCTGGCGACCAACGCAGTAGGTAGGAGGGACTGATGGCTGTCTTCAAAGTTGAGGACTATCGAAACATCGCTCTTGTCGGACATGGCGGTGCGGGAAAGACGACCCTCGCAGAAGCCTGTCTCTTCAAGGCAGGGGTGACCAAGCGACAGGGCAGCATTGACGAAAAATCTTCCTGCCTGGACTTCACGGACGAGGAAAAGGAGAAGGGCCATTCCATGGACTCTTCCCTCTGCTCGCTTCCGCACGGTGGCAAGCACTTCAACATTCTGGATACACCGGGATCGACGGACTTTATCGGCTTGGCCAATTCAGGCGTCGCTGGGGTGGAAACCGCTGTCGTGGTTATTTCAGCAACTGATGGCATTGAGATCAACACGCGCAAGCGCTTCAAGCGGGCTTCGGAGTATGGCTTAGCCCGCATCATCGTGATCAACAAGATCGACGATGGCGAGGCCAACCTGGAGGAGCTGGTCTCGACCATTCAGGAATCGTTTGGCCAGGAATGCGTGCCCATCAATCTACCGGCCTCGAAGGGCACTGCTGTCGTTGATTGTCTGACTAACAGTTCTGGTGAGGCTGACTTTGGAGATGTCGGCGGAATCCACGAAGCCGTACTAGAAGCCATCGTCGGTGCTGACGACGAGTTGATGGAGAAGTACCTGGGTGGAGGAGCGTCCGAGGATGAAGTGCTGGCAACCGCACCAAAGGCGGTAGCAGCCGGCGCGCTGATCCCCATTATGTTCACGAGCGCATCGACCGGCGCGGGTATTTCAGAGTTCTTGGATGCCATCATTAGGCTGGCGCCTGGCCCGTTGGCAGGCAAAGTGCGGGTCTTGGTGGATGGTGAAACCAAGACGCCAATTGTACCGAACGCGGAGGATGACTTCGTCGGCTTGGCGTTCAAGTGTGCAACCGACCCCAAGAGTCATATCCGATATTCGTTCGTCCGCGTTCTGACTGGGCGATTGACCAGCGATCAGCAGATCAAGACCGAGCAACATCCAAAGGGGATGAGGCCTGGACATGTCTTGCGGGTCTCTGGAGATCAGCATCAAGACATTGAGGCAGGTGTCGCCGGTGATATCATTGCCCTGGCTAAGCTCGACGTGCATATCGGTGAAACTTTGTTCATCAACAAGGGCGGCACAATTAAGATGCCGTTCGTTCCCGAACCGATGTTCTCCCTGGCTATCGAACCAAAGACGCGTGGCACGGAAGACAAGATCGGGGCGATTCTCAAGCAGTACGCCGACGAGGATCCTTGCTTTAAAATAGAGCGCAACGCCACAACGCATGAATCGGTCATCAGCGGCAATGGCGACTTGCATTTGCGCACGTTGCTGGCCCGCATGGCTAAGCATCATAAGCTTGAGGTGATCACCCATCCGCCGAAAGTTCCGTACAAAGAAACGATCACTACTTCGGCGATGAATGTTGGGTACACCCACAAGAAGCAGTCGGGTGGATCAGGCCAGTTTGGGCGGGTTATCATCAACCTGCTCCCTGCTGAGCGGGGCGAGGGCTATGAGTTCGTCGACAAAATATTTGGCGGAGCGATCGACCAGTCCTATCGTCCTAGCGTTGACAAGGGCATCCGTGCTCAAATGGTCCTGGGCGTATTGGCGGGCTACCCGGTAGTCGATTTCAAGGTGGAACTGATCGACGGCAAGACCCATCCGGTGGACAGCAAGGACATCGCCTTCCAGATCGCCGGACGTGGTGCTTTCAAAGAGGCGTTCATGAAGGCCAAGCCAGTGCTGCTTGAACCCGTCGTTCATATCGACGTGACCGCCCCATCAGAAAACGTCGGTGACCTGCAGGGTGACCTCGCCTCACGTCGAGGCCGGCCCCAAGGCCAGGAAATGTTGCCGGGTGGAATGGCTACGCTGACTGCCCAGATCCCCTTGTCTGAGGTCGCGGACTACCATTCGCGGCTATCGAGCATTACAGGGGGACGCGGCAGCTACAGCCTGGAATTCTCCCACTACGAGCAGGTTCCGGGCAATGTCCAGCAGCAGATCATCGCGGATTCCAAGAAGACCGAGGACTAAGCAGGACAACTTCAGATTGTCGCATCTACCTGGAATATCTCCCACTACTTGACGGTTGTCTTGGGGGGGGGGAGGATTCGGCTTGGCAGCCTCCCTGAATCTCTAAGTTGCGGGTTCTTGGTGAACTGGAGAAAGGGACGCGGCGAGTTGGCAAATCGCCAGTTGCCAAACGAACATTTGGCGCCTAGAAACGTAGTGTAGGTAGTAACCAGCGGATGACGCCCTTGGGCGAAACCATAATGCTTTTCCCCTCCGGAAAGCGCCGGCGAGTTTCACCTCGGTGGACGAGTCGGTGCTTTCTCTTTGCGCAGCAGTTCCAGCGACATCTAAGGATCGTCAGCGGCGTTGAGGTCGCCCAGTTCATCCAATCGTTGTCGAATCACCGGCAGCAGGGATTTGTCCCGGCGAATTGCTCCCGCCTCTGCTTCCTTGAAGTGCTGTACGGCCTGCCGGTAACTCCCCTGTTGATATAGCAGGCAGCCCAGGTTGTAGTGGGCCATGTGAAATCCGGGGCGCTCACCCAGAGCCCGGCGGTAGTGGTCTGCAGCTTCCTCCAGGTCGCCCTTTCGCTGAAGTAGGATACCCAGGTTGACGTTGGCCTCTGGGTAGCCCGGATAGACTTCAATGGCCTTGCGGTAGAACCGCTCAGCAGACGTTGGGTCACCGGCTTGACTGAATCTCTTGCCGAGGTAATAAGGCCCGTTGGGCCACTGCGGGTTGCTCTCCACCATGGCCTTAAGCAGCGAAATTGAATCACGCCAGACGCTGCAATACGCCCGTGTTCTGATGCCCAGAACCAACACCACGGTGCAGGAGAGCAATACCAGCATCATGCGCCGCCAGCGCGCTTGGCCTGTCGTGAATGCTCTTGGCGTACGATGAGCATCTGCTGATCGACAACCGACCCACAGCCTGCCCACCAACGCTCCCCCGAGCACTGCCCATCCGATACACGACACATAGGAGTAACGATCCGCCGCCAATTGCCCACCGTGCAGAATTACACCCGAGATGGGAGCGACCATTAGAACATGGCAAATCCACGCACACAGCAACCATGGTTGACGTCGTCGCATGACCACCACAAAGATAGTGATGCCGACCAAGCTCACCGCAGCAGCGAGGAACCAAGGGTCCGAGGTCACTCCCTCAATCGGCTGAGGCCTGGCGTAGTATGGGGCAATCCCCATTGGAACCGAGGTCTTGGCTGCATAGAACATCACGGCGTAGGACATGACCAAGGCCTTCACCATTGGCGGACTGGGTTGATAGTCCTGAGTCGCTAGGTTGGTCCGAAGAGCCATCATCATGGCGAGAAGGGTCAGGGCGATGTAGGGAATCTTCTCGCCAAGCACGCCACCTAGGCTGAGCTGTCGCGATGCTCCGCCGATTCGCCTGAGGGGGTACACATCGAGTACCAGGAAAACCGCCACCAGTGGCACGGCGATCGACTTGCACAAAAATGATGCTGCGAGACAAGCAAACGCCAATACATGCCAGCGCCAACGCCCGGTCCGACAGGCTCTCAAATAACTCAGCAGTGAGCCGAGGCCGCCAATCGTCGCCAGGACATAAGGTTGGCCTGATGCCCAAGCTACGGCTTCGACCCGTAGGGGGTGGACCACAAATAGCAAAGCTGAAACCGTGCCGCTGATTCTGATGGCGGCCGGGCACCGCTCGGCTGTTTGCGGAACAGCCAGAGTGACCAAACGGGTCGTTACAAGGAAGCAAAGAATGGCGGCGATCAGGTGAAGCACGATGCTTGTGTATTGCAACCCAAGCCGGAAGCTCGGCAGATGCTGCCCCGTGAAGAGCTGATACTCCACGGCGGTAAACAACCACGCCAGCGGCTGCCACACGCCTAGCAGGTCGGACTGCATCATCCACTGGATATTTTCGGCCGATATCTCACGAATGTGCTCGTTCTGCACCAGGTTATCAAAGTCGTCCCAATGAACGAATTGATTGTCCAGTGAAGGCCAGAACGCAAAGCAACCCACGACTACAATCAGCAGGATTTCTGGGAGCGAACCGCCTAGGGAAATTCCGGTCCGACAACCGGAACGGGTCGATACGACGTCTCCGCTCGAATCGGCGTATCGGCTTGACTTCCTTCGGCCACCGCCCGGGGAGGAAGTGCCTCTCCTTGATTTCCTGGTGCGCTTCATGGATAACCTCCGCTCACTCCTCTGAAACCGCCGTATTAGCGGGACTTTCAAGTGAATCCGGACGATAGCAGCGATTAGTTGGCCGCCGCAGGTCGATACTAGTCCAAGTACTTTGAAAAAGAACTGTTTTACCCTTGAATTGGGCGGCATAAATCGTGTGCCCTGGGGATCCTGGCGGGGAGTGCCAGGGTAGGGATTTGGGAAGAAGAGAGAGCGTTTCTGCCGGCAAGGTCGGCGGGGAGGCTCTTTTTTGCGGTTTGAACTCGCGTGGTTTGGATCGCTACTTGAAAAGGAGTGGAAAGATGCAAATGGTTCTGAAGCTATCGTCCCACAGAGGAACGTCCTTTCTGGCGTTGTTGGCCTTCGCTCTTGCTGCGCCCTCGGCGCTGGGAGTTCCGGGCTATACGCCGGTAAATCCACCGGTCGGTGGGCTGGAAGCGGCACACGCCGAGATTCTCGAGTTGATTTACGGCGGGACATTTGGCGCTAGCGGGCCTGATTTCGACAACGGGACTGTTTCGGCCCTGCGGGTGTTTGACTTTGACGGTGGCGTCGAAACGCTAAACCTCCTCACCGGCGACCAAACCGGTATCGACCAGATCTGGACCGATGGAGTTGCCAGCGTCACTGCAGAGGCTAAGTATGCCCTCTTCTCGCAGTCGTTTGGTTGGAACGGTGGTGGTTTGGGAACCACTTTCAGCGAATTGCTCACCGACGCGGACATCGGTGGATCGCCCGTTAACCTGAACATCGCAGGGGACTTTCTTTGGGGTTTGAACCCCAACACACCTGAAACGTGGTGGACAAAGGACAGTGAGAACAGCGACGCCGCCGATCACTCGGTGACCTACCTCATAACCGGACTCCCATCGTCCAAGACCGTCTGGTTGCAGTTCTGGGATGACGCTGACGCCGTCGTGTCCGATAGAGACTTCAACGACTTTGTCGTCGAAATCAGGGCCATCCCGGAGCCGGCGACGGCGCTACTGCTCTTGCTCGGCGGCCTGCATCTCTCCCCGCGCAAGAGACGCTAGGGTCACGTTTCAAGCAGATTGCATTCATCCAAAAGCGGGTGCCCATTAGGAGGTTATTCCCGTTGGGCATCTGCGAGTTGCTTCGTGGTCGTGGCGGCTCCTGTGGGCGCACTCTCATCTCAAGAATGTCGCCGAGTCTGTGACTTTGCGCTCAGTTCGGGCGCCGCATCCAATCGGCCCTTCAGCGCCGCCCACTCCTCTGTGGGGATCGACCAGGCGATTGCCTAGGCCCGGTAGATTCTGCTCGCGGTGATCCTTGGTCAGGATCTCCTTGAATGCCTTTGACAGCGAGATCTCGCCGAAGAGGATTCGGTGACTTGGTGGTCTGCATGGATCAAC
>JAJDDP010000041.1 GCA_029260235.1 Phycisphaerae bacterium | reverse complement strand
TTGGGTTTTGGGCTTCATGAATCCGTTCACATATTGCAAGGTTTTGAAGGGGCATCCGTGATTACCTTGCAATTATCCGCCCACGCCGGAGGCCGTTCAACCCCTATCGCAAAAGAACTTATGGGATTCTTCAGGGACGACGAAGTAGCCTAAACTCGCTTCGCGAATTTGCTCATTGGCTACCGCCCAAATGAACACGAACCAGTTGCACCCGATCAGGGCTGTGCTGCAAAGAAGCAATCGCATCGTCTTGCGATCACGCAACGCCGAAACCACCAGCCGCATCCGCCCTCGGAAGCGCAGCCACGCGGTCAACAGGATCAGCGACCACACGACTCGGTGGGCGAGCACTTCAATCGAAGGCACCGCCGCCACCTGCTTGAAGTAGATGGGGACCAATCCCCACCAAAGATAGGCGGCCAGTGCGTAACCCAATCCCGTGCGGATGGCCTGGGACTCAGGTCCGCGGTTTGATTCACTCATCTTCTGCGCGTTCCCATGCAGGCCCGGGGCAGCCTCCCCCTCACGGGGCCGCCGGTGCTGTATTGCCGAACAGCGGTTTGATGCCCGATGCGTCGCCCGTGCTGATGATTCCGTCGGCATTGAAATCAAACAGCGCGTTGGTCACATCCGCTGCTTCGCCAAAGTGTGGTTTGATTATCGAAGCGTCCCCGGTGCTGGTTGTGCCATCTTGGTTGACATCCCCCAGGATCGCCCGCACCGCAAAGGAACTCGCCGACGGATCCAAGTCAACGCCAGCTGCGGTCATACCCGTCAGATTAACCGCATAGGAATCGCCATCGGGTAGAGCGGCCGAGAGCAGGATGGTCAGGTTAGTCCCACCGACATCCAACGAAAGTGTCGGCGTCACCGGTGGAGAAGGATTGTTCACCCCGACGATTGAAACGTTGGCTGCGTTTTCGGCGGTTGATGCATCCATGGCTTGGTCGAAGGATACTTCCAGTCTACTGACGCCCAGAGCCCGCGGTTCAATGCTCGGCAAGGCCAAATCAAGGGCAATGGGTGTTCCTCCGTGATCAACCACTGATCGGGCTGAGACAATCTGCGGAGCAGGGGCGGCCGTACAGGTCAGACGGGAAGCGATAAAGGCGTCGATGCCGGCTTCGACCACCGAGCCTGCGCCAAAATCTGATGCTTCAAACCCAACCCGAACTTGAGATGTCGGGATAACAAAGTCGCTCACCAGGAAAGATTCCTGCGTCCACCCAGCCTGTGTGGTGGGGCCAGAGACAGCCACCTCGAGCCAGTCGGTACCGTCATTATTGGAGACAAACACCTTGAATACATCATTGTTGGGATCGCCACCGTTATTGTTGGTATACCAAAGAGCGTAGCTGATCACAGCGTCGGCGCCGCTCAGATCCACAACAGGGGAGACGAGCGAGGTGGCTCCGCCATCCACATCGGAGTTTCCGTCCAGGTTGTCCGTCAGATAGCACTGGCCCGACCCATCGAAATCGTTGGCAGGATCACCACGGTCACCGCCGCCGACAGGCGCGCCGCGGTCCCAAGTGCCGTCGGTCAACCCAACGTCATCCTGGACCACCCAGCCCATATCAGCCTCGAAAGAATCAACAAAGGCCAGCTCCAAGTCACCTACTGTGGCTAAGTAAGTCGCGGTTGGGGCAGTTTCGGGTAGGAACACCGTGCCGCTGATGCTCCCCTCGGCGCTAAAATAGAACTCAGGCACATCGTTGCAATCAGCGCCTGGCAAGGTGCCCTCGTATTGACTGCCCACGACGTTGATCAAAGGCGTCGTTACAAACGTGCCGCCATCGTAGCGGTAGTGGAGCAAGCCCGACCCTGGAACGATGTTTTCCCCAATCGAAACAATGTCTACGGTAAGTGCTTGGGGTGTGCTCGGTGGAATGACGGTCGGAATCTGGGTTGACTCGGTGATACTCAAATCCACCTGGGCGGCCACCCACTGGGCCAAGTGCATGTTGGCCAAGTGGAGCTCCTGATTATTCGGAATGATCTCTGAAGCGGGGAGTTCAAAACCGAAAGAACCAGTGTCCCTGCATTCGTACGAGTAGGAGAGAATATCTCTCTGAGCGTAAGTCCAATCCAGCGATCCGCCGCTGGCAGGGTAAATGGTCGTATAGATGGGCCCTGCTGTGTAGGTCAGACCGTGGACTGACGCAATCTCAGATTGCATGGCCAACCCCACGACTGAGTAGGTCGGCTGATCCGGTGGCAGCGTCGCAGTAAATCCGTAAGGCCAAAGGATTAGTTGGGAATAGCTGTGGATGTCCAACTGGGCTTTGACGTTTGGATGGGCGATGAAGAAGTCTCGCATCGCCTGTGACTCAGGTTCGGAGAATGGGGCTGGCCCTCGAAAGATTTCACTGCTACCAATACCGTCAGAACCCTCGCCGCCCCAGCCCTCAGCCCAGTTTCGATTGAGATCGACGCCGAACGAGCCGTCTCCATTGTCGCGGCGATTTTTTCGCCAAAGACGGTTGGTCGACCAAGTATACAGGAAGCCATCCACATTCATCACTGGGATGATGTAGACCTCTGTGTTGTCCACGATGCTGGTGGTTTCGGGATCGATTCCGTAGTCAGCCAGCAAGTTCGTTCCGAAGTAGGATGGGATTGTTGAAGCCACCCACTCACGTGCGTGCTCGCACCCAAATAAGACCAAGCCGGGCTTGTTGGTAGTGATGGCCTGATTGGTAATCCGCACGCCCCAAATCGTTCGCCCCTCGAGCGTGGTTCCCACGCTGATCACCTCAGCCAAGCCAGGGTTGCGCGTTTCCAACTCGTTGAGGTACCACACGATGCTGCCCACGCCGTTGTCGTACTCATGATAATCCAGAAAGAAGTCCGCGAATGGATCGCCTGCGCCGCGGGCGGCATTGTTGGCGCCTCCGCGCTCAGCCTCAACCAGCGCCTGAAGGTCGTTGAACAAGACCTTGGTCTCGAGGCCCATCTTCTCTATCTGCAGCAACTGCTGTGGACCGACGGCTATGCGAAGTGTCCCGATGTGCGGCACACAGTTGAGAATCTCCGCCTCCCCAGCCAATAGGGCATTGAGTTGCTCAGCCGTTTGCACTTCGACTTCGACGATTTGGTGGCCCACATACCGACCTTCATAGGCCATGCCTTCGGCCAAACCTTCTGCTAAGGCAGCCGTGGAGGCGGTGAACAGGCAAAGGGCAAGCGTTACACGGACTATTGGGAACATGGAGGGCTCCTTCCTCTAAAAAGATAAGAGCATTCTAATCTTTTCCACGTAGATGAAGCAAGGGCTGTCATCGGGAACGATTGGCTAATTCCCTTTTGTCGCGATCAGCACGGGGAGTTTTTCAGCCATTGGGACGCTCGTACAGAAACGCACACTCTTCCAGGCGGTTCTTCCCTTGGCTAGAGACCGCGTACTTTGCGCCAGACCAAATGGCCGCAGCGCCGTGAAGGCCATCTTTTCGGACTGCATACATTTTGACGTCGAAATTGGGTGTTCCATCCTTGAGTCGTAGCCGGGGATCGTGGTTATGATCGGCCATCCGCTTGAGTAGGCCGAGGCAGGCTTCGGTGGGTGTCGCCCCGTTACGCATCATCTCAACCACCGAGACGGAACCACAATTCAAGATGACGGCTTCGCCGCGCCCGGTAGAGCCCGCTGCTCCCACCTCGTTGTCAACATATAGGCCTGCCCCGATAATCGGAGAGTCGCCCACCCGGCCGGGGATCTTGTAGCTCAACCCACTCGTTGTGGTCACACCGGCTAAGTTGCTCGCCGCATCCAGGGCACAGCAGTTGATTGTCCCGTAGGTAAACTCATAGCCCAATGGGTGAAGGGGCATGTCGCTGCCGACAGAAGACTGCGTGCTCGGGCTGGGCTTGGTCTGGGCCGGTGCTATCCAGTCGCCGTTGGCCCGGGCTTCCTTCCAGCGCAGCCAGATTTTTCGAGCTTCGTCCGTCAGTAACTCCTCCTCCTCGAAGCCGTGCGCCTTTGCAAATCTCAAGGCGCCCTGGCCAACTACCAGCACATGGTCCGTGCGCTCCATCACCAGCCTTGCTACGCGGGAGGGAGTCTTGATATTCCTCAGGGCAGCCACTGCCCCAGCATTGTGGGTCGGTCCATGCATGACGCATGAATCCAGCTCGACAATACCGTCCTCGTTGGGCAGACCTCCGTAGCCCACACTGTGGTCCGTCGGGTCGAGCTCGACGATGTTGACGCCGGCGATTACTGCATCAAGAGGATCTTGGCCATCTTCCAGCAATTCCATCGCTTTGGCGGTGGCCTGCAGACCGTTGGCGCTGGAGATGACCACCTGTCCGCCGCCGCCATCTGCAGCGGCCTGACCTTGGCCACTCGGCTGGGCTACACCGCCAAGCTCATCGGCACTGGCCAACGCATGACCGGCAGCGGCGCCACCTGCGGCTGCGGCGACGGATCGAAGAAATGTTCGACGAGATAGCGGATCCTGCATGGGCATCTCCATTTGCGGGGTGAGTTGGGGTTCACCGGCAAGATGCCGGGGGACGTTCTGCCAGCATTGGTACCTCGGATCACAGCCAATGCAACAGCGCAATTCGACCGGGCGCAAGCAGTGCAACCAAGCGCTGAAGATTATCGGTCGTTCAGGAATCTTCAAGCCCGGCCCGAGTCAATCGGCGGCTGTCCTTTGCCTGCCAGTCTGTTCCGCTGGTTATCGGATGTGATGGCCCCTCGGAGGCGACTTGGGCGCTCGAGCGGTCAGCCGACAAAAACTCGCCATTAAAGCCGGACAACCGCTTCACTAACGGCCGATTGTATTCGATATGTACGATAGCGGGCTATTCTGCCCGTCTGGGAGTTGTGTATGGTCGGCGGGGTCTCCTCAGCTGCAAATCAGTTGTTCGGCGCGTTAGCAGCCGTGGCGAATCCGCGCTCTATGGTCGGCGTTCAGGCTGCTTCAGAAGCCAAACGACTAGGCAAGGTTGCACCGGCCGAAGAATCGCAAGCCCCTGGCGGCAAGAGTGAGCTTACTGAAGAGGAAAAGCAAGAGGTTCAGAAGCTCAAGGAGCGCGATGCCGAAGTCCGCCGCCACGAGCAAGCCCACAAAGCTGCTGCCGGTGGCCATGCCCGAGGTGGTCCATCATTTGAGTTCGAGACCGGCCCGGACGGCAACCGCTATGCGGTAGGCGGCGAGGTCTCCATCGACACGTCTGCGGTCAAAGGCGACGCCCAAGCAACGATCGCCAAGATGCAGAAGATACGGCAGGCGGCGCTCTCCCCGGCTGAGCCGTCGGGACAAGATCGCAAAGTAGCCGCCCAGGCCGCCCAGGCAGAATCCAAGGCCCGTGCAGAACTCGCTGAAGAGAAGCGCGAAGGCCCAGAAGGAACCAGCGGCGAATCAGCCGCAACGGGCCCTACCGGTCAGCACCAGCCGTTCGAGATTGTGACGACGGCACAAGTCAACGGGCAAGCATCAACTCCAAACCAAGCAACTTCACTCGATCGTGACAGTCTTGGCGGCAACCCAAGTCGGGCGGTTGATGCAGGCAAGGCCGCATCAGCCATCGAGCGCGAAGCTTCTGTCCCCCATCCTTCCGCTGCGCTCAAGCATGGGGCACCCATATCCAAGAGTAGGCCATCGGCCTCTCCTCGGTCTACGCCTTTGGGTGCAGCACAGCTCAGCTTGGCACAATCATTCGCCACGACCGACTCAGTCCAATCAGCCGGCAGGTTCATCGACGTCCGCGTCTAATCGGCCGGTTCCACACCAAACCTGGACGTTGCTTCCCAAATCCACTATCAACGGGTGATGCAGGCAGACCCTATCGAAGTCGTTGCTGATCCAGCCATGATCGAGCACCCGGTGGCGCTTTTGGCTGTGCTGCTGAGTGTGTTGGCTGTTATCTTCTGGTTGGCTCAGCATCCTGCTACCCAGCGATTCTTCAGAATCGTTCCAGCACTGGTGTTTTGCTACTTCGTCCCCACCGCGCTTACCACGGCAGAAATCATTCCAGATAAGTCTGAGCTCTACACCTGGATCAAGACCTTCCTATTGCCGGCTAGCCTGCTGCTGTTGATCCTGGCGTTGGATGTTCGCGGCATTATTCGGCTGGGGCCTAAGGCAGTTATCATGCTGTTGGCAGGGACGGCTGGTGTGGTCGTTGGCGCTCCTATCGCGCTGCTGATCTTTCAAGGAATGCTTCCAGCCGACATCTGGCAAGGAATGACGGCCCTGGCCGGCAGTTGGATTGGCGGTGGTGCCAACTACTTTGCGTTGGGAGATGTCGCCGGTGCTTCGGCGGAGATGATGGGCATCATGGTGATCCCGGATGTGCTGATTGCCAACATCTGGATGGGTGTCCTGCTCTACCTGTCAGGCCGTCAAGACGCCGTCGATCGTTGGATGAAGGCGGACAACAGTGCCATCCGCGATCTTGAACGCCGTATGACCGAATACCAGCAGCGCGTAGCACGAACCCCATCGGTGGGCGATTTGCTGATGATCCTGGCGCTTGCTTTTGGGGGAAGTTGGCTCAGCTATTACTGGGGGGATCAGATCGGCACGGCCATCTCCGCGGCAGCTCAGGCGGATGATAGTAGCGTATGGGCAACAGTGAATAGAATTCTGCCCGGGGCGACTTGGCGATACATTCTGGTTACTGCCGTTGGCGTAGTGCTTTCATTCACGCCTATGCGCAAGCTGGATGGCGCGGGTGCATCCAAGCTCGGCTCAGTGATGATCTACCTGTTGGTGGCATGCATCGGCGCATCAGCCAGTTTTGAACGCATTGCCGAGCAGAAGTGGCTCGTGGTTGCGTGCTGCGTCTGGATGTTCTTCCACATTCTGTTCTTGTTGGTCGTAGCCCGTCTGATTCGGGCGCCGCTGTTCTTTGTCGCTGTTGGTTCCCAGGCCAACATTGGTGGAGCCGCCAGCGCCCCGGTCGTCGCGGCCGCCTTTCATCCTTCCCTAGCTCCGGTAGGCGCCCTGCTGGCCGTAGCCGGCTACGTTCTGGGCACCTACGCAGGCCTGGCCTGCATGCAGATGCTCAAGTGGGCATCTACGGCCTAGTCAAATGCCAGCATCATGCTGTTCGTGGTACCTCGTATAATAGATTTCCACCTTGTCGCCGTCGGCATGCAACTCGTGCGCTCCGGATTTCTTGCCCAGGCCGTTTGTCTTCCGCGAGTAGGCGGGGTAGCTATTCTTGAGGTCCGACCGTTTCTCCAATTGGCCCCGATGGGGGTACTCGGGCCGTCCGTTCCAACCCGGATCACCGAAGGCTGAACGGTTGGTTAGTGAGTATTCTCCCATCGCTTCCCAAATGATCGGGTTGCGCGCGTTCCAGTTGCCCTTCTTGTTCTTGTTCAGGGCCAAGCTCGGTACATAGCGACGACCATCCAGTACGCGAATGGGGCGGCCATCGAAGGTGAGGTAATTGCTGATGGCAGGGTCAAGCACACTGCCGGTATTGGATCGGGCGTCATCTCGGTAGGCTACCCCCTCTCCGACCTTGCCAGCCGTCTTGAACATGTAGGTCATCTTCCATTGGCCGCGGGGGGCATTCACTGGATAGCCCGACGTAGCTGACGGGCATCTCCAGCTACCCGGGTTGACATACTTCATGAGCATGGTGCCCACCGAAGTCGGATAGGCTGAGTCAAATGGGTCAGCATTCGGGTCGGAAAGGTTGATGTCCTCCATGAAGGGAAGGTCATCGCCGAACTCAAGCGAGTAGGCCCGAATCCCGGTCCAAATGCACCGCAAGTTGTTTCGACAAACAGCCATTCGCGCCGATTCCCGCGCACCTCGAAGCGAGGGCATCAAGATGGTCAAGAGAAGCGAGATGATAGAGACAACCACCAGAAGCTCGATCAGCGTGAATCCCGCCTGAATTCGTCTGGACTGTGCCATTGTCTTACCTCCACTCTTTGCAGAAATACCACCGTTATCCGCGTATTGGCAACCGTCTATCGGCCTGCGTGCCTGCACTACAGTGCCCCGGTGAATCCGTTTTGGAAATCTGCGAAGTCGTGCAGATCAACGCCGAAGTCTGCCGGCGCAAAGTCGAACACCTCGCAGGCTGAACCGCTGACCGGTCCGCAAGGCCCGGTCAAACAGGCTGGAAAATCTAACCAGTCGGCCAAGTCCACATCGAGATCCTCGTCGCTATCACCTGCCAGCCCATCGAAGATGCTCAGCACCAATTCAGGTGCCTTGGCCCCGGGAGCTACGCCAACAGCCTCCTTCATGTAGATGCTTGGATACGGCCCGGGAGTGCCGCCGAATGGCTCAGCTTCGTGCGGGGAACATAGGGTCACGATCAGTCTCCCGTTGTTGAGCTGTTCCTGGAAATATGACCGGGCGGCCCCACTAGAGGTCGTCAGGTCAACGTGGAAGATAATGTCGAAGACTTGTCCACCGCTGGGCGTGTAGTTTTGAGGTTCGCCGATCGCCCAGGGTTGGGGGGTGAACTCAAATACCGGCTGAGGCAGGGCGTCGTTGTGCAGCCCGTCGGCATGATCCTCAACATGGAGCATGTCCAGCGTTCCTTCCTGATAGACAAACGGGAACGGATCGCGGGGCGGTTGGACGCCCTCATCTCGGGCGCCGATGTACGCAGAAAACTCGCTCCAGCTAGACTCGGTAAACGTGGGGCCAAATCCCGTACCGTACAACTCGAAGGGTCGCCCAGGATCGATGTCATCACTCTCGCCGTCGGAATCTCCAGCCTCTCCTGTTGGAATGCCGTCGGCATTGATGATGCCGTCCTCGTTGAGGTCCAATTCAAACCACTGATCGATGGTCAGGTCGATTGGCCAATTCGCGGTCGGCTCGCTGGTCACCGTCAAAGTGATCGACCTGAGATCATAAGAGGACGACCCTAGGCCGGCTTGAACTAGCGAGGTCGTATCCCAGGCTAGGATGATGACCCCGTCACGATTGTTCAAAATGAAGCCGGCTTGGCCCACCGCGCTGAAGGACTTGGCGGTCAACTCGCTACCTGATCCAAAATTGAACGGATACTGCCAACGGTCGTCGCTTGGTGTGTCGAACGTAAACTGACTTGCCTGTGCCAGCGTCCCGGCCAGCAAGATCACAGCCAATGCAAAGTATGTTCTTGTCATGGTTACTCATCCTTATGGTCCTGCCGCGCAAGTTGGCCGCCCAGGAAGGCCAGCCAATTCGCACTTAGCATTCATCATTATCGTTGTCGCCGTCGCACGCCGCCCAAGAACCAGAAAGCGCCCACGCCCAGTCCGAGGATTGAGGCGGGTTCGGGTGTGATGGCTGCTTTGTCTACGCTAAAGGTGATGTCTGCATCAACGCCAGCCATTGCGGCAGGGACCGTAACACCCATTTGGATGTTGCCGATGTTTGAAAAAACCGAGGCGAAGGTTGAAGGGCCTTCGTAGATCAGTTGGGGGCTCAATTCGCTTAGCGCGAAGGTTAGCTCGGTCCACACACCGCTGGGCACGGGAGCAAATTCCAAGCCCACCGCGGCCGGAAAGTTGAACGGGCTGGCAAACCGGGCGAAAAAGAACAAGGGTTCTGGCGCATCGTGTTTGACCATCACGCTGAACTCGTCCACGCCGCTGGTCAGCCAATCCCCGACAAATCCACCGCTGCTTGATCCAAAGTCATCCTGGGCCCGGAGCAAGGCAGGTGTGTCATCTTCCAGGGAATTCACGAAGTTGAAAGAATCGAAAGCATGGCTGCCCCCGTCAGGTCCGCCAGTTGCTGACCAATCGATGTCAGCCGAGCCGTTGAAGTTACGCCAACTGGCTGAGTCAGTTGGGAAATCTTCAACAAAAGGCACGGTTGTAGCGCTGGCATTCGAGGCCGCCAGCAGAACGATCAAGCTGCAAGTTGCCGCGAAAGTAGTTTTTGTGGTTCTAAATTTCATCATGTCTCCTCCAAGATCATTGCGCTCACCCGCGGAATTGATCGATAACCGATCGTCTCGTCGAGCAAGAATGTGTTGTTTGTGCCATTTAGAGGCACTGGCTAGGTTCATCCGCATAGCCGCAAAGTTTGGGCCATGCACTCCAGAAGAATCACCGGTGGCCGTACAGTTGCCGAATCGCGACTGCAAAAGCAGCGGTATTCAGCCAACACTGGGCTGTGACGCGGTGCGGTCGAATGTCTTCACGAGGTTGCTGAACTGATCAGGCGCCAGCAGCGTCGACTCAGCCGGCTTGGTGCCTCCGGCACATCGCGACGATCCGTCGTCACCGGTGACTTGGCAGTTCGTTCAGCAAGCGTAAGACCCGCTTGGTCTGCGCGAACTCACCTTGCCGAACCAGAGTCGTGCTCGGGCTGGCATACTGAAATTCGATCAAAGCAATGCGAACGGGTCTTAGGGAAGTCTACGCCGGTGGAGCCCGGGACGGAGCTTGAGTGATTGAGAAATGAAGATGCTGTAGCCATCGCGCAAGCGAGGCAATTAGGTGCCGTAGAGGTCGAAGGGCCAATACCTTCCCATCGAAGATGGCTGCCAACGTGTGGGCCCATTTCCGGGAGAAGGCAGATGCAGTCGCAAAGCCAATCAAAGACGCGGCTGAAACCGCCGCCACGGGAAGCCAGAGGAATGAAAAATCGCTCCCGCCGCTGGCCCACTGATCCAGAGCGCCAGCATGCAGCATGAGTACGACCATGCCAGCTGCGATGAGGCTCCTGCGGGTCCAACGTACACGCAAGAAGGCAACATCGGCCGACTTGAGGAGGAAGAAAACGATGGCTAGCCCCAGCATGACCTGCGAGCCGGGGTCAAGTTGCAGGACGGTAAATGAACGGGCGAACCAAAAGGTGTGCATGCAAAGCATTGAGCACCACACCGCACGGGCGGTCAGCCACGTAATGCTTGGCGAAAACTTGGTACTCTTGGTAACCATGGGTTCGTCGTTCCTGAAGCGGCCCGCTCCGGCGAGGCTCGTGCTGCAACCAGCCTCTACCTAATCAAATTATCGGCAGCTGTCCATCTCTCATGTGAAAATATCTGAGACTGACATGCTCCTACTTGGCGCGCTCTTTCAATCTTGTCTGGCGTCTTTCGGGTGGAATAGCACCCGATGGCGTCCCGATCCTCTCCATCAACCCGCTGATTTCGCTCGTGGCTGCCCTCCGACCGGCTGCCGAACCATCCATACACCAGCAAGTTCCGGACCAACGGGCTTGCAGGCCTCTAGAGCCCCGCTATTGCCCCAACCGGCCAGAACGGCTATTGCTGGCGGCTGAGTTTGCTGGATGGGTGGGTGATAGATCGCGGCCGCATTCAAGGTAGGGCGTTGTCCCCGCCGATGATGCGCCCGTAGGATGGCTCCGAGAAAGCTCTGCTCATGCACTCGGTAGGCCGTCGCAGAAGCCGTGCCTCGAAGCCGCGGCCCATGATCTCGCTGGCAAGATGCCATGGCAACACAGTGGCCCCTGGATTTCTCCCGAAGGTCGCTTGGCAGGAGGCAAAAGTAGATGATGCAAGATTGCTCCAAATTGCTTCGCACGTTTCTCGCTGCCGCGATCTGCGTGTTGGGTGGGGGCTGCACGCCCGACGTATTCCTCAACCAGACAGCCTCGGTGGGGGGGGACATAGCCGGCAACTCCGGTACCGTTGATGTAGCCTTCATCAACAACACGCCCTTTAGAGCCATCTTCACTTACGGCACCTACAACAACACCGATGAAGATGAATCACCCAACGTGGCTCAGTTCATTGGCGACGTCAACGGCCTTACGCTCGAGGGCGATCAGGTGGCTAACATCGTCTCCTTGCCGTGCAATCGCGTTTTTTCGATCGGCGACTCCGAGTTGCTTCGCTTGCTGGATCGAAATGGGCAAGTCGACGGCTTGAACGCAGAGGCGCTCGTGCCAGGGGCAGCATTCTCCAGTGCAGCCCTCGGCGATGACAACGACGGCTTAGCTACTGAGGGGTTTGCTCCCGAGTTGCGGGCGCTGTTGGGCGTAGATTTTCCGTGCGGGTCTATCATTGTCATTCGATACGAAATAGACGATGCAGGCCCAGCCCCATTCCGCATGGATTTTGAAGTGATCCCGCCGAGCGATGATCAAGACCGTGGTGTCTGACTCCACGCATGACTCGAAGGGCTATCCAGCCCTATAGACCGTATTTGCGACGCTTGTTGTAGAAGGTCCGTCGAGACATCCCCAACCGCTCGGCCAGTTGAGCTGCGGGCCGGTCCGATTGACTGATAGTAGCTGCCAAGAGTTGACGTTCGCACTCGGAAATGAACTCTGGAAGCGTGAGCTCGCCTTGTTCAATCATCCGGCATGCCCTGGCTACCATGTCGGAAGTGACCACGGCGCCGTTGCTGGTTTGGCGTTCTCGCCGAAGTGACTCAGGGATATCGGTGAGC
>JAJDDP010000005.1 GCA_029260235.1 Phycisphaerae bacterium | reverse complement strand
GCCGTCGAGAAATTCAAAGGTGTCAGGAAGATTTGTTTGAAGCCCTGAAGCATTCTTGACCCCTCTTGAGCCTCACCCCCTGTTGCCTTCACATGTTCAACCAAGTGGTGCGATGCTCGATCATGTTCGCCGTCGTCACGGCTTCATGCCTCGCACGCTCGGGGCCGATGCCGGATATAGGGATGGTGCATATCTTGATGCGTTGGAGCAGTTCGGCATCGATCCGCATGTCTCTGTTGGCCGCTATCCGAGGCGACGGCCCAGGTGCCGAATCGCGACGACGTGCGCGGCGCAGACAGCGAACCAAGGGCTATCAAGTGAGTCAGCGCATTCGCAAACGCATCGAGGAAGTATTCGGCTGGTGCAAGACGGTGGGCGGATTGGCCCGGTCGCGATTCGTCGGTCGGTGGAAGCTCAAACAACAGGGCGAAGTAGCGGTCGCAGCGTACAATCTCTTGAGAATGGCCCGGCTGGCACCAATGGTCTGACCGGTATCGACTCCACAAGCTGTCAACCCGGGCAGTGTTCATAAAAAACCTCTTCATCACCATCCACAAAAGAACCTGCCACCAAGAAAAGGTCTAAACGGGGCGTTGCTTAGCAGCCTGCTAGAGACTCCATTCCGCCCGCTCCCCGTGGTCTGGGATTCTGGGGCTCTGCTCGCCCTCCTGGACCGCCAACAAATGCGAGCCACACCTTGGCAAGAGAGAGATCATCCAACTCTGAAGAACTAGGCCGCCCAGCATTTGACGCGTGACGGAGCACTAGCTCTTGGTGGCGCGGAGGGTGGCGGCGCCATCCTCACACGAATCGCTGCCGCCCGTTTCGTTCCAATTCCAATTCTCCTGGCCGGTCATGGTTGTCGGAGAAGTCACCGTAAAGGTAAATGTTGATTGGGTTTGTCCACCGTCTTCGTCAAACAATGAAGGTCCAACGCTGAAGTCGTTTTGAACTATCGTGCCGCTCAAGACCTTAGGGTCATCCTTGAAGCCGTTAATGTCCAGCGAACAGCCCGTCTGAACAATGGTCAGTGTCGAGGACCAGTCGTCTTCCGGCCCGCAGGAGCTGGTGACGTTGGTGACGCTCAAATCCCAAGTTCCGCCGATGTCCGGGCAGCTGCCGAGGCAGTCGGGAATGTCGTCGCCGTCCGAGTCGGTGTCCGGAATACCGCAGCCGCAGGAACCGGGTTCGGTCTTGTCCGGATCGTCCGGACAGAGGTCATCGGGCTGGGCGGCTGTGATGCACTCGTCGGTCGACCAGGGGGTTGCGATTTGGAATTCAAAATCGTCAAAATTCATGAAGAGCTGCTCGGGCTGGTCGGTGACGTCGTAGGTACGATGGTGGATGCGCAGGCCGAATTCCAGCGGCGAGCCGTTGGTGCTAAAGTCCAGTTCTCCTCCCCGGGCACATTCTTCGAAAAACTGCGAAGCCGATAATTCCAGCGTGTCGCCAGCCACCCAGTTGTCCTCCTCCGGGCTAACGATTAGGGAATCGAGTTCGGATCGCCGGAAAGTTTTGCCATTCTGCCTGATGATGGGAATGAACGCGACCTGGCGGTCGCCAATGACCTGGGCGAAAAAGGTCAACCGTACAAACCCAATTGGACCATCGACTGCTGGGTCGAACGTTTCGGCAAGGTACCAATGGTCAAAGTACATCACCAAGGATCCGGGATCGCTAGGCCAGAGCATGAAGTCAGCCTGCCGACGATAGGGGCCCGAACTGCCGCCGTCGGCCACTTGAAAGGCGCTGAACTCATAGGTGTCCGGGATGGGCTCGTCACAGCTGTAGTCTAGCAACACCTCCCAATTCGAATTGCTAAACTCCGAGTCGGCGATGGTCTTGGCTACCGGTGGATAAACGTGGATTGTACGAGTGGCTGAGCCAGAGACCGGCACTCCCGGAATCAGAGCTCCTTGTACATCCACACTGAGGGTGAAATCTCCATTGTTGCAATAGGTAATGGACGGTGACATAGCATTTTGGTTGCTGATGGTACCACTGAAGGGTAGGGACCAATCGAAAACCAGTGTGGAACCACTCGCGTTGGCCGTGGCTGTGAAGGTCTCGCCCACAAAGACCGAATCGGGCGCGCTGATGTCGACCTCCAGCGAAAGGGCGGCCGGTGGCGAGGAAGAATTGCTGGGGTTCGATGGACAGCCAAAGATTCCAGTTAGCCCAAGCAAAGCACATGTCATCCCCGCAACGGCAAGTCTCAAGTTAGGTTTGACCAATGTAGTGCCTGAATTGGATCGAATTATGGCGAGGTCTTGTGCGGTCGGTTGATTATTGCGCTTGGCGGGCATTTGAAATCCCCTGATCATGAACGGCAGCACATGAAATGTATTAAGCGTCTTCTTGCTATTTTCTTCCCGGCCGTGCAACGCGAGATAGGCGCCATTGTAGCCAAGCTGGATCTAAAGACAACTGCCAGCATCTCGAGCCACAGACAGACTGCCCGGGGGACCACGAGCGGTGGCGCATGTTCTGCGTTTCCGACAGCCGACGATGTCGGCTTGGCAAGAACGCCAACCAGCTGAACTGCGGCGCATGGGCTTCGTATGCGTCCTGGGTTTGAGTTCGTGTTCATTGCTGATTCTTTTGACCCGGCACGCACCACCCGCATCGAACTGGTTCAATTGCCAGCTCTGTTCACCTCTTCGCTCTAGCAGGCTGCTAAAAAACTCAGTTTTCGGATATCAAGAATTGGTTTGATTCGTACAATGCATCGCAACATGTCATGGAGGACATTCGATGCGTGGACGGATCGATCACCAATCTGAGATTTTTCACTCGTTCAATCTTGAATCGCTGGTTCCGGCGGATCACCCACTCCGGGCTATCAAGGAGTGAGCCGACAAAGTGCTCTCGGGTATGTCGCGCCGGTTCAGCGGTGCCTATGGCAAGACGGGCCGAAAGAGCATCCCGCCGGAGAGGTTGATCAAGGCGCTGCTGCTGCAAGCACTCTACAGCATCCGCAGCGAGATCCAGCTCTGCGAGCAAAT
>JAJDDP010000040.1 GCA_029260235.1 Phycisphaerae bacterium | reverse complement strand
TAGAGCCTATCCCAAAACGTGTTTGAGCAATAGCATGGTGCATCCGAGATGGAGGAACCCTTGGAACAGCTTCGTCGATTTCTCCCATCGAATGCAGAGGCGGCGGTAGTTTTGAATCCATGCGATGGTTCGTTCGACCTTCCATCGCCGCCTGTATCGTCGCAACGGCCTACCGTCTTGCGTGACGTTCTCGGGCTTGCGGTTCTTGCGGTGCGGGGAGATCAACTCAATGCCCTGCTCGCCAAGCTCATCAGCCAACTGATCGCTGTCGTAGGCCTTGTCGCCGATCAAACGCTTCGGGTTTTCTACGGTCAGCATGAAATCAAAAAGTGGCTGGACGAGTTTGCTCTCGTGCGGGCTGGCCGAGCATGTGTCGATAGCCACCGGCAATCCCCGAGCATCCACCAGGACCATGATTTTGACGCCCTTTCCGGCTTTTGTGTTGCCGATGCCATCTCCGCCACCTTTGGCTTTGGAGAAGGTGCCATCGACGAAGCACTCATAAAGCCGGTAGCCGTTCCGTTCTTCGACGAAGCGGCCAGCCTAGCCAGGAATGGTGCGCACCCAGCCATGTGGATCGGCGGCGTCGCCCACTTGGATCGCGGTCAGTGCATTGTAGAGTTCGGTGCAATGCGGGCCTGGCTTGCCATCCTTGGCATAGACTATTTTCTTGTCCTTCCAGGTGATCGAACCTATCGGGGTGATCACAGCTGCCGTGCCGCAGCAGCCAGCCTCAGTGAAATCCACAATTTCGTCGATGGCAACCCGCCGACGCTGAGGATTCAGCCCCTTTTCGCCGGCTAAGGTGATAAGCGACTTATTGGTAATCGACAGCAGGATCGATGGACTATCCGGGGTGATGTATTGACCTTCTTTGGTGATGGCAAAGAAATTGGCCGGTCCGGATTCATCGATGTACTTTTTCTCTCGGGCGTCCAGATAGATGACGTCGGCATATCCCTTCTTCTTGGCCGGTACGCCGGCGCGGAGGCTAGCTGCGTAATTGCCGCCTACCTTTGCATCACCCACGCCCAAAGGAGCCGCCCGGTCGATGTCTTCTTCGACGATGAAGTCCAGCGGCTTGAAGCCCGTCTTGAAGTACGGGCCTACCGGGGTGACAAAAACCAGGAACGTGTACTCTTCTGAAGGCCTGACCCCCAGAATAGGGCCCGAGCCGATCACCAGCGGGCGAATGTAGAGGCTTGCCCCAGTGCCATATGGAGGCACGAACCTGCGGTTGGCGTCCACCACCTGCATCACCGACTCGATGAACATCTCCTCGGGAATCTCAGGCATGAGAATCTTGCGGCAGGAATAGCGCAAACGGCTGGCGTTTTCATCGACCCGAAACAGCACGACGTCGCCGCTGGCGGTCTGGTAGGCTTTGAGTCCTTCGAAACACTCCTGCCCATAGTGGAGGCAAGTCGAAGAAATGTGGAGCGGGATGGTCGGCTCACTGGTCAATTTGCCCTCGCTCCACCGGCCATCGCGCCAGGTATGGCGGATGTTGTAGTCGGTTTGTAAATAACCGAAGGCGAGGTTGGGCCAATCCAGATCAGGAATGTCGGTGCCCGGGCCTGTGAAGGTTGTATCGAATGATGTCATCTGCAGTGTCTCCCGGAGTTGTCAGCAGCACTGGAGGGCCCTTCCGAGGAACTCGGTCGTCGGCCATGACCGTCGGGATCGGCCAACTTACGGGCGATGCCTCACGCGCCGATCACTCTAGCAGTTTCAGCCGCAGTTTCCAGTCCACCGTTCATCAAGTAGACATCAACGCGGCTGTTGCGTCACCAAGGAGGCAGCGATTGGGCTTGGGTGATGGTCTGCAACAACGCCAGGAGTGATCAGCCAAACGCGTCGCCAGGCGCATCAACAGGATCATCATCCCTGATACGAGGCATATCACCCGGACTGCCGCTAGCGGAATCATCACGAACCTTACGTGCGCTCCTCCTTGCCATTATAGGATTACCCAACAAGCCCGGCGAGTCTCGCCTCTCCACAATCCAAGTCAGGAGCAAGCAGCACTTCAACTTCGCGGCCAACTCTGCGGCGCCAAGCTTCGCATTCTTTGGGCAAAGTATTGACAGCAAGGTTGTTATCGGAATCAGGCCGCACAGCCGAGCGGTTGAGGCTTGACCAGATAATACAGGCCGGTTCCCTCAGGAGTATCGCGAATTCACCGATAAGCCGGGGATTGCACACAACGGCCGGCCTCAGCTGCTGGTCGCGACAGTTGGCGGGAACGGTAGAGTTGGAGCCACCAATGGTACCTTGGGCGATGATCATTCCGATCTTGATTGCCTTGATGGGCGGCGTGCTGTTCCTCAAGCTCGTCGCCGACGAGTTGCGGGTACTCCGCCATTCGCGTGTCTTGCACAAACAGGTTCAAGACGCCCAAAGGGCTCTAGATCGCCAGAATGCCTAGCCCCAGAATTGACGTCCCATCTAGCCGACTTTAGATTAGACTACGGTTGGTAGGCGAGTTCTTTTGCCCGCGGTCTGTGGGAAGGAAGCGTCGGATTATGTACGGACAGGCAGCTCGGTTTTCCAAATTTCGATTGGTCTTAGCCCTGCTCGCGACCCTCGGCATCATCGGGGGAATTGTCATGGTGGTGCTGGGGATCATCCAGCCCTCGAATCCCCAGAAGGCTTGGTTGATCTTTGCCGGCGCCGCAGCGGTTCTGTCGTGTTCCTTTGCTGCCATCATTGGGTTCATCTCCATCCGGCTTGATGCCAACACCGTGCGTGTCTCAGCCGTGATGCAGGATGTGCTTGAAGAGCTTCAGAAGCACCAGCGACGCCTAGCTGACGTGGTGGATAATACGCGGATTTCGGATTCAGCCAGATCACTCGCCCACCGCGAGGAAGAGCGCATCGCGCTCCGCGGAGCGATCCAATCAGAGATCTCAGCCCACAACTGGGAAGCCGCTTGGCATTTCATCTCTGAGATCGAACGGCGGTTTGGTTTCAAGGAGGAGGCTGACCGACTACGCCAGCAGCTTCACGAAGAGCAGTCTACGTTCTATCAGCAAGAGGTTGACAAAGCTGTTCCTGCAATCGAAGCCCTGTTTCAAGCCCATGATTGGACCAAGGCTGAGTTGGAGATCAACCGGTTGCTCCAGGCGTTTCCAAAGGAGGCGCGTTTCGCACAGTTACGCGAAGAGCTTAAGTTCCGACATCAGGCCCGAAAAGAAGAACTGATCAAGAGCTTTACCGATGCGGTACGGCGAGACGACATCGACATCGACACAGGAATGGCTACCCTCAAGGAACTAGATGGCTACCTGACGGGCGATGAGGTGAAGAAACTGGAAGAATCCGCCCGCAAGGTCGTGAAAGGGAAGCTCGAGCAGCTCGGCGTACGATTCCGTTTTGCAGTGAGCGAAGAGCGCTGGCGGGACGCCCTGGAGATTGGTGTCCAGATCGCAGAGGAGTTCCCCAACTCCCGGATGGCGACCGAGGTCGGCAACAAGTTCGGCATTCTCCGCGAGCGGGCCGGTCTTCCATCGGATGTCGAAGTCACCAGCCCGACGGCGACCCCACATCCTGGATCCTGAAGCTGATACGCTTCTCATTATCGGCCCCCCGTTCCGAGGCCTTGGCCGCGTAAGCGAATCTCGCTAGCCCGCCATACTTCGGACTTCCTCCCCAACGATATTCATAGCCGTTGGCACCCGCCCTGCCCTTCAGACAGTGTTCACTCTTTCCGATAACGAATCTGGACTATGCACGCTGTTGGCGACCGCGTGAGCGAAACTCGTTTCGCTTGCAACGGCTGTGCGTATCGTATGGTTAGGGTAATGGGGTAATGTCCCCAGTAGGTCTTGGGTGATGACAGAGCCAATCGACACACAGACACCTCAAGCCCCGCCTTTCAGGTCGGAGAGTGGCGGCGGGGTCGGGCTGCAGTTGCGATTCACGCTCCTGGTTCTAGCCCTGATGCTCTCCCTGGCTGCGATGATTGGCATCGTCGTAGTGGAAGTGGTCAGCCATACCGCAAATCAGCAGGCCCGCGAAGAGTGTTCCCAGCTTGCCTCACTCTTGTCCAAGGGAGCTACCGAATCATTGCTGCGGGGAGACCACTCCATGCTGCAATGGCTGGCCGACGAGTTTTGCGACGGTGATCCGATCGTTTTTGTACGCTTTACCAACACGGATGGAACGCGATTGGCCGGTGTTGATGGGTTCTTGGGCAAGATGAGTGATCCCAAGTCCATTCCGCAGGATGACGTTGTTGGCAGGCCCATATTCGTGGACCGTTCATCCGGCGGCCCGGCCCATTTCCGGGTAACGTATCCGATTAGCTTCGCAGGTTCAATCGACGAGAATGTCAAACCCCTGCTCGGCTACGTTCAGTTGGGATTGAATGTCGATCAAACCATGCATGACTTGGCCTCGTCTGTCGATTTAGTTTCTGGGATCATGATCGCCATCTTGGCTGGCACCATTCCGCTTGCTTTCTTGGTTGTTCGATTTGCGGTCGTGCCCATCAAAGAAGTTTCTTCGGCTGTGCGGCGCTTTGCACACGGCGACTATTCTGCACGGAGCAAGGTCCGCCGCAACGACGAGATCGGAGACTTGGCTTCAGCGTTCAACGTCATGGCCGACGAGTTGCACCGTAAGCACCAACAAATCGTCACCATGAATGCGGACTTGGAAAACCGTGTTCAATACCGAACTCGACAGCTGAACGAGCTTGCCGTACGTGAGCCGTTGACAGGCCTGTACAATCGGCGCCATCTTAGCGAAGTCATGGACCATCGATTCTCTGAGGCAACTCGCTATGGTGCAGACTTGTCATGTCTGATGATTGACCTTGATGACTTCAAGGGGGTCAACGACAAGTTTGGACACCAAGTTGGCGACGAGGTTCTGATCACCATGGCGACGACCATTTCCAGCCAGCTTCGGGCTGCCGATTTAGCCGCCCGGTTTGGGGGCGATGAATTCATCATTCTCCTGCCCCACACCTCCAGCGACCGAGCCCAAATCCTCGCCAGTCGCATTGCCGATAAGTTTGCGATTGACCTGGCAGAGCAGTGGCCGCGGGTCACCCTCGGCATTAGTGCCGGGGTGGCAAGCACGACCGAATCCGGTGCAAGCTCCCCCAGTCAATTGCTGCAGGCAGCGGATCGGGCGATGTACAAGGCCAAGGATCAAGGCAAGAATCGCATCGTCATGGCCGGTGCCCAAGTCTGATTCTCCCAATATCGGAGCAGTTCTTACGAATACCCAGGTGTGCAAGCCTCTGCGCCATAGAAGACGGTGCGCGCGTAAGCGGCCTGCTTGGGTTGGGCGGCTGCGATTCGATTCCTTTTGGTCAATTGTAATCGCCCCTGAGCAACGAATGCGGTACATTCATGGTGGATGGATGTCGCTAAGTCAGCCTGTGGCTGAGGGATGAGCATGATGTGGGAAAGCATCGGGAAATACGTTGGCGGCAAGGTTTTGACCGCGGTGCTGGTGGTGGCCTCTGCCGGTGGCATCATTTGGTTCTGGCGGCACCCAGAGCAACTGCAGTCTATTTGGCTGGTCATCAAGTATGTGTTGGCTTGGCTGGGCTTTGTGGTAGTTTGGCCTTGGGCACTGTTCTTTGTCCCACCCTGGGTGATGAAGAAGGAATCGAACCTCGCTGCCGGCCTGATGTTGGCAGGCTATCTGGCCGTCGATGTTGGGGTCGCCCTGTTCTTGGCCGGAGGCGCAGGCGGGCATAATACCTTGACCTGGATCGTGCTATTGCTTGGATTTCTGTCGGCAGGGGTTTATAATTTCCTGGTCTGCGACTATCAGGCCGACCGATGCGACGAATTCTAATTCCCCGCGCTGTTCGTTTGGAGAAGGTGGGTCATGTCAAGCCCCCAAATCGGAGATCGAATTAACAACTACCTGCTCGAAGAGCAGGTGGGCCAGGGCAGCTTTGGTCAAGTTTGGCGGGCTCGCCATCACATGTTCGATAAGCATGTGGCTATCAAGGTTCCGACCGATCCTCAGTATGTGCGCAACCTGCAGCGCGAGGGGGTTGCCATTCATGGCTTGAAACATCCGAACATCGTCCGGGCCGTCGATTTGGACCCCTATGCGGATCCGCCATACCTGATCATGGAATATGTTGACGGCCCTTCGCTGCGGCAGGTGATCGATGCCAATGCCACTGGCCTGCCCATACCAGCCGTCGTTGAGATCATGTGTGGATTGCTCGATGCCTTGACGGCCGCTCACGGTTCGGGCTTGATTCATCGCGACATCAAACCGGCCAACATTTTGATCCAGCATCCCCTGGATCAGATCGCCACTGTTTCGGCTAAGGCGGTCAAGGTGACCGACTTCGGGTTGGGTCGGACAGGCGACATGACCACGGTCTCGATCATGCAGTCAGGAAGCATGCTGACCGAAGATGGAAACGACATCTCAGGCACCATCGCCTACATGGCCCCCGAGCAGAAGCAAGGTGGCGAGGTTGATGCCCGGAGCGACCTTTATTCTTGTAGCATTGTGCTGTTTGAATTGTTGATGGGTGAACGGCCTAGCGGTACGGAGTTGCCCGGATCCCTTCGTTCTGACGTGCCCAAGAGCCTGGACGAGACTTTTCGACGAAGCTATACCCGCCTGGATCGGCGGTTGGCGTCGGCCCAAGAGATGTTGGACATGATCGAAGCCGGTGGTCGGCAGAAGTCGCCGCCGCCGATTCCGCAGGCAGTCACGCCAACGGATGCTCAGAGGGTCAGCGGTCGTCATCGCTGTACTTCGTGCAAGGGTGTGGTTGGTGGCGGCGATCAGTTTTGCATTCACTGTGGGCATCAGATCGCTGCTGAAATCCCGCGGTGTGCTTCTTGCCGGGCGTTCGTGCATAGCGAAGATCTGTACTGCATCTTCTGCGGGGCTAAGTTGCGGTCTGAGGCTGTTTAGAATTGGTGTGGGGATCCTATGGCCATCGCCGGCGAATCGTTGATCATTCTGGCCGTGCTCGTTGGCGTAGCTGGCGTCGGGCTTGCGGTTGTCATCGGACTCGTCGAGGTGATGGGCTCGAGATCGAGTGCGAGTAAGAATGCCCAGCGGCCCAAAACGAGTTCAGGCACGCTAGCCACGCGGCGATGCTCAAGTGATGAATGTCGCTTTGGCAATCGGGCGGGGGCGAACTACTGTGCTCGTTGCGGCGAGTCGTTGTCTGGTCAGAGCGGACTAAGTTCGGAACGAATGAAGGAATGAGTGACGCCGAGCGGGCATTACAGATCGAGACCGAGTTTCTCTCCGGCGTGGAAGCCAACATCGAGCGAGCCAAGGGCGGTTTGCTTCGTGGATCTATCTGGCAGACAGCGCGTCATGACGAGGAACTCCCGCTGCGGGCTATGATGGCCCGCCACCGGCGCCATGACCGCGCCCTGCTCAAGCAGATGCCAAGAAATCGCCGGCTGGCTGTTACGGGTTTCGAGCGGCGTTGGTTCTTCGGGAAGCGGCGGACGGGTGCAGCGATTGCGTCCGCGTTAGCCCCCTTGGATCACTTGGCGGCTGGCAATGAATCATCGATGCCGCCCGTCGGCTTGGGGGAACTTGCAGAGCATGTGCGTTCGCTGGTCGGTGATGCCAAGGTGCCCCATGTGGTCGGCGTGTGCAGCCCGAGCGGGTTTTCAGAGGAAGCCCGCACCGCCCGGCTGGACATGCCCAACCTGACGCTGGTCCTCATCGAGCCTGCGGCTGACGGCGGCTGGAAGGTATCGGGAACGACGGACGACGCCCCACCGCAAGTGTTGGCTATGTTTGATCCCGAGGACGTTGCCCAGAAGAGCCAGCGAGTCGTAAAGGAGATTGAGCGGCGTGGTGCGGATCTCCTGCTCGGTGGGCTCGATGCCGAAGGCGTGGCGGAGCACTTGGGCTTGGCTGTCCCCATGGTGAACCAGGCATTTGAACAAATAGCGCAGGGTGATTCGGAGTTGAGGTTGACAAAGAAATCCGGCGCGTTGTTGATGTACCGCGGCGCAGCCGCTTCGACGCAGGAGAAAGCATCGATGAATATGGTAGATCGGATTCGGTCGCTGTTCGCCAAAGAGGGTGACGAAGCCGAAAAGATAAACATGCTGGCTGAACGCCGCGCGGGGTTGAGCCAACGGCGAGACCGCATCTATGAAGACATCGGCAAGTTGGAAGTCAAAGAAGCCAAAATGCTAGATGACGGCAAGAGTACCACCTCGTCGGTGGTAAAGCGCCGATTGGCCAGCCAATTGGCCCAATTGCGCAAGGACATAGGTCGGCAAAATACGACGGCCAACATGCTCAATCAGCAGATCAACATTTTGAGCACCAACATTCATAACCTGACGTTGATCCAACAAGGCGAAATGGCTCAGCTGCCCGATACAGAAGAGCTGACCGAGAACGCCGTCCACGCCGAGGAGATGCTAGAGAGTCTAAAGGCCGACGCGGATATGGTGGGCAGTCTTGAGGCAGGCCTTGGTGAAGTGATGAGCAACGATGAAGAGTTGGCTATCCTCAAGGAATTCGATGAGGTTGAAACTGCTCAAGAAGCTCCTGCCGCCCGGGTTGCGAAGGAGCCGCCAGCGCGTGCACCGGCCGCACCGGAGGAGCAATCCAGAAACGTGACCTTCGAGCCGGAAAAGCCGGAATCTTCTGCTCCTGAAAAGCCGCCTACAGCAGATCCAGAAGGCGCGTAGAATCGGTCTGCGGCTCATCGTGGAACACACCAACGGCGGCGAAATGCTTTTGGTATTGATGGATTGAACAGAATCTATGCTGTCCTTATTCGATTGGTTCACCAAGCGCAAGAAGCCGTTGTCGGATATGACCCGCTCGGAACTCCGACGTCAGGAGCTGCTGCTGGAGAAAGAGCGGAATCGTTTGGTGAACCGCATCACCAAGTTGGCTACGGGTAAGCAGGAGCTATTCGAGAAAGGTGTTTCGGAAAAAATTCCCGAAGTGCGCCGCATCTTGGCCCAGGAGTTTGAGCTAAAGACCACCGAACAGCTGATGATGGCCCGGCAGTTGAATATCCGCAGCAAAGAGATGTTGACCGTGTCGAGACTGCGGATGCTGAGGGAGAACGCCGACCGGGCCAAGGCAACCGGCTCGAAGCTGGGGTTGATCAGCGAGAAGGATATTTTGAAGCTGGGGAAGCTGATCGAAAATGACGCCATCAAGGCTGACATGTACCAGCAGCGACTGGACGACGTGCTGGCTATCGGCGGCGAGATGGATGAAGGCATCGCAGCCCTCAGCCAAGCAGGCCAAACCGTGATGGACGTGTGGGACAGGATGGATACAGGGATGATCAGCGATCAATCCGAAGCCTTTGACGAAGCAGACCGCCGAGTCCGCGAACAACAGGCTGCGGAGGAATAAAGCGGTGGACACTCAGCCTGAACAGCAAGAAGAGCAGCTGGGGCAAGAAGAGGCCGGCGAGGAAGAAAAGCCGTCTCCGATGTTGGGCATGATCATGGCCTTCGTGGGTGGGGCTTTAGCGATAGCGGCGATCCGCCTGGAATATTTTGTGGTTGACTTCGCTGCATGTGGATGCTTCGTGCTAGCCTGGCAGTTAAGTCAGGCGTTGAACCAAGAAGATTGGCCCGATCATCCACTGGCCAACAAGTCAACGCGATCGCTGTTGCTGGTATTTGCCGGTTTGACGGGCATCATAGGAGCGTTGCGGCTTGCGAGAGTTGGGTAAGAAGATTACTTGGCTAAGGATGTTCGACAGGATTACGACCGATGGGATTGTTTAAATCAGAAGAAGAACGCCGAATCGAACGTGACATCAAGGTTCGCCAGGGCATCAGGCGGATCGAGAAGTCCATTCGCGAACAGGGCAAGTTTCAAGATGAGTTCATCAAGAACGCCCAACACGCCAAGAAGATCGGCGACACGAGTCAATATGCGTTCATTCGCAATTCGCTCAAGAAGACAGCCACCATCCGCAAGATGCTTGAGCGGCAACTGTTGACCGTCAAGAACGCCTTGCTGATCAAGCGACAGGCAGAGGCGTCGGCTGACTTTACCCAGGCGATGGGAACCATGGCCGCCGAGATTGGTCGGATGTTCGGGGCGACCGATTTGGTCAAGACCCAGGGCGAATGGGAAAAAGCGATGGCCCAGTCTCAATCCATGGAGGAGCGGATGGATCTCTTCCTGGACAGTGTGGAAGACATCGCTGCCCAGGATGTGGAAATGGCTTCCTCTGATGCACTCAGCGACGAGGAAATCGACCGCATGATCGACGCGGAGACTGAGGCTGAGCATCAAAAGGAATTGGGCAGATTGGAAGGCCTGCGTGCGGAACTCGATTCGTTGAAACGCGAGGGCGAGAAGCAGAAGTAAGTCGCCTGTCGCATGAAGACTGAAGCATGGTCGCTGAATCAAGCTGCAAAGTGTTTCTGCATGCAATCCAAGCCGCAGCAATCGAACGCTTTTGAGAATTGGCCGAGGTTAGGATGGAGACCGTGGATTCCCATTTTGGTGGCCCTTGTTCTGGTGGGCGTCGTGACTTGGTCTCGACTGCCTCGCGGAATTTGTTTCGGCGACGCCGGAGACTTGCAGTTAGCGTCGGCTACGCTGGGCATCGCCCATCCGCCGGGTTATCCAATCTTGGTTTCTCTGGGATTTCTGCTGACCCTGATTCCGGGCCTCGACCCTCCATGGGGGGTAACCCTTGGCTGCTGGGCTTCGGTTCTCGCAACGCTGGGGCTGGCGATCTTGTTTCAGATTCGACTGGGCGTGCCCGCCTACTTGGCGGCGGCGTCAGCGCTGATTTGGAGCGCCCAATATCGGATTTGGCAGAATCTGCTTGGCCCGGAAGTTTACGGCCCTTCGTTGGCCCTGTTTGCAGGTTCGGTTTACCTGTTGTTCAAGTATACGCGGACCACCAGAAGGGTCGACTTGTTGCTGGCCGCCCTGTTGCTGGGGATGATCTCGGCGACGAGGCCAGCCACCGCAATCGCTTGGCCTTTCATCGTGGCCGCCTACTTCTTGGCGAAGAAGGTGCCCTCGCTGAGGAAGGTTCAACAGGTCAAAGGGCTGCTGCTGGCTGGAACATGCACAGCCATTCCGTTTGGTTATGCATTCGGTTTCCTCTATCTGCAAGATGCGCCTGGGGCGGCTTACAACTACATCGAACAACACAACCAGACGTGGCAGGCGTTGCCCGAAGCGGACGCCGGCGTGTCAGCCAAGATCGAGCGAGTCGTTTGGCAAGCCAGTGGTGCCCAGTTTCGGCACTTGATGGGCAGCGACTGGTCAAGCCTGCGATCCAAGTTCCGCTGGCTTCGAGGCCAACTCGATTTGGACTGGATGCCAATTATGATTTCCGCGTTCGTGCTCGTCTTGTTGGCCCTCCTACTTACCTGGCGTCGGTCAACGGCGGCGGCATGCTTGTTGGCAGGCATGATCGTTCAGCCACTGGTGTTCATCGGCATGTACCGCGTTCACGGGGCAGCCGCCGATCTGCTGCCCTTGCTCTGGGCGTGCATGGTTCTCAGCGGCGTACTCATTGCAGCCGTGTGGCCGTTTCGGGAGGGAGCAAACCGAACGGCGGTTTCAATGGTCTTATTCGTGGGGTTGGCTATTTGGACGCTGTTCGATGCCCCGGGGCGATCCAACGCAGGGTTGGAGCCGGACGCGACGGCATTCGTCAGTGCAGTCGATCTAGCCACTCTTCCGGCCGACGCCATGATTTGCGCTCAGTGGGCAACGGCTGTTCCCTTGTGGTACGTTCAAGAGGAGGTCGCCCGGCGGGATGATCTTCGTATCGTGGCTGACTCGGTCAAGCGGATTCCCGACTTGCTGGCCGAGTGCGGTGACTGTCCCGTATTCTTGACCACCAAGCCGCCGAAATTGCCGGCTGGACTTGAGGCTGAGGCGTTTAGAAACTTGTGGCAGATCGTCTCTGCTGAGAACGACTCGGGGCCGCCGATGCAGGAAATCGGGCGATGACCTAAGGGTCTTGAGAAAGAACAGAGCGAGTATCGATGGCAGTTTCATTTGCGACATTTGAGCGACTAAAAGGCAAGGGTGTCACCGCATACAAGAGCGGCGACTACGTGACCGCCCGGAGCTACCTGGTCGAAGCCGCAGAGTGCATGGTTGAGTTGGCTCAAGGTACCAAGTCACCAGAGGCGAGGCGGCAGCATGAGGAGATCGCAGCTGAATTGATTGACCTTGCCAAGGATTGCCAGGCCCGCAAAGGGAAGACTCGTTCGGGCAAGGGGCTAGCCAGTGAGAAAGAGGATGATTCTGGGGCGAATACCTCGGACTGGGTGGTCAAGGACAAACCAAACATTGGTTTCGATGACATCGCCGGGCTGGAGGATGTTAAGCAGGACATCCGCTTGAAGATGATTTACCCATTCGCCCATCCAGAGTTGGCCCACAAGTACGGCATCGCCATCGGCGGAGGTGTCTTGTTGTACGGCCCGCCCGGCACCGGCAAGACCATGATGGCCAAGGCGATCGCTCACGAAATCGGGGCTACTTTCTTCCTGATTTCGCCCGCCCAGGTACTGAGCAAATGGGTGGGCGAGGCTGAGCAAAACATCCGCAAGCTGTTTGAAGCCGCCAAGGCAGAGGAAAAAGCCGTCATTTTCATTGATGAGGTGGAGGCATTGGTGCCCCGCCGTAAAAGTGGTGGCAGCACCGTAATGCAAAGAGTTGTACCCCAGATCCTTCAAGAGCTGGAAGGCTTTGATCGCAAGGATGGTCGGGCCCTATTATTTGTAGGGGCGACCAACAAGCCGTGGATGTTGGACGAAGCGATGTTGCGCCCCGGTCGATTGGACGCCAAGGTGTACGTTGGACTCCCCGACGCCCCGGCCCGGTTCAAGCTGCTGGAGATCCATTTGGGCGACAGGCCGGTGGCCGATGACATGGACTTGGGCGAGTTGTGCGACCAGTTGGAAGGTTATAGCGGAGCAGACATCCGGAACGTCTGCCAGCGGGCAGCTACCATTCCGTTTATGGAATCAGTCGCCGGCCAGGAACCTCGCCCGATTTCGATGAGAGACTTACGCTCAGTGATTGAGGATACGGCTCGATCCGTACACGAAGCAGACCTCGCTCGTTATGAGCGATTTGAAGAAACCGGAAAATAGGCCCAGTCGAGTGTTGGTCACTTGAGGCCGGCTGGAGGTGATCCATGGCATCTAGCAAATTTGACCCCACCAAGTTCTTCGCTTCTCCTGAAGCGGTCGCCGCCTTGGTCGATGACGCGGAGATATTCAGTTTATTGAATCGGCGGATAACCCTGCCGCCCGACGTAACCGCCCTGGTTACACGAAACGGCGCAGGCCAAGTGGTCTGCCCCCCGGGCAACGAGTTGGATGGTGAGGGCGTATCGGCTGTGCTGTTTGTGCGCACGGCGCCGATCAACCTCTCCTGGACTTTCGAGCGAGTCAATACATCGGACCATTTCCAGGCTGAGGTGCACGTTGGGCTTCGCGTTCGACCATCCGGAGATCGCGGCGAATTGATGAGTTTGGGCGACCAACTGATCGGCAGCAAACGCCTGGCCAATCGTCTCGACCTCCAAGAGCACCTGGAACCAACAATCCGCAACGCAGTCGTGCGGCTATCTCATGATCGAACCATCGAGTCTCTCGCTCGGGGCGGCGACGACATCCAAAACGCCATAGCCGAGGCTGTGGCTGGTCCGTGCTTTGAGGCAGGATTGCTCGTCGAGGATCAGCCCACGGTTCAATTCGCATCGACGGCCTTCGATCAAGTTCGCCGGATTGAAGAACAGGCCGTTCGCAAGAAACACGAGCACGCAGTCGAGCAGCAGCTCAACAGCGCGTTGTCGGACGCCCGCCAAGAGCACCTTGCCGAGGTCGAGGAGTTGTTGGGCCGACTCAAGCAGTTGTCCGATGAGTCGCCGGACGTCGAGATGCCTGATCTGGTGCGGAGCTTCTCCGAATCTCAGCGCGGGCAGATCTATGAAGCCCTCTTCGCCGCCTCAGGGCGCGAGTCGTTGACTCGCTGGATCGTGGTCGCTGCGGGGAACGAGTTGCTTTACTACGCTCCAGATTCTGCCGAAAGCCCGGCCCGACGGGTGTCCATGGATGGCGCTGTAGGGTTGGTGCGCTCGGTGCGTGCGAGCAAGAATGACGCCGGTTTGAACTGCCTGCTGGCTGGAGCGGCCCGCGGCGTCTACGAAGTGATTGACCAAGACGAGCCAGTCATTACCAGCTACGCGCTGGCCCTGGATGTGGATGTCCGCGGCGGGTTTAACTCTGCGGCTGCTACAGCAGATCGCATCTATGCCACGCATTCTGAAATGGGGCTGGTTTGTTGGGAGCGAAGTAGTCCTGAAGTTCCGCAGTCGCTACTGCCCGGCCTGACCGAGTCAGCCCGGGCTGTTCGTGGTGCCCAGGTCTTCGATGGGAGGATTTTCTGTTCGATCGATCAGGATGTACTTGCTCTTGAAGCCAATGATCCGACCGAATCGAGCGTCCGGGTCTATCGGGGGAGCAATTCACTGATCACCGCCATCTGTCCGACGCCGACAAGCCTGTATGCGGGCAATGCCGAGGGCCAGATTCTTCGCTGGCCCCAGGACGGGGACGCCAAGGCTGAGATTATCCATGCCGGCAGCCGTCGCCCGGCTGAGTCACTGCACACGGTGACTGCCGGAGGTATATCGCGATTGCTATTCACCGACACGACCACGGCTGTCCACGCCCGGGTCATGGGGGATACTTTCGGGTGTCGATACGAAGCGGGTGGGCAGACGATTCGACGGGTAGAGGTCGCCCCGGACTGGATCGTGGCCACGAATGAGCTGCGGGACCGGCTGCTTCTCTTCAAGCCTGGCAAAGCAGCGGCGCCTTCGAGCACCATCAGCGTAGCCCGCCAGACCGGGCACTCAATTCAAGATGTCTGCATGTTGTAAGGACAAGGCTTGGGCGTGAGTCACTGATTTTGAACACCTGGGGTGGGCTGTGAGCAAGGCGGCGAGCCAGCGATGATCCTCGACATAGCCCGATTGCAGACATTGATCGAATCGAAGCCCGAACCTGCCATCGACTCTTCGGTCGTGGCTGTTCAATCTGCGGTATTTGTTCTTCTGGTCCAGAGGCAACAGACCAACATCGTTCTGATCCGCCGGGCCGACGGGGCTGGTCCCTGGGCTGGCCACTTTGCCCTCCCGGGAGGCCATATCGAGCCAACGGACGCAGATGCGTTGGCAGCTGCGTTTCGCGAAGTTAATGAGGAGATTGGAGTCGCCCAAGAGGCGATCTCGCACACAAGCGTCCTGGGACAATTCATGACGCTGACCGGATTTGTGAGCTTGAATGCATTCGTCGGTGAATGGGCCGGGCTGACCTGCCCGACGCCGAATGCAGCCGAGGTGGCTGAGGTCTTCGAGCTGCCGCTTATCGACTTATGGCAACACAGCCTATCTAACGACTTTGCGTGTAAGGATGCCGAGCAAATCGGGCCACGGCTGGTCTTCCCTGCGCCGGCCGGTGACATCTGGGGTGTGACTGCCCGGATCATCCACCACTTGCTCCATGTCGCGACGCCTCTCTTTGAAGGATCCGATTCTGCCCGATCATAGCTGTGCGCAGTTCGAGACGCGCACCGGCCAAGTCCATTTGGTCTTGCTGTAATGTCCTTGGTGGCAGATGGGGTTAGCGGCGCGTCTTTTTCTTGGGCGCGGTTTTCTTCTTCGATGAGTTCTTAGCCACGCCACGTTTGGCGACCTTCCCCGTGTCACGGGCTGCCTTAGCCAGCGAGGTGCGCGAGAGAACAGCTATGAAGTTATTGCGTATCCCGCCCCAAGACTTGTGAACATTGCAGGGATCGTCATCGTTGCAAGTGCCTTTGCCAAACGGGCAAACGCGAGGCCTCTCCACCTCTTCAAACAAGTCCACAATTTCGGAGAGCTTGATCTGGGACGGCGGCCTGACAAAACGGAATCCGCCACCGATGCCTCGTGAGCCGCCGATTAGTTCAGCCCTCACCAGCTGTCGCATAATCTTGGAAAGGTAATTGGTGGGAATGTCGCCCAGCTCAGCCAATTCCTTGGCGGTCATTGGCAACCTTGAGGCATTGCGCGCCATGGTGGTCATGGCGATCATGGCGTACGTCGATGTCGTCGTCAACATATTTGGTTCTCCGTAAACCCGATATTAGCATCCGTTATGCCGCAAACGCCCGGATATTGCAACACCTCGTTTTGCCGAGCAGATCAAAATGACAACTTCTTCCATCGATTCCTGCCAATCCATACTTGCGCTCAGTGACGGTCAAGGCTAGGGGGGTCGCCATACTCCCGGCTCGCAGAGGGTGTAGAGGGGTTGCTTAGCCAAAAATCTGCTGTACAGTCATCAAGTGAAAGCAGGGGAAGACTTGGTTGAGCAAAGCCGCCGCCTCTTCGCCAAGAGAGGCAGCAAATTTGGCTTGGTTCAGCGCTGTACACAGGGAATCGAGGCGTCGGAGATAATCAAGCCATGGGGCAAATGACGGCAATAGCAGAAAAAACAGACAAGAGCGATGCCCGGCAACGCAGCCTCTCTTCTGATCGGAGGCCGAAACGCCAACCTCCATACCACGTCATCTTGCATGATGATGACGACCACACCTACGACTATGTGGTGGGGCTATTGCGCAAGCTGTTTGGCTATGATATACCGCATGCTTATGCATTGGCCGTCGAAGTAGACACCACCGGGCGAGCAGTTGTAGACACCACAACCATGGAACGAGCCGAATTCAAACGCGACCAGATCCACGCCTATGGCCTAGACTGGCGGCTCGGCAGGTCAGCCGGCAGCATGTCCTGCAGCATCGAACCGGTGCCACATTCTTAGGAAGTTGGATGACTTACGAAGTGGTTTGATGGGTCAAAGGATCGCCGGCAAGATTCCGCAGCTATGGGCGTGCTTGCGAATCTTCTGAATCAACACTTCCTTCGAAGCGGACTCTTTCGATGGATGACGCCTTGCCTGTATCGGGGTCCACTTCCACCACCACGCCGCAAAGCCGAGGATCGCCGTCGGCTACATGGAACGGCGTAGGTACACCGGTGATAAACGCACTCAAAACCCGATCCTTCATGCGCCCCAAGACCGAATCATACGGACCGGTCATGCCCAGGTCGGTGATGTAGGCGGTCCCGTTGGGCAAGATTCGTTCGTCGCCGGTTGAGACGTGGGTATGCGTACCGAACAGCAGACTGGCCCGGCCATCCAAGTGCCAGCCCATGGCAATTTTCTCTGAAGTGGCTTCTGCGTGCATGTCGACGATGATGATCTTCACATCTGATGGGATGAGTTTCAGGACTCGATCCATGGCTCGGAATGGGCAATCTGCCTGAACGTTCATGAACAGACGCCCTATGACCGACACCACCGCCACCCGGCTGCCCGCCTCAGTGGTGTACAGGGCAAATTCCTTGCCCGGCGCGCCCGGTGGGAAGTTGATCGGCCTAACGATGTTCTCAGCCTGATCAAGGATCGGAATGATCTCTTTGCGGCGATAGATGTGGTCACCCATGGTGATCAGATCAACACCGTAGCCAACCACTTTGCGATAGAGGGCGGGCGTCATACCGCTTCCCGAGGCGATATTCTCTGCGTTGACGATAGTGCAGTCGAGGTCGTGCGATGCCTTGAGTTCAGGCAATGCCTCAGCCAAGACCCGCCTACCCGGGGATCCCACAACGTCACCAACGCAGAGCAGTCTGATCACTGTGGCGCCCCATCAACCAAAGATGGAGCGACGCCGAAGACGAAATCCTCCGGCAAGGAATCATGGCCAGCCGTAGCCGACCGACGCCAGCCCTTGGTTGAAAAGCGAGATCGGATCATCTGGCGTACTCGACGGCTCGCATCTCGCGGAGCACCGTCACCTTGATTTCGCCAGGGTAGGTCATCTCTTCTTCGACGCGCTTGGCGATGTCTCTGGCAATCTTGGCCGCCACTGAATCGCTTGCCCGGTTAGAATCGACGATCACACGAATTTCTCGCCCAGCCTGGATTGCATAGGCTTGTTTGACGCCGTTCTGTTCGGTGGCGATGCCCTCTAGTTGTTCGAGACGTTTGATGTAGCGTTCCAGCGACTCGCGGCGCCCGCCAGGCCTTGACGCACTGATCGCATCGCCGGCCATTACCAAGGGCGTGTAGGGGCTTGTCGCCTCGATGTCGCCATGGTGCCCGGCAATGGCATTGAGAACCTCGGGGCCCTCATTCAGTCGCTTGCAAATGTCGGCCCCAATTTTGGGATGGCCACCTTCCACTTCGTGATCGACGGCTTTGCCGATGTCGTGCAGCAGACCACATCGGCGAGCAAGGCGTCCGTCAAGCCCGAGTTCATCGGCCATGATTTGACAGAGATAGGCCACTTCGATGCTGTGCTGAAGGACGTTTTGCCCGTAGCTGGTGCGGTACCTTAGCCTACCAAGCAGATCCAAAATCTTACGGTGCAAACCGGGAACGTTCGCGTCGACCGAGGCCCGCTTGCCAATTTCTAGAACTTCCTTCTCCAGCTCTTTTCCCGTGTTGATCACGATTTCTTCGATGCGGCCTGGATGGATGCGGCCATCCTGGATGAGGCGTTCGAGTGAGCGGCGGGCAACTTCTCGGCGAATGGGGTCAAAGGCGCTGACCACGACCACGCCGGGCGTGTCATCGACGATAACATCAACGCCGGTGGCCTTCTCGAAAGCGCGGATGTTGCGGCCCTCGCGCCCGATGACGCGGCCCTTCATGTCGTCCGAGGGGATATCCACCGTTGAGACAGTGGTGTCGCAGGTGTGCTCGCCCGCATAGCGTTGGATCGCAGTCACCAGGATGTCCTGCACTTTGGAAGCGGCGGTGTCTTTCGCCTCCGAGACCGACTTGTCGACCATGACAGCCATCTCGCCCTCTAGTTGGTCTTCGAGGTTAGAGAATAGCTGCTGCTTGGCCTGGTCGGCGCTCATCCCTGAGATGTCGAGTAGCTTGTCCTGCTGCTCGCGCAATAGGCCTGTGACCTCTTGCTCTTTGACCTCAACGGCTGCGTCGCGCTTGTCTAGTTGCTCGACCCTGCGTTCGAGATTCCGTTCCTTGGTCGAAAGAGTGTCGAGCTTTCCTTCCAAGTTGTCTTCGCGTTTGGTGACCCGCTTCTCCTGCTCCTTAAGCTCCGTGCGGGTCTCGGCAGTTTCCTTTTGGAATACGTCCTGCCACTTGGAGTACTCTGCTTTGGAATCTAACTCTGCAGCCTTGGTAATATTTTCAGCGGCCTTCTCAGCGTCCTCCTTGATTCGTCGAGACAGTTGTTCAAGCTGACCCCGCTGAATGTAGGACCGAATCCACATGCCCAACACACCAAGCGGGGTGCCGATCATCAGGCCTAGCAGTGCGGGCGAGAGCCACCCCGGACTCTGGGCGAGTGGGAGGAAAAGGTTCGTAAACATGGTTGGCATTTCCCATAACGTGTATCACAACTTCGCGGGCGTGGCGGATAACCGCCGTGGCTGATTCCGGAGGTCGATGTCGATCGACCGATCAGTATGCCGGAAGCACCGGCCGCAAAGGCTCTTACTCGATTCTGCTCTAGACAGGTCCGATTCGTAGCTCTCGAACACACCTTCGAGATCCGCCTGCGCCGACTCACAATCCAGTGGCCGAAAGCCGATTGGCAGTCAGAAGAGCTACGCAATGTTTCGATTTGAACGCGCCGGGATCAGCCTTGGAACATCCCGAGCGGGGGACGACCAGCTCTTGGGAAGTGCATCGCACTCAGGCAAGACTCCGCAGGCGGCAGCAGTTGAAGGATGGGGGCAGACAACTAGCGTCTTACGTCTTCGCCTCCCAGCCCATTGGGGCTGCTTTGCAATGAATCTGTCATGAGCACAACAACCAACCGAAAAGTATCTTGGACCAACGACACCACATTCTGACTTCGCCAAGAAAAAATCTGGCGATTCCACTTCCAGAATATGGGTGCCGATCAAGTCAAACCGATCATCCCGCGGCACGCCGCAGATCGAAGTTCTTGACGTCTCCTTTCAAGGATTGCGCGACCAGCGTCAACACCAAAACAGACACTGCTGCGATTTATCGTCCCGCAAGTCCGATGCACGGCCGTAGTTCATTGTCAAGAAAGAACTTACAGACGAAATACCTGCGCGACGGCCACCAGTATAAAACGCCTGCAGCGGCTGTCAAGCGAATCGGTTGGAACAATAAGGCCGCCAGGGGAGTTCAAACTCAGCCCCGACCTTCCTTCGGTTGGACGGCTCTGCAAGGCGAGAACCGGTGCTCCCGGCTGCGGGTCGATTGTGAATAGATTGTTACTTGTCCATGAGGCCTGGATGGGATGGAATGGGGGGTCGGGATGTTCCCGATCGAACAGCAGAGCGGAGGCTAAAACCAGCATGAAGTGGCAGCGGAAATGGACAATCGCGGTGGCACTGGCCGCCTGGATCGGGGCGGTCAGCGGTGGACGGGCATGGGCTCAGCCAGCCGGCAAGGGGTCCAAAGCGCCGGTGCGGCTCCTCTCTTCGGTCCAGAACATCAAACCGGGAGACACCTTCGACGTCGCCCTGGCGTACGAGGTGGCAGATGACTGGCACATCTATTGGATCAATCCCGGAGAAAGCGGCGCCGCACCCAAGGTCAAGTGGAAGCTGCCCCCCGGCTTCAAGGTCGCCGAGCTTCGCTTTCCGGTCCCCCGGCGGTATGTGTCCGGGCCAACGGATTTCAGACTGACCACTTATGTGCTTGGCGGTGAACCAGCGCTACTCGCCGCGATCACCGCGCCGGTTGACTTGAAGCCGGGCGGCAATATCGAGATCTCCGCCACGGTCACCACCCTGGTTTGCAAGAGCACTTGCCTGATGGAGAAGGCTGAGGTGGCCGTCAAGCTGCCGGTGATCGCGGGCGACGCCGATGGGAAACCAACCCACGTCGATCTGTTTGAACTGGCCCGTGACCAGTTGCCCAAACCAGACGGCAAGGGAAAGCACCTAAAGGTCACGGCTACGCCATCGGTTGAGTCGATAGCGGTCGGTGGATCATTCGAGGTCGAGGTCGCCCTCAAGATCGTTCGCGGCTTCCACATCCAGTCGAGTCAGCCCTACCAGGATTACCTGATCCCGACCGATGTGCTGGTTGCTCCGCTTGATGGTATTGAGCTGGGGTCGCTGGTCTATCCGCCCGCCCATGACCGGATGGACAAGGCTACCCGCAGCAAGATCAGCGAATACTCCGGCGAAGTCGTGGTCAAGATTCCGATCCAGAAAGTCAACGATGACGCCAGCGGAACCTCGCTGACATTTCATGGCATCGTGAAATACCAGGCCTGTAATGATAAAGGCCAATGCGCTCCGCCCGAGGGTGTAGCTTGGTCAACCACGATGGGCCTGACTGGTGCGCAGACTGCACAGGCTGATGCAAGCACAGGAAAATCGCCGGACTCCGATGCGCAAGTCGATGCGGCTGGAAGTGTTGAGCCTGACGACGAAAAACCAGCGGCGCCTGGAGCAATCCCTGCTGAGGAAGGCAGTAGTTCTTCGGGGATCGCGTCGCTTTCTTTGCCGATGATGTTGGCCTTTGCCTTTCTGGGTGGATTCATCCTCAACGTGATGCCTTGTGTGCTGCCGGTCATCTCCATCAAGATCCTGAGTTTCATTCAGCAGGCTGATGAGGAACCAAGGCGTGTGTTCCGCCTTGGCCTATCCTTCTCGACGGGCATCTTGGTTTCGTTCTGGGCGCTGGCCATCTTTGCCGTGATCACCAAAGGAGCATCCGGTGCGAGTTGGGGCGGGCAGTTTTCGCACCCGGAATTTGTGATTGGGATGACCGCCCTCATCTTCGCCTTTGGCATGAGCTTGTTCGGCGTATTCGAGGTAACGCTCCCCGGAGCAGCCTCAGCCAAGTTGAGCGGCGCGACCGCCAAGGAAGGCTATCCGGGCGCCTTCCTCAAAGGTGTACTAGCCACACTCTTGGCGACGCCTTGCACAGCTCCCCTACTGGCCCCGGCCATGGCCTTTGCGTTTACCCAATCCGACGCCATCATCTTCTTGGCCCTCACTGCCGTTGGTGTTGGCATGGCCTTCCCGTATGTACTGCTGACCGCAAAGCCCGGCTGGATGAAGTTCATGCCCAGGCCGGGCGCTTGGATGGACTCCTTCAAGCAGTTCATGGGATTCGTTTTGATGGCGACGGTGGTGTGGTTGCTCTGGATTCTCGACGCGTTAATGGACTCCGGCGGCGTGGTAGCCACGGTGGCCTTCCTCGCATTCGTAGGGCTTGCGTGCTGGCTGATCGGACGCATCAAACTGAATTGGCATCTGAGCACCAGATTGATGACTTACGCAGGTGGCCTAGGCGTCGCCCTGCTCGGGCTGTGGTTTTCATTCGGCTGGTTATATGAGCCGGGTCAGAAAGTCCCGGCTATGCCGATTGGCCGCGGGCAGAACCCGCCTGCGCCAACCTCCCCCGAGTGGGAATTAGAGATTCCATGGCGCCTCCTCACCGCAAACCTGCAAGACGATCTGGCGAAGGAGGGATACACGGTCTATGTAGATTTCACGGCCGCCTGGTGTGCAACCTGCCAAGTGAACAAGAAGGCTGTGTTGGAGCGCGACGCCATCCGCAATTTGATGCACGAGATGAAGATTTTTCCGCTCAAGGGTGATTTCACGAAGAAGCCCGATTGGATGTTGGCCCAAATGCGACGCTACGGCGGCAACGCTGTGCCCTTGAACGTGGTCATACCTGCAAACAAGCCAGATCAACCGATCGTGCTGCCCATCATCCTGACTACGGGGGCAGTGAGGTCAGCCCTCGAAGAGGCAGGGCCTTCTGAGGCAAACCCCGAGGCTCGTTTGGCAGAGGCAGGTTGATTCAGCCGCCAGGTGACTTGGCGATACCGAGTGATTCCAAGTTGACGTGCTGCGTGCTTCGATTGATGATCGTCTGCACGCATTATGCCCAAGGACACGTTCGACATTCTAGTATCTGATCCGCTTGACGAGTCAGCCACCGCTCGCTTGAAATCAATCGGGCGCGTCCGTGTTCTGTCCAAGACCAATGAAGCTACGCTAATTGATGAAGTCGCCGGCGCCGATGCGTTGGTCGTTCGCTCCTATGCCAAAGTGACAGCGGCCGTCATCGAGGCAGGGACGAGTCTGAAAGTCATTGGCCGGGGTGGTGTGGGGCTGGAAGAGATCGACCTCGCCGCCGCCCGAAAGCACAGCATCCAAGTTGTCTATACGCCGGCCGCTGCCAGCGATTCGGTGGCTGAGTTTGCCATTGGGCTGATTATCAACCTCGAACGACACATCGCTAAGGGCCAATCCATGCTCCGCGAAGGACGGTTCAAAGAGGCCCGGCGAACACTGGTGGGACGCGAGCTCCGCAGCCTCACGCTAGGCATCATCGGCATGGGCAAGATCGGCAGGCGGGTTGGCCGAATCGCTCAGACTGGACTGGGCATGAGAGTCTTGTTCAATGATCTACTGCCGATCGAAGGCCTCGACTTTGAAGCGACGCCCGCTGAGAAACCGCGTATCTGGGCTGAGGCTGACATCGTCTCTCTGCACGTGCCGCTTACCGAGTTGACCCATCATTTGGTGGACGCCAGCGTCCTGGCTACCCTGCGACCCCATGCGAAGATAATCAACACGTCACGAGGCCCGGTGGTCGATTCGCATGCCCTGGCAGCTGCCTTGACCGAAGGAAAACTCGGAGGTGCAGCGTTGGATGTGCATGATCCAGAGCCGCCGCCGGCGAATCATCCGCTCCTATCTGCCCCGAATCTGCTGCTTTCGCCTCATATTGCAGCCCGAACCGATGCGGGGCTGGCCCGGATGAACGATGTGGTGGATGATGTGATCGCCGTGCTCAACGGGCAAGTCCCCCGTTTTGCCGCACCGTCGTAGACTGACGTCGGGGGTCAGGCGATTCTGTCCACTCCGTTGCCGCGGGGGGATAGAAGACTAGAATAGCCCACGGAGATTAATCAAGGAAGCGGTCATGTTGTTGCGGGCATCTTGTATTTTGGTTTGGCGGTAGGAAGACACGCCTTGGATTGGACGACTCAGAATTTGCTGGCCCTGGGGTTCGTGGAATTCTTCCTGCGCAACTGGGCCTTGTTCGCCATGGTGGGCACCCTGTGCGTGTTGTACATCGTGCCGGCGATGATTCTGCGCAAGTACGTCAAGATCATTCGGAACATTCTGGATGACATGCCCCTGCCGTTTTCGATGAGCCCGCGCGATTTTGAACGCGTTGAGGGAGTCCCCGTCGATTTCCGTTCCTTCGATGGACATGGCTTGTCGGGCATGATTGTTAGTGGGAATCCACAACAGTCCCCCAGGGGATTCATCATTTTCGCCCACGAGTACGCCAGCGACGGCTATAGTTGCGCGCGTTATTGCAAACCGCTTCTGGATGCTGGTTACGATGTTCTGACGTTCGATTTCAGGGGTCACGGGCAATCGACCAACGAAGAAGGATACAAACCGAGACAGTGGGCATCGGATCGGGAACAGGCTGACATGGAGGGGGCTATTGCCTTTGCCAAGGATTACTTGGAACGCAAAGGCCTACCCGTCGAACTCGGATTGTTCGGCATTTCACGGGGAGGCTGTGCTGCCATAATGGCCGCTGTCGATGTTCCCGGGGTAAAAGCTATTTTGACCGACGGCGCCTTCTCCACAGATACGACCCTCGAGAGCCACATGAAACGCTGGGCGACCATTTTCGCCAAGATCCGGGTGGTTGCCCAAAACCATCCTCCTGCTTTCTGGCGATTTCTGCGTTGGTTGCTCTTGCGGGATGTACACCGCACCTTTGGATGTCGGTTTCCCTCTGTACGCAAGGCGATCCGCCGGTTGAAGAACGTCCCCATGTTCTTCATTCATGGTGAAAAAGACGGTTTCATTCAGGTGTCGCAATCGCAGATGCTCTACGGACTCGCCACTGATCCAAAATACCTCTGGATCGTTCCTGGGGCCAAGCACAATCAATCCGCTATCGTTCAGCCGGAGCAGTACAGCCAACGAATCGTTGCGTTCTTTGATCAGCACTTGGCTGGCCTGACCGACTCAGCCCTGATGTCAGATACGCTTAGCGACCTAGCCCAGCCGCTTGGGCAGCTTCCAGACCAAGCGCCTCCTCCAATGAAGGTGAATGGAATCAGGGCTGGGGCACGTCGTTAGTAAGGGGCGATGATTCCTTGCTACTTCTCTATTTGCACCTGGGCATGTAGCCCAGCCGGCAGATCGGGCGAGGCCTTTGGAAATTGATGATGCCAAGCCACTTGTCAAAAACTGTAAGTGCAGCCGTTGCGATCCTGATCGCCAGCGCGGGAGTATCTGCCGGGCCGGACGGTCGCTCGCTTCGCCGGACGCCCGTGGTAGAAGTGTTCGAGCAGAATCGAGACTCCGTGGTAAACATATCCGCCACGGGGAGAGTAAAGCTCCAGGGACGCGAGTATTTTGATCTGTTCTGGATGCCCCAGCTCGAACAGAAAGTCCACAGTATCGGCAGCGGGTTCGTCATGCACGAATCGGGCTACATTGTCACCAATGCCCATGTCGTCGATCAGGCCATCGACTTACGAGTGACCTTCGCGAATGGGGACGAGTACGATGCTCGTCATGTGGTCAGCGATGCTGCTCACGACTTGGCCATTTTGAAGATCGAGCCGAATCATCCCCTCAAACCAATTTCCATGGGCAGAAGCGATGATCTCATGACCGGTGAGGATGTGGTTGCAATCGGCAACCCCCTGGGCTATGCCAATACAGTGACCACAGGAATTATCAGTGCGCTGCACCGACGTATTGAATACTCGGCTGACACCAACTACGAAAACCTGATCCAGACCGATGCCAGCATCAACCCTGGAAGCAGCGGAGGCCCGTTGTTGAACATTCTGGGCGAGTTGATCGGGGTGAACACCGCTATTCGGGCTGGGGCTGAGAACATCGGTTTTGCCATACCGGTAAATCAGCTGCGGTCGTTGCTGCCGGACATGCTCAATAATGCGGTCACCACAAAGCAGCAGTTTCAACTAGGCATGCGGGTTGAAGGCCTCGAGTCGCCGCGGGTGGTTGAAGTGGACGGTGACAGTCCCGCCGACAAGGCCGGCGTTCGTGTTGGGGACCAAGTGCTTGGCGTTCAGGATCATTTGATCGGACGCGACATCGATTTCTACATCGCCATGCTGGGTGGGAGTGCGGGCGACGAAGTGACCATGGCCCTGGACCGAGATGGGACACGAAGAGAAGCCACCTTGGTCTTGACCGAGATCCCTAAGCCCGACGGCGTAGTCTTGGCCCGTCAGAAATTCGGCATCTCCGTTGAGCCGCTGACGGCCAAGGCAGGCCGCTTGTTTGGCGTCGGCCGCAATGCAGGAGCGCTGGTAATGGATGTCGATAGTCGCGGTGCAGCCGATCGTGCCGGTATCCGCCGTGGAGACCTGCTGGTAAAGATCGGGCGGTATCGAATTTCAACGCCTGAAGACTTGGGGCCGTTACTCGAAGGCGTGGGGACTGACACGCCTGCCGACTTGACCGTTTGGAGGATAATGAGAGGGGATGTCTATGAAATCAGCAAGATCCGAATCTATGCCCGCTGAGCAACAACCGCCATCAGAGTCGAGTGCCATAGGAAGGCACTGGCAAACTCAGGCGCCGGTGGTGCCCGCCGACATCAAGCTCAAACGCGAGCAGCAAGAGTTGATCCTCTCCTGGCCCGATGGGCAGCTGAGTACTTACACGGCAGCAACACTCCGCCGGAACTGTCCGTGTGCCTCATGCCGCACTGACCGACAGCAGCAGGCCGACAACCCGCTCCACATCCTAGCCAACGTGCCCGACCAAGAGCCGCAAATGTCGGGAGCTGAGCTGATGGGCAATTATGCGATCAAAATCATCTGGTCAGACGGTCACGACACGGGCATATTTGACTACCGCTATCTAAGGACACTGGACGCCATCTCCTAAGTTGGCGATTGCGAACCGGTCAAAACCGTTTGATTGCCGTTTTTGCTCCCAAATCACAACCCCAGGCCTGCCTAACCACTCCCGCTTCGCACGCCTGGGGCGATTCACGGGAATTCACAGGTCAAGAGCAGCGGGGCCTGAAACGTTAAGATAGCTGGTTATCGGACTATATTGTTGGCACCGGAGCTGGTATAATAGCCTAGAGCAATTCGGGCCTCCTCCGTTCGCAAGGTGCGCTGGCCCTTTAGGGCAAAGCGGGCACCAAGGTCGGCGTTTCACCCGGGATGGTGTTACCATGAGTGCAAGAACTAACCTACTCCGCAACGGCGGAAGTGCGGCCTTGCTGTCCGTCTGGATTTGCTCGGCAACATGGGGAGCAGTCACAACCATCTCCTACAGCGATAAGTGTGATGACACGGTGGTCCGGCGGATGGACCCGAACGCAGATGATCCCGTCGATCCCGCAGCCCACGCCCTGCCCGACTTACTCCAAATGAATGTGAGCTTGTGGGACCCGACAGACCCCGCGGTTGACTTGTTCGCAGGATCAATTTCCACGAACGGCCAATTCATGAAGCTCGAATTGGTTATCAACGGCTTGGTGAATCCTCCGGGAGATACTTTCCCGGCGGCGCAGTTCTTCGCACCGTTCGATTATGGACCCAATCCTATCTACGGATATGTCGAAATTGACATGGACTTGGACACCTGCACGGGAGGCGAATTGGAATTTCCTGAGTACCACTACCTCGGCAACTTGGCTCGGTTCGGTGCAGCCCCATCGGCGCCGCGCTTCGTTGATCGCTACGCAAGAAGCAGCACCGATTTTGACGGCATCATCGAAACCGCCCAGTTTGTCGATCGCAGTGGCGAAGAATTCCACCTGGCCCTGGTTGGCAACCAATTTTTGAACGCGGATATCAACAGAATAGTCGGTGATTCAGACAACATCTTTGAAGCCGGCGAGACCTGGCAAATTCAGGGCGATTGGTTTCATCGGGCCCACGGCTTCGAAGCATTCACGGTCACAACAGGCGGATTCATTGAGGGAGGCTACATCCCGTTTTGCACCCTTGAGTTTTGGCATGACCAGACTCTGGATGTTACGCACGTCACTTTGGTCTACCCGCTGTCCAACGAAGCCGACGCCCTCTCGCGGGGTGAAGCACCTGAACCGCTCAACCGCGACGCCACGGATCAGTCCTCCGTGCTAGAAGCACTCGACGATCTTCAGTTCAGCGCAAGCGTGTACGGAGCACCAACGCCCGCACCGGAAGAAATACTCTTGGACTGGGCCGCCAAGGATCCAACCAACTATTTGGATCCAACCAATTGGGCGGTAGCCGCGATCCTGGGCACCAGCTATACCGACTTCGATCCATCTTCGGCGTACTTTGTCTGGACTGACGTCTATCCCGACCTGCTCCGTGGCGATGTCGATGGGGACGGGTTGGCAGATCAAACCGACCGGACACTCATCCAGCAGTACATCACCGACAACGATTCTGCCGACGGGACAACCGACCAAATCGTCGTGCTCCAGAACTTCGCTGTGGAGTTCCATGTCTTCGACATCAACCACAACGGGCAGATCGACAATCTTGATGTCTTGCTGGTCAGCGACTACGGCGACCAGAACGAAGACAGCGACCTGGATTTGCAGGATTTTGCCGAGTTTTCGAATTGCTTCTCCGGTACAGATGCACCTTATGGCGCGTCAGTCTGTGGATTGGCTGATCTGGATGGAGACGCGGATGTCGACTTGGTCGATATCCGGCGATTCCAAGAGGCGATTACCGGGCCAAACTAGCAAGAGTTGAATTCGAGATTCTTGAGGGGGCTTCAATAATTACTAGTCACGTAGACCACCGCGCCTCGCGTTTGAGATCACCTGCCGGACGGCGTTGTCGTTCGACTCGCGGTTTTGCGCGCTTGGTGGGCTGGGACGGGCACCCCGCGAGAAAGGCGGTCGGCTTCACGCTCATCGAGACTTTGGTGGTCGTATCCATCATTGCACTATTGTTGTCCATCTTGTTGCCGGCTTTGTCCTCAGTACGCAGCCGCATGAAGATGCTCAAGTGCTCATCCAACATGCGAACCGTAGCCTTGAAGTTCTATCTCTTCGCCGAAGGCGAGAGCGTCGAAGGTCGCGGCGATAGCGACATCCGAGGCCGGCGGAGCTTCTTCATCAATGACTTCCAAGAGAGCCTCTACAAGATCGACGAATTCTGGGACGAACCTGGCACCTTGGCCAGCGAGCTGATCGCAGCCAGCGAGCCGATGTTGTGCCCTGCTGGCCCGGCTGTGTTGACCAAGAAGAGCGGTTTCCCCTGCTCGAACCGATCATTGGGTCCGGCTGAGGATGTCACGCTGGCTGCCAACATGCGGCTTCAACGGGCTGAAATCGGGCAGCCAGACTCCCTCATATTGGCGAGTTCTTCAAAGACCTACGTCCCTCAGAACATTCTCAGCCACCCTTATGTGCCTTTGGTTTTTGACGTGGACGGTGGCAAAGCTGCTGAGAGGAAGATTCAGCCGTTCTATTCGGCACCGGCGGTTCGAGGATCGATCGGCCCATACTCCAGCGGCCAATACTGGATGCCCTCCTCACGCCACGGGGGACAAACAAACGTCGCATTTGTGGGCGGCCATGTTCTCTCAAGCCGCGACCCAGGGCATGAGTCTTGGGATTGGACTTTCCAGGGCGGCATCGATAATTGATCAAGATCGCTGTGCTCGGCCGATTCTGCCAGCTATGATTGCTGGCGGATAGCCGTGTTGTACGCCCGTCCAAGCAGCCGATTTTGATCGACGGGCTGGGAAACCTTTTTGGCATAGCCTCTCATGAACCTCCAGACCCGCCTCACCATTCTATTGGCAGCATTCGCCGTCTTTGCCCTCGCGGCAACATTCGGCACTGTCTACGGTATCCGCCTTCACGTCGAAGGGGCTGCCTCTAGTTTTGAACGGTCCCAAGGTGACGCGGTTTCGCTCAAAGATCTTCGACTACAGGCCCGCGAGCAGTATCTCTTGCTGCGCGAGGTTGTAGATGGAAGCCGGAATTTGGACGAGCCTTATCTGGCTGAACGCGACGGCTTCTTCGCGCGCTTGCAACAAACTTCACAGTTCGGCCTAGCTAGGCACCAGAGCATCGACACACGAGGCCTGTTAGAGTTGACCGGAACCGTCGAAGCCAACTTCAAGCGATGTGCAACCCTTGTCGATGATCGCCAAATTGAAAAGGCCCGCGACCTCCTCGAACGTACGAGGCGTCAATTGCTACCTGCTTTGGATCGCCGCCTCGCAGATGCCCAGGGTGTACTCGATGAGGAGCGGCGGCACAGCCTGGATGAGGTGTTGACTGCCGATACACAGATCCTGCTCGTATCGGTAGCCATCGGCGTGTTCGGTCTTGGGCTGGTGACCGCGGGTACTGCTATGGTCCGTAGGTGGGTTATTTTGCCGGTACGGGAACTAGAGTTGGCCGCCCGGGAGATCGGGCAGGGCAACTTGGCCGCTCGGGTCATCGTCAAATCGGAGGACGAGCTCGGGCAGCTCGGACACACCATGAACAGCATGGCTTCCTCCCTGGCCAAGACCCAGGCAGAGCTGAGAGTTTCAGAGGCTAAGTATCGTTCACTGTTCGAGAATTTGCGCGACGCCGCCGTAGTTTGTGATCGCAGCGGGATGATCATCGATTGTCACCCAGGAGACACAAACCTGTTGGGCCCCGGTGCCGACGGCGCGATAGGCCAACCCCTACTCAAGCATCGGCCCGAGTGGCGGGCGGGCGCAGTCGATTGGCTGAACCTCATCCACGAGGTTCATTCAACCGGAATTCAAAAGCGAATCCCAGACATCGAGCTACTTCGCCAAACCGATGGCGACTCCTCTGCCATCGTCGACCTAGTTGCCTATCCAGTTGAGTTTGGAAATCAGCGATATGTGGCTATCGTACTTCGAGATGTAACCGAGCGGCGCACGCTGGACCAGCAGATTAGGCGAAATGAGGCCATGGAAGCTACCGTGACCTTCGCCCGAGGTGTAGCCCACGATTTTAACAACCTTCTGACAATTGCCATCGGGACGCTCACGCCGCTGATTGAACAGACAACCGATAAGCCAACCCATGACCGCGCCCAGAGAGTTTTTCAGGCGTGCAAGCAGGCAGCTGCGCTCTCAAGGAAGCTGCTCGAGTTCGCCAGCGGCGATAAGGGCAGGCCTGAGGTGATCTGCCTGAAAGAAACCGTTGAATTGATTCTTGAGTCGCTTGACGAAACCTTCTTAGCCGAGGTCGAAGTCCGCACCGATTTCGATCCAGCGGTTTTTGTCCGAGTTGATCCGGACCAGTTGACCCAGGTTGTTCTCAATCTGGTGTGTAACGCCCGAGAATCGATGCCGGACGGAGGCGAAATGCGCATCCTCGTCGCCGCGGAAGAGAGCAGTACAACTCGACGAAGTGGGCATGCGTCAAGGCTAGCAATATTGTCGGTGGCGGACACGGGACGAGGCATGGCAGTCAAAGAGCTTCAGCATATCTTCGAGCCGTTCTATTCGGCCAAGCAGAGCAGTTCGGGACGCAGCCGAGGCATGGGCTTGGCCGTCGTCCACTCAGCGGTAAGCAATGCGTCAGGGACCATTCGAGTTCGCTCCAGGCAGGGGGGGGGCTCGACCTTTCGGGTTGAATTGCCCCTCTGCGACGCGTCGCCAGAACCGCCAGCGATTGTCTTGGATCGGGCCAGCTCCGAGGCGGCAGCGAATTCGGGCAGATCCAGCTGATCAAGAAACGAGAGTCAAGCGGATTCTTCAGGCGAGTCGATAGCCAGGACATACCCAACTCCCCGAACCGTGTGGATCAGTCGGCGCCGGGCATCTTTTTCCATCTTGTTGCGCAGGTAATTGATGTAGACGTTGACCACGTTGCTCTCTTCTTCAGCGTCCTGGCCCCACACATCCTCCAAGATCTTGGATCGCCCGAGGGTCTGTTCCTGGTTGCGGATCAGGTAGGCCAAGAGTTCGACTTCCCGAGCAGAAAGCCTGGCCCGCAAACTGTCTCGCCGCAGCTCGCGGGCAACCAGATCAAGAACGATGTCGGAGTACTGCAGACAGTGTCGTGAGCTGGGCTGAACGCGGCGCAACACGGCACCCAATCGGGCAGTCAACTCATCAACCGAGAAAGGCTTGCAAAGGTAGTCGTCAGCCCCGTGCGAAAATCCTTCAACCCGCTGTTGCACGGTGGACAGGGCGGTCAGCATGATGATGGGGATCTGGCTCCCTGCAGAACGCAGTTCGTCGGCCAGCGACAGCCCATTCCCGTCCGGCAAGTTCAAGTCGAGCAGCAACACATGATAGTGTTCAGAGAGCAACAACCGCCGACCAAGGGCCAGCGTGTTGGCCGAGGTTACCGAGAATCGATCCGCATCCAGCCCTGCCTGGACCGTAGCGATGATCTCGGCATCATCCTCCACCAGGAGAACCTGAGATGGCTTGGTTATGATCGGAGTGGTGTCAGTGTGCGACATCACCTTCGTTCCGGAAAATGGTTCAAACATGCCCTACAGCGACGGGGCTTCTGTCTTGAGGCTACTCACCTATTATAGGTAGGTTCAACCGCTTGTGTACAGCAGGCGTCCAGACTCTGGGTCGCCCGAGTATGGCAGAACTCGTGCGCCAAACCAACCCATTGCTAGGGCCGATGAGCTGGTCGGGCGGTCGTCGGCCATCGCATCCACGCTCCCCCAGGTTCGGCGGAATACTTGCCGCCTAAGAGGTGTTGATCTACTATCAACCCGCAGGCGGAGGGCTGGCGAGGACTTTGAAGACGGATCGAGGTTGTCATGGCTGAACCCAAACGTGTCAATGCCCCTATTGTGATTGACGAGACTCCCGGCAAGAAGGCCTACTGCATGTGCGGACTCAGCGAGCGCTTGCCATACTGCGACGGCGCCCATTCGAGGGAAGACGTCGGCATCGTGCCGAAGGTAGTTGAAATCACCGAGCCATGTAAGAAAGCGATCTGCCAATGCAGCCGCAGTGGACAATTGCCTTGGTGTGACGGTTCGCACAGTTCCCCAAGTTGAAACTATCCTTTCGGCTCAGCAATGTAGGCTTGTGACCGCGAACGGGCCTACCAATGATGGGTCACGGCGTGGTAGTTCGAGGATGAGCCCGCATTGATCACCTTGATCACCAGTTGGTGGTTGTTTTTCTGGACCGCCCTGGGCTTGTGCCTGGGAAGCTTCTTGAATGTCGTGATTTACCGCATTCCGCGGAACCTCTCGCTCAGTCAGCCGGTGTGGTCTGCATGCCCGCACTGCCAGAATCGCATCTCCTGGTACGACAATCTGCCTGTTCTGAGCTACATCATGTTGCGTGGCCGATGCCGGCACTGCCACGAAGCCATCTCAGCCCGTTATCCGATAATTGAGTTGCTCACCGCCCTGGTGGTCATGGTCGTGTTCGATGCCTTCTTCATCGCCCGGACTAGGCTTGGCCTGGTCATCGAAGCCGACATCAACTGGGCCATCGCCGATGACTGGCCGATCTATCTCGCCCATGTGGTGCTCTTCACCTGTCTCTTGCCTATGGCAGCCATCGACCTGAAGGAGTACTGGCTAGACATTCGCTTCACAGCAGTGGCGACCTGGTTTGGATTCGCATTGAACATGATTTGGACGCCGCGATACCGCAGCGATTGGCCCCGGCCCGCCGACGGCACCGCCATGGCTGCACTGGGCGCGATGATTGGCCTGGCGGCGCTTTGGCTGTGGTTACGCCGCCGTCCGCCCGATTACCTGACGCAGCCAGAAGACACTCTCGAACTTGGCCCACTGCATCCTGCAGGGATGCCCACCGATGAGTGGCGCTCAGTGTGGCAGCCGATCGCCCAAGACGATTCAAGCGAGTTGGCTGGCGCGGCAGTTCCGGACGCGTCCTCCCGAATGCAGAGGCGTCTCGGGCTGATCGCAGCGGTCTTGATCGGCGGGGTGTTGGCCTTGGCGTTGGTCTCGATGCTGATGGCCAGCGCCGACCTGCCTCCCCTGATAGCGATGCCCTGGCGCAGCATTGTGCCGCTGCTGCTGATCGTCGGGTTGGTGCTATCCGAGGCAGTGGTGTGTCGGGAATCGGATCACGAGATCATCGAAGCCATCGAGGCAGAGCGGTACGGCGCCCGCAGGATGGCCCTAGGTGAGCTGGGCTTGTTGATACCAGCCATCATTCTTGGATTTGTCGGAATTTGGCTGATGTGGCCCGGAGGGGAATACTCAGCGCAATTGACGTCTGTTCTTCATTGGCAGGCGAGGCCTGGGTGGCAACCTGTGTATGGTCTAGCCACCGCTGCCTCGGGATATGTGATCGGCGGAGCCATTGGCTGGGTGGTGCGAATCGGTGGAACGCTTCTGTTCGGCAAAGAGGCGTTTGGTCTCGGCGATATCCACATCATGGCCGCAGCTGGAAGCGTCGCCGGTTGGCCCGTCGTCTTGCTCGGATTCTTCGTGACCATTTTCGTCACTTTGGCTGCTCTGGTGCTCATGCTGCCGTTCAAGCGAGCCAGGGGGATTCCTCTGGTGCCTTGGTTGACCATCGGATACTTGATCGTGGTGATCCACTACGAGTTCATCCTGCACCTGCCATGGGTGCAGAACAACCTCGAAGTTTTTCACCTGTTAGTAAATAGAACTTCACAAGCCTTGTCGGCGGGGGTAGGCCCATGAGCCTTGCATTCAAGAAAGCGAAAGTTTACACTAAGTCTGTCCTGTTCGTGGCCGTTGCAGTCGCGGTTGCAGCTATCCTGATCATGAACCGTGGGAACACGGTTTCCGTTTGGTTCTTCTGGTTGGTTGAGAAGGACACCCAGGTCAATGTTGTCTGGCTGCTGCTTTGGACTGCGGTTGGTTCAATCATCAGCTGGCAAGTCGTGCTAGCCACTTGGTCGCTGATAAAAGAGACGCGCGAGTTGAAGCAGCAAGAGGAGCTGAAGGAGCGGGAGGCATCCCAAAAATCGCGGGCTAAGAGCCTCGACGATCAGGAACGCCGCATCGACCAGAAGATCGCCAGATCGCTTGGAGAAGAGGGCGGCGCCGGCAAGGACGAATAGACGTAGCCGCAGACGGTTACCAGAATTTCTTAGAGCAGGCTCTCTTAATTGGGGCTGCCATGCGTGGAGGTAGGAAGAGATGACCCTTCGACGGTTTTCCGCAGTAGCGATCGCCCTGGGTATTGTTGCCCTCTCGGGTTGCGGCGAGGATCCGCAGCAGCGTATTTCGTTGTTGGAAGCTGACAATCAACGACTGCTCGACGAGTTGGGGCGTCTGCGCGGCGATGCCGACGCTGCTAACCAAGCCCGGGCACTATGCGAGCAGCAGTTGGCTTCTGCGCGTATGGACAACACTTCGCTCGCCTCGCAGATTTCCGATCTCGAATCAGCCCAAGTCGATGTGCCCGATGGTTGGACGGCAGTACCTGGCGGGGCCATGATCGCCATTCCCGGCGAGGTTCTTTTCCCATCAGGCAAGGCCGTGCTCCGCTCTGATGCCCGAAGCGTCCTGGGCCAGGTGGTTTCTGCGGTAAGCTCGCAGTACCCCGGGCACGACATTCTGGTTTATGGCCACACCGACAACGTGCCCATCAAGAAGAGCGGGTGGAAGGACAATTTCGAGCTATCAGCGCAGCGTGCCCTATCGGTAGTTCGCCAATTGCATCAAGCTGGCATCTCCCCTTCGAGGTTGGTCGCTTGCGGTTGTGGCGAACACCGGCCAATCATGGCCAACAGTTCCAAGGAAGACCGTGCCAAGAATCGTCGGGTCGAGATTTTTGCCCTCGATCCAGGCGCTAGCGGCACGGGTCGGTAGTAGCTGGGCGAGCGGCCTGAAGTGCCGCGGATCCGACTTACCCAGGCAGCACTCGAACACACCACGTCCGCGTATCGCGGGCGTTTTTGTTTGGCAATCATTTGGAGCATAACTGGGATTGCCCCGCCCATGAGTTCTGCGGCACAATCTCCATCATGGTTGAGCATGATAAGGTGGCGATCATTGGCTGTGGGTATGTCGGGCTGGCATTGGGATCAGCCCTGGTGGACGCGGGTTGCGACGTATTGGGTACGACTACAACCTCAGCCAAGCTAAGTCAGATGGCCGAGGCAGGGATTGAATCTGCCTGCGTCGTCCTTGCTCAGGTGGATGAGTTACGCTCCCTGCTGGCTAACCGGCAGTTGATCTATACCTGCGTCGCCCCCAACGCGCAGTACGACACCTATGAAGCTGTCTACCGTGACGGCATGGAACACCTGTTTGAATCGCTGGCGGGTTCTCAGTTCCGTCATTTGGTACATATCTCCTCCACTTCAGTTTATGGCCAGACGGCTGGGCAATGGGTGGACGAAACCTCCCCCGCTTCCCCGTCCACGCAGAACGGGCGGATTGTACTTTCGGCGGAACAGCTGGTCATGGGAGCTGTGGCTGCCTTGGGCAAGACTGCGACCATTCTAAGACTTGGTGGCATCGTCGGCCCTGGGCGCAGGCCATCGCGGGGAGCCATCGCTTCTGCGGGCGCGGAGCGCAGCGATGGAGACATTTGGGTCAATCTGATTCACCGTGACGACATTGTCGAGGCCTGTTTGGCCTTGCGTTCACAGCCCTATGACGGAATCCTCAACCTTACCTGCGGATCACCGATTACCCGTCGCGAATTGTACGATCAAGCCATCTCCGCTACGAGGTTGGATCCGATTCGATGGTCAGGCCAGGACTCAGCCGCTCAGCCAACCGGAAAACGCGTGCGAAGTGATCTGATCAAGAGAATCCTGCCGTATCGACCTTCCCACAACCATCCATGGTTAAATCCCTGAACCCTCGACCGCCGTTCATCTGTGGGCGGACATCCCCCGACCAGGCTAGGCCCTGCTAAGATAATCCCATGCATGTTGAATCTGATTCAGCACGAACAGCTCCAGGTTGGATCCGCTTCCTCTTGCCGCTGGCAGTAGCGGGGGCAACGTTTTGTGCCTTCATCCCTGCGATAGACAACCAGTTCGTCAATTGGGACGACGACAAGGTGTTGCTGGAGCAGTACGGCTATCGTGGATTCAGCCCTGTCCATCTAAGCTGGATGTTCAACAGTGTGGTCATGGGGCACTACCAGCCGATCACTTGGCTGACTTATGCGCTGGACTATGCCATCTACGATGGTCTCGACCCACGTGGATTTCACCTGACAAACATTCTCTTCCATTCAGCCAACGCGATGCTTTTCTATTTTCTGGCCCTGTCTTTGTTGCGGCTGACCCTCTGCGGCCGTCGGCACAAGCCCGACCTCGCGCTCTACATCGCGGCTGTGCTGGCCGCCTTGTTCTTTGGGGTCCATCCACTACGGACTGAGTCGGTCGCCTGGGTGACAGAGCGTCGCGATGTGGTGTCCACATTTTTTTTGCTGACCTCTGTCCTGCTGTACGGAAGATATGTCGCCGACCGCGACGCCGGCAAAGGGTGGTACACCGCGTCCGTCCTAGCTCTGGTGTTATCGCTCATGTCGAAAGCGTGGGGCATCACGCTGCCCTTGGTATTGCTGATCATGGACGTTTATCCCTATCGCAGGATTACATGGGGTGCCGATTCTCCATGGCGCCAGCAAGCGAAGAAGGCATGCCTGGACAAGATTCCCTACGCGCTACCCGCTCTCTGGGTGGCGTACGTCTCGCTCCAAGCTCAGTCGGTGGGTCAGGTCATGAAATCTGTCAGCGAGTACGGTTGGCCCGAACGCATCGGGCAGTCCTGCTTCGGACTTGTGTTCTATCTGGTTAAGACTGTTGTCCCCAGCAAGCTGGCACCCATCTACGAGATACCGGTCGAGATGAATCCGCTGGCTGTCCGTTTCTTGTTGGCCGGCCTACTGGTTGTGGTCGTCACTGTCGGGCTGATTGCGATGCGCAAGCGCTGGCCGTTCGGTCTTGCCTCCTGGCTGATTTGCGCGGTGGTTCTATCGCCGGTTTTGGGCATCGCCCAGAGCGGGCCGCAGTTGGCTGCGGATCGATATTCGTACATCTCGTGCATGCCCTGGGCACTCTTAGCCGCTGCACTGGTCTTGCGATTGATGAGAACGCAACTAGCGATGATTGCCATCTTGGGATCGCTGGCAGCAATCGTGGGATTGGCCGGGGCGAGCTGGCAACAGTGCAAGACCTGGCGCACGTCGCAGACCCTGTGGGAGCACACCCTGAGCTTGTATCCTGAATCGTGGAACGCCCATGTAAACCTGGGATCTGCCCTTCAACCAGGAGGTGAACATCGGGCTGCCCTGAAGCACTTTGACGCAGCGTTGGCGATCAAGCCAGGCATCCCAGCCGCCCATGCCAACGCAGCCCAAAGCTTTCTTGCACTGGGCCAAACAGCTGAGGCGTTGAACCGCGCTGACCTAGCTCTCGGCTTATCCGATACGGAAGGCGATGTTCTTCGGAACCTTGGGAGTTTGTATTTCAAACTTGGAAAGCATGAGCAGTCAGCCGAAGTGAATCGGCGGGCGCTTCGACTCAGGCCTGACGACGTGATTCTCCATGCCAACCAAGCCGCAGTCACTCACGAACTGGGCGACTTGGACCAGGCTATCCTGCATCTTCGTAAGGTTGTGCAACTGGTTGAAAGATTCGGCAAGATCAGTCCACAGAACGCTCAAGCCTATGTGAATGCTTGCCGAACGCTCCGGGACATCTACGAACGGCGCGGAGACCTCATCGCATCTGACAAGTATTCGCAAAGGATCGAGGCCCAAGCTCGTTGATCGCTTGATCAGTTCGTCTTACCGATCCATTTGCAGGAATTCGACCATGTGCTCGTCGTATATGACTTGGGCTTCGGGACTCGCCAAGGCCAAGCCCATCTCGTTGATGACCTTCGTACCCATGCTAACCCACTCCCGCCAGCAGTCATGACAAACTGCACCGTGTACCCGAATGCCCAGCTCGCCCTTGAAGGGCTGGTTCTCCATCTTGGGAGAAGGCTTGCCGCAGCGTGAACAGATCAGGTCGGCGCTGGCTGCGTCGATTGCCTCGGGTTGAGGCTTGCTCTTGAAGGATGGAGGCGTCTCGCCCAAATCGGACAACATGGTAGCCATCGCATCTCGAGGCATCAGATCGCCGCGCTCATCGGCTACCGCGACGCCTTTGCGCAGGGTCTCAACCGCTTGCCCTTTCTGGTCCAGCTCGATCTGGGCTTCGGCCAGCACTTGGTAGGCCTTGGAGAAGGAAGGGTTCACGTCTAGCGTTCGTTGGAGCGATGGGATGGCCTTCTCAACCTGCTTGTCTTCGAGAAGGGCCTTTCCGAGGCTGAAGTGCCCCAGCTCATTATCTGGATCAGCCTCAGCCATCTTCAAGAATCTATCAATGCGTTCTGCGTTGTCCATTCGTTCATCCAATTCGTATTGTTCACTCTTCGTCCAAGCTACTGGGTATTATTAGCCTCAGCCCAGATTTTTCCAGTCGAATCGGACAAGATACGGCATTTGAGCGTGGAACAGGATTTGAGGAACCATCGAGAAGGGATAGGGTTGGACCGGGCATCTAGGTCGAGGGGCGAACGTGTCGTCAGGCCGGCAGCCGAGCCGACGTGAGATTTGAATCGCAGTCTAGACCGGACAAACCGTTAGGGTGTCGTTTGCGTCGGCGTTTCCTGGGCTGGCCCTAGCATGCGCAAACGGGCAGTGGCTAAGCGGACCAAATCGCGGTTTGTTGATCGGTCCAGCACCAAGCGAAAATCCGAGATGGCCCCATCGACGTCTTTGAGCAAGATGCGAACGTCGCCGCGAACACGGTAGGCCCGCACAAATCCTGGGGAGAGCTTGATGGCCTTGTTTAGATCTTGCATGGCTGCGTCGAGTCGGTTTGTGCCTAGATAGGTTTCACCGCGACCACAATAGGCTGGGGCGTGGTCTGCCTTGAGGGCCATTGCCTTCTCGTAGTCGGCGATGGCACCTTGAATGTCTCCCAAGTTGTTCTTGGACGCCGCCCGGTCGCAGTAGGCCTTGTGGTCATCAGGGTCGACCTGGATCGCTCGGTTGAAATCTGCAACGGCCCCTGAGTAATCGCCGTAGGCCATCTTGGCCTTTCCGCGGAAGACCAGTCCTTCGTGACTGTTCGGATTTAGATTGATGTAGTGGCTGTAGTCCTGGATGGCTTCATGTTTCTGTCCGAGGTGCATCAACACGTTTGCCCGGGCTAGAAAGGCATCAGCATCCTTGGGCTGCAAACGGATTGCCTCTGTGTAGTCGGCGTGGGCGCCGGCCAGATCACCGTACTCTCTCTTGGCGTTGGCCCGGTTGAAATAGACACTTGAGTCGCGGACCCGCAAGTGGATCACCTTGTCATAGTCGGCAATCGCCCCAGCCAATTCCCCGTTTGCCCGGCGGGCCATGCCGCGCTTGTGGTAGTTGACAGCCACACTGGGGCTAATCTCGACCGCCCTGGTGAAGTCATTCAGCGCATGGCTCAATTCGCCCAGCTTTCGGCGGGCATCTCCCCGGTCACGGTACAGGCTCGAATCACGCGGATTTCGGCCGATCGCCCAAGAGAGGTCTTCCGCCGCTCCTTTGAAATCCTCCAGCGCCAACCGGCATCGCCCTCGGCCTGTATACGCTTCTAGCCTGGATGCCCCCAACTCGATGATCCGGCCGAAGTCTGCCGCCGCTTCGGGAAAACGCTCCAGCTCTTGAAGGCATTCCGCCCGCATGAGGAGGCTCTCGGCTTGGTCGGGATGGTGCGCGATGAGAGTGGTCAGATCGACGATGGCTTTGTCGAGATCACCAGACGAGACGTAGAGTTCAGCGCGTCGCGTTAACGCTTCGGGATGTCCCTCATTGATTTGAAGGGCTTGGTCATAGGCAGCCATCGCAGCGGTTCTGTTCCCACTACTGAGGAATTCATCACCTCGGCGTACCAACTGGGCATCGTTGTTGGCGTCGCCGGTGGCGTACCTCGGCCCGCCGAACCAAATCATCGTTGCCAGTGCCATGAACAGAGTCGCCACCGCAGCATAAGTCGCTTTGCCCCTATTCTTGGCCGGCACTTTGGGCTTAATTGCTTTGGGTTGTTGCCATCTCTTCATTTTACACTCGACCCCCGGGGGCAACGCCATGTGTCCTCAGAACACTGGCCGCAGCCCTGTTTCCTGATGCCACCCTTAAGAATTTATCGTTCGAGTAGCCGCCTGGGTTGGCTTCAAAATGTTCTAATGTGACCGGTGGTGCCTGAGCAGACCGATAATTGGCGACGCCTGAATGTTTCGACTTGAACCAACGCTTGAGAATTTGGTAATGGGGCGCAGGCTAGCAGCCCAGATCAAGCCTGCTTGGCAGACATTCTCAGACGAAGGCGTCCTAGGGCTTCTGAGGAGGCTGGTTGCGGATAGGGATGTTGTGACCCATACTAAAATGGACTCGCTGCCCGAGCAGGCCGATGACGATAAGGCGGGGGCGCCCTCTTGTGAGACGTCAGAACACGCCCCGCGAGTCAAGACACAATGAAGCGCCTATAATCCATAGGCGAAGGAATGGCTGGAAGCTAGGCAGCAGGATTCAATTCGCCACGGCTACAGCTTGAGGATACGCAGGTGAGGTAGAATTGTGAACTGGGAAGCGCTGCGAGACAATTTCCCCATCACCAGGAACTATAACTTTCAGAACTATTCTGCGGTCGGCCCTATCTGCGCACCAGCCGCCCAAGAGGCCCGTAGATACCTGAAGCTTGCAGAAGAGAACGGCTACCTCGGCGAGCGGTTCTACCGGCATGCCAACGAAGTTCGACTCAGAGCGGCCCAACTCATCAATGCCAACGCCGACGAACTCACCTTCATCAAGAACACGAGCGAGGGTCTTAATTTCGTCGCCAACGGCTTGAGTTGGAACAATGGCGACAACATCGTCTCAGCCAACGTCGAATTTCCCGCCAATGTCTACCCTTGGCAGGCCCTTCAATCGCGCGGAGTCCAACTCAACACGGTGCTTGAGGAGGATGGCCGCATCCCCATCGAACGGATTATTGAGGCCATCAATTCCCGCACGCGGTTGGTCACCATCTCCTCCATCCAGTTCGCCAGCGGCTTTCGGACTGATCTGGCTACACTAGGCCAGTTCTGTCAGACCAAAGGCGTATTGCTTTGCGTCGATGCGATCCAATCCGTAGGAGTGATGCCCATCGACGTCAAAGGCATGCACATCGACTTCCTGGCCACTGGAGGCCATAAGTGGCTGTGCGCGCTGGAAGGCTGCGGGTTTTTCTACTGCAGCAAACAACTTCAAGGCCACCTCAAGCCGAGCTGCGTCGGTTGGCTGAGCGTCAAGAACCACGAAGACTACGCCCATCACAAATTGGAATTTCGGGACGATGCCCGGCGTTACGATTCAGGCACCTACAACCTGGCTGGCATTTACGCCCTGGGCGGAGCCATCGACATGCTCCTGGAAATTGGGATTGAGCAAATCGCAGCCCGGGTAATCGGCTTGACCACACGGTTAGTTGATGGTCTGCGTGACAAGGGATACCGAATCCACAGTTCTCGCAAGCCGGCAGAGGCCAGCTCAATCGTGGCCTTTTCCTCAGACATCCACGAGCACGAAAAGATTCAGCGGCATTTGCAAGCAGAGCATCGGATCGTCATCGCCGTCCGCAACGGTCGTCTGCGCTCTAGCCCGCATTTCTATGCCACCGAGAAGGAAATCGACCAACTCGTCGAGGCCTTACCCCGGCACTGATCTGCGCCCAAACCCACCTGATACGCCGCCCGTCTTCCCCAAAGGAAGCCGATGTAAGTGCGTCTAGATCCTGCAGGTTCTTCTTCATCAGCGTCCGATATTGTCCGATACACAGTTGAGTTCCGGCCTGATCATGCCCGCTGCGGGCAGATCTGGTTCCAGTTTTTACGGAGATCAGCCAAGTGTCTGCAAGTACCAAAATGCTCTCTGCCCGACAGATCCCGCCAAGGCGAAAGCTGATTGGTCGAGTGAGCGAATCGGTTGCACGTCTGATGGATTGCAGTGGACTGGCCCGGCGCATGTTTTCGCATCGCAGCCAGCTGCGCATCCTCTGCTATCACGGCGTCTGCGCCGACAACCTCGCCTTGGAACCGTGGATGCCTTCATACTTCGTGACGGCATCCCAGTTCGCTCAGCACATGCGACTCGCCCGACGATTCGGCCGCCTCGTACATTTGCCCGACGTGTTGGCTGGCGACGGCTTGGATCTCGAATTGAGCGAGCCAATGATCGCGGTGACTTTTGATGACGTACCGGCCTGCACCTTCCGTCACGCACAACCCATTCTGGACGAACTTGGCATCAAGGCATCCTTCTTCATCTCGACGGCCAACGTTGCCAGCGGCCGATTGTTCGATGCGGATGTGCTGCGGCTGCTGCGCGTTGTTCCTGGCCTTGCTGGTGAAGAGCAGCCTACGGCTCTCGCAAATTTGATCGCCCACCCCGAGGGATATAAGCGCATGCCCTGCGCCCAGCAACGCCTGCTGATGGACGCAACCGAGCGAGCCGTGCGCGACCAAGCCAACGATGATGTACTCATGACCTTGAGCCCCATGAATTGGAACCAAACCACCCATCTGGCCGTCGCCGGACACGATGTCGGCGCCCATACCGTAGACCATGTTATTTTGGGGCGACAGTCTGACGCGATCCGACGGCAGCAGATCCGCACCAGCGTCTTGGAGATCGAGGCCCGGCTTGGAAGGCCGGTCCTCGGCTTTGCCTACCCCAATGGCGGTCCGGGAGATTTTGGGCATCAGGATGAAGGCACACTGTGGGAACTCGGCGTTCGCTACGCACTGAGCACGCGGACCGGTTCCGCCCATCACCAAGATCGATTTGCAGTGCCACGCATAGGCATCGGAATGGGCCACTCTCGGCAAAAATTTGCCATGGAGCTATCCGGCCTCCTGGACAAGAGGCGGCAGAGGCAGCAGGGATGGATCTGACCGTCTTTGAACATCATGATTTGAACGATGCTGCCTTGCGGGCAGAGTGGGAGCTCCTCAGCGCAATCAGCCCCCGGGCAAGTCTGTTCTCCACCTATCCGTGGTGCAAGTGCTGGGCCGATACCGTGGGCCGAACTGCGGATCCCGTCGTGTTGACCGTGCAAGATGCGACTGGCCGAGTGGTTGGATTGTTTCCTGGCTGTGTTGATCGAACCCGCTCAAGCCATTGGTTCGAGCAGATGGGCCGGGAACAGGTGTGCGGCGACCACTTGGACTTGTTGTCCACAGAAGCGATCCATCTGGATTGCATCAAAGCCTTGACGCGTTACTTCGACTCTGAGCAAATGTATGACGGCTTGGTGATCGGAGAATTGGCCCCGGACTCCCCCACCTTGCAAAGCTTGACCAACTGGGCGACGGACCACGGCTTCCCCCATCACTGCCGGGAACATCGCATCGTGCCCTACACGGATTTGCCAAATACGTTCGAGGATTACCAGGCTGGTTTGTCTTCCAACATGCGTTATCACATTCGCCGAAGGAAACGCGATCTAGCCAAGATGAGCGGTGCAGCCGTGCACATGGCGAGCACCGCGAACGACGTCGATTGGGCGCTAAGCAGCCTGTTTAGGCTGCACGAACTTCGTTGGCAGCGAGACGGACAAGACGGCATCTTCCAGAACCCCGAGAAGCAAGACTTCCTGCGGCGGTTCTGTTCGTTTGGATGTGATCGTGGTTGGGCCCGGGCCTATGTGCTCGAGCTGGCTGGCGCCATTGAAGCTGTGCTGCTCGCCTTCCATTGGCAAGGCACCGCTTCCTTCTATCAGATGGGCTGGAATCCAGATTGTGCGGTGGCCAGCCCTGGAGTCGTGGTGATGGCTGCCAGTATCGAACAGGCCATCAAGGAAGGCGCTCAGAGATATGACTTCCTTCGCGGAGACGAACTCTACAAAGCCCGATGGGCATCGAAACATGTGCGGCAATCCACTCTTGTCGTAGCCTGCAGTCGTAAAGCCCGCATAGGACTGGCAGCTGAACGCCTGAAGGATCGAATCAAGGCAGCTGTCCAAGGAACGCTGGGTGACGCTCAGTGGCAGCGGCTGAAGCGCACGCTGGCAGGAGCTGCAAAATGACCGCGCTACCACACGAAGTGCATCGCCCAGTCAGAGCGGATCGGATCCAGACCTTCCGCCAGCGCTTCGGCAAGGCCGTCAATGACCATACACCATCCAAGGCGGCCCGGGCCTGGAGGACCAGCCTCTTTGAACGCGGGCTGAGGTTGGCCGATGAAATCGAGTGCCGCGTGGGCAGCCTCGCTGGCAAGCACGTGCTGGATGTCGGCTCTGCCCACGGAGGTGATGTAGCTGCCCTGTGTGCCCGAGGGGCAAACTGCACAGCCGCAGATCTCTACGACTACGATTATGACGATCTTAAGACGCAATTGGAGGCCGACGGAACACTCGATCATTCCCTGTTTGATTGCAACGACGACTGGCCATTCGGGAATACGAGCTACGATGTGGTCATTAGCATGGCTGTCATCGAACACGTCCATGACCTGGGCAGATTTTTCGACGAATTGCTGCGCGTGCTGAAGCCGGGCGGGTTGGCCCTGGTCCATACATCGCCCGCCCTCAAGAGCATGGGCAGCGATTCTATCTTCCACCTGCCGCTGATTTCTCTGCTGCCCAATCGAATGCGGTCGTTCATCGCCATGCGCATCTTGGGCCGTCCGTACGAATTCACCTTGTCCGTGAACACCTTCTACTCTTGCCGAAAACTGACGCAGCCCTTTGAACACCTGGGGCATCAGGCGGTACCCGCTAAGTTCCTCAAAAGCCCCATCATCGCCCGCACCGCCCGTTGGCCGATGGCCAAGCTGTGGCACTGGATGATCAGACGATACGCCTACGACTTCGTCGCGATCACCAAGCAACAAGACAGATCCCCCTGCGAGTACGACTTACCGGACTGAGCAAACGCTCACAAGTCGATTCCAGCTACGCGCCGCCCCCGGGCTACATTCTCGCGCCGCTACACTGCCTCAGCATAGCCTATTATGGGTCGCCGCCGTCGTTTGGGCAGCAATCCATTTTGCGGGCCTCTTGTCCGTATCGTAGCTTTCCCTTGGGACAGTCTTCGGTTGAATGATCGCCGTCGAGGGACAGCTAGAGATGGTATTCCGCAAACGACTGCTGGGCATTGCCCTGCTGCTGTGCATTCATGGATGCGCTCAGCCGCTTCAACACGGCGCCAGGACACGCCGGGGACCAGCAAGACCTGTACAAACACCCTGCCGGACAGATTTGATTCTGGTCGGCGGCACTTCTCCTAGCCGACGTCCAGCCTTCACCAATTCTTCACCCGCTCCTCATCTACCCGACCAGGAATTCTCCTCTGTAACCGAAACCGCCAGCCGGTACACGGTCGCAATCCGTGGAGTTCGACTTCGATCAAGAGGCAAGGCCTCAGCTTCTATGGTCTCTTCGGAGAAGGACCGGCAATTCCTTGTGGAGGGCAGCGGCGTCATCATCGACACGCTGGGCCTCGTCTTGACCAACTTCCATGTAGTGCGAGAAGTGGACGATCTGGAAGTCTGGGTAGCCGGCCTGGGTTGGACCCAAGCCCGGCTTGTGGGGGCGGATCCGCTCGACGACCTCGCCGTCCTTTCGATAGACCGAACTTTGGGATTCGCAGCCTCTCTTGGGCGAGGCGAGAACAACGCCCTAGGGCAAGAAGTGGTAGCCGTTGGCTACAGCCCCGGCGAGCTGCCGGAGCACGGGCCAACTGCGCTGTCGGGCGAAGTCACGGCATGGAATCGATCGCTCCAGACTGCTCTTGATCCCAGCAACGCCAGCTACTATGGCCACATGATCGAATCCACGGTTCCGCTGAAACCAGGCCACAGTGGAGGCCCTTTGGTGGACAGCTGCGGACGGGTCATCGGCATCAACACTGCAGCCGTCACCCGCCGATCCACCGGCCGACGGACGGGCTATGCCATTCCGATGACAGATTACATCCTCAGCGTGGTAGAGCGACTAACCAAGGGTATGCCCGTCGATCATAGCTATCTGGGCGTCGGCATCTGTGCTTGTCCAAGGCACCGCAACACAACCACCGTCCAGCACATTATGGCTAACAGCCCCGCTGCCACCGCCGGTCTGCGCATCGGAGACTCGATCATCACTTTCAATGGTCAACCTGTAAGTGGTGCGGCTCAACTGGCTGAACTGGTTCGGAGCAATCTACGGCAAGAACAGGTTCGACTGTCTGTTGAGCGGAGCGGACAGATGATCAGCGTAGACGTAGCCCTCTGGTCCCGACGATGAGCGCCGCGCCCCGGGTCAGGTGAGCGAGAACGAAAAGTGCTCAGGCTCGATCTTGTCTGCGGCATTGCATAAACAGAGACCAAATTTGCCCAGGTCCACAGCACAGGAAACCTCGTCATCATCTGAGATACTTCGCCAAGCCCGTTGCATCCCATCGGACCAATCACAGTCATCAAAAATGACCAAAGATGAGCTGCTCAGACGCGGACGGATTTGGTTCCAGTATCCGATGGTCGCCTCTTCGTCGTGGTGCCCGTCGATGAACGCAAAATCGACGCCACCCATTTCCGTGAGCACGCTATCGAGTGTGTCCTGAAACCGGCCTCGGATAAGAGTCGCCCGATCTGCAGCAACGCGGGAGATGGAGCCCTGGGCGTGCTCAGCCATTTGGGGGCAGCCTTCAAGGGTGAAAAGGTGCCCGAGATTGTTCAACCAAAGTGCGGCGGATTGGTAAGAGCCGGAGATACCCATCGCCGATCCCAATTCCAAGAGGCGCGACGGCTTGTACTGGCGGATCAATCGAAAGAGAATCATGCCCCAATCCTGAGGCACGCTGGCTTTGACCAAGTCTGCCACCCGGCGTTCTTGACAGACGCCGTCGATGAGTTGTTGTTCGGTGTGCGGGTGGTCCGGATCACCGGCACCGAAATCTTGGTAAGTCGCGACCACTTCGCTTTGGCTAAGTTCGTTGCGGCGATCCTCGATGCGCTCGACCAGTCGCAGCTCCGCCTCAGAAATCTCTCCTTCGCGCAGCTTCACAAACGCCGCCTGCAATGGAGTCGAAGACGGGTTTGAAACGCCGACGAAGGAATTCCAACCCTGCACGTTTGAGCCTCTCCGAAAGGCACCAACGATCCGCTCAACCAAGACGGGCATAGCCATGTCACATCTCCCAAGGACGGTTTTGGGACTTATCGGCACTTAGCCCAGAAAAATGAAAGCCGAATCTGAGAACACTCCAATGTGGCATTGCGGCAAAATCTACGGGGTGACCGATTCGCGGCCCCCCGGCGGGACCCATCCGCCGCCGGAAGATCATTGACCTAGCTGCAGGCGTCAGAGAATTGGGGCTAGTTTGGAGTGGAGAGTTGGGCCATAGTTCAGAACCTCTGAATCTGCTACTCGCCTTGACATGCATGAATCCGCCGGCAGTCCGGACGGCGAACTCGCCCTCGATGTTGGCCTGGATAACTAAGAGACTGTTTCAGTACCCGAAGGATCTGCATCCTACAGCACGCCCACCGGCTAGAAGCCGGTGCCACAGAGGGAATTGAAACCATCTCTAAGCCCCCGATGCTGACATCACCAGCAGGGCCAACTGTCAGCGGAGAACACAGATTGGGAGGGATTACCTCTTCCCGGGCTAGGTCACTAAAGATCGGTCTAGTGGATCTATCCGTCCCCAGCAGATAGTGACCCCAATTCGCGGGCGAAGCAGCGGCGGCGGCAAAATGTCAAATTGACGGCCCAGTTCTCTTGTTGCTGTTTGTTCTCAGGCATCACCAATTCGTAAGGAGATACCGATGGCGCAATCGGAGTCATTGGAGCTTGGCCCAGGGGGATGCCGGGTGAGTGCTTTGGGTCGATGGGTGCTTGTCTTAGCAGCTTCACGATCGATAGTAGGCGACGAGGGCTTGGCAGGGCGACTGGAAGATCGACTTGGCTGACTGCGCACGCTTTGCCGGGGTTAGCAACTTCACCCGCCAAACGGTCTTCAACGGCCCCAACGTCGAGTGCTTCGATGCCCATGTCCCGTTAAGCTTCGACCTAGATCGCGGCACCGACATCGACCTAGAAGACTTCGCCCGCTTCCAACGCGACTTCGGCACCGAGCTGAAATGCGACACCTTGCACGAAGCGACCCCCGAACCGCTATGGCCCGGGCGCGACCAAGCAGAGAGAACTGCACATGCCGTCAGCAGACTCGTCATGCAAAGACCAAGACAACATTGAACCACAAAACTCAAGGCGACCAAATCGGGAGCCTGAAGGAGCCACTAAGAACGGCAAGTCAGAAGGTAAGCGTCTAGAAACTTCGGCGGCTGGCTTTCCTTAGTATGTTCGTGCCTTGGTGGCTCAGGCCGTTGCTCGCTCATCGCCGCGCGGTCAAACTCGTTAAGCGGATGATCAGGCTCTCCAGGCAGAGTTTCGTGTTTACGTTGAGGTCGATCTGACTCTGGGCCTCTGCCAATTGGGCAATGGCTGCCGCGGCTTGACCTGGGCTGCAGGTGGCGCTGGCTACCGCCAATTCTTTGGTCAATCCGGCGTTGGCTAACATGTCGGTCGATTCATAGGCGGTGTGCAATACGTCCCGATACCACATAGCCGCCAAGCTGAACAAGGTCTTCAAGCCGCGGCGCTGGGCTTGGGTATCGGTTATTTCAGGATCTTCTGCCTTGTGGGCGTCGCCTAGCGTCTTTGCTTCCTGCTCAAGGCGACCGCTGACCTCAGCCACCGGCTGCTTGGACAGATTCTGCAACGCCTTGATCAGCCGATCATTGAATTCGCCAAGACCATCTTGGACATATTGTGCCGCTACGCCCAAGCTGCCCTGGGCTAGGCGGGCCATCAACATCGCTTGGCTGGCTGAAGTACCAGGGACCAGTTCTGTCAACCGCGCCGCCACAAAATCGTTGGGCAGCGTCCCGAAGGGAATCAACTGACAGCGGGACCGCGTAGTCGGGAGCAGTCGGTCCAACGAAGAAACCAACATGATGATGAAGGTCGTAGCCGGTGGTTCTTCGAGCGTCTTGAGCAGGGCGTTCTGAGCTTGGGGCGTGATGCGATCAGCTTGGCGGATGATGAAAACCTTGGCTTGGCCCTGAACCGGCTTATGCCCGACCTTGTCGATCACGAATTGGCGAATGACATCAACGCCAATGTCGGCACCCTTGCGCCGCCGCACTGCGCTATCATCGTGAAACTTGATCAGCTGGCGGTAGATCAAGTGCAGATCGGGGTGGGTTTGGGCTTGCACGGTCAGACAGTCGCTACATTCTCGGCAGGCCTGTGTTTCTCGCTGCCGGCCGACTGGCTCGTCGGAAGGTGGCACTTCGCGCGAATGCTTGCATAGCAGTACAGCGGCTAGTCCACGGGCGAAGGTCTCTTTGCCGACGCCGTCAGGGCCATGGAATATGTAGGCATGGGGCAGCCGTTCGGCGGACATTGCCCGCTGCACCAAACGGTAGGCCCGATCCTGGTGTTGAATGTCAAAGCTTGACACTGCTTAGCACCTCTAGCACATTGGCATGAACAACGCCGGCTTCATCCCGGGCGTCGACGGTGACGACCTTGCTGGGGTAGAACTGTTCCAACTGCAGGAAGATTTCACGGACCTTTCGGTGGAATTCGACGGGTCGAGCCTCCATGGCATCGGTCTGGGCGCCGTCGAACATGTTCTGCTGTCCGGCATACTTCTTGCGGTTCTTGCCCACGTGGTGCCGTTGTCTGCCCGTTCGCGAGAAACCCGTTTCCACATCAATATCCAACACGATGGTGGCATCAGGCCAGCGGTCGCCGATAGCGAAAGGTGCAACCTCAATCACCCGCTTGATGTCGTAACCCTGGGCACCCTGGTACGCACAGGTCGAGGAGACGTAGCGGTCACAGATGACCACCTTGCCCTCAGCCAGGGCAGGATCGACCAACTCGCCAACCAGTTGTGCCCGAGAAGCCATGAACAGCATCGCCTCGCAGCGGACATCCATCTTTGACAGGTCATAGTCAAGCAGGATGTGCCGAATCCGGTTGCCGATGGCTGTTCCGCCTGGGTCTTTGCACTTGACCACATTGCAGCCAGCGTCGGATAGGGCTTGACCCAGCAAGTCGCGCTGCGTCGTCTTGCCACAGCCATCGGGGCCATCAAAGACAATGAATCTTCCCGAGAGTTTCTCAGCCAACTGGCGGACGTCGATTTCCACAATGACTCCTGTTGGCTAGTCAGTCGAAGATGAGGTGTCGGGCTTACCGGCGGCGGTCAAGCGAGCTGCTCGGGTGCGCTCGAACACCTTGCCGGCATTATAACTGGATCGCACGAACGGCCCGGAGGCTACGCTCAAGAATCCAAGTGCCTCAGCCACCTTGGCTAACTTATCGAACTCGTCAGGATGATAGAAGCGGTCAATGGGGACATGCTGCGGGGTGGGCTGAAGGTATTGCCCGACGGTCAACACGTCGCAGCCCACCTCAGCCAAGTCCTCGAAGGTGCCGATGACCTCTTCCTGGGACTCGCCCAAACCCACCATGATGCCCGATTTGGTCAGCATGTCCGGCGATACTTCCTTGACCAGCCGCAAGACCTCCAAGGATCGATGGTATTTCCCCTGAGGCCTGATCGCTGGCGTCAGACGTTCGACCGTTTCGATGTTGTGGTTGTAGATATCGGGCTCGGCGTCGCAAAGCGTGGCCACTAATTCAGGCCTGGCATGAAGATCAGCCGGTAAAACCTCGACCGTGGTGCTCGAACAGGCATGGCGAATCTGCCGGACGCACTCGGCGAAGTGGCCCGCCCCTTCGTCTGGGAGGTCATCCCGGGCTACCGAAGTGATGACTACATGCGAAAGATCCATCTGGGCAGCTGCCCGGCCCAATCGGAGGGGTTCGTCTACCTCGGGCGGATCGGGCTTGGCGGTCTCTACGGCGCAATAGTGGCAACGCCGGGTGCATTTATCGCCCAGAATCATGAACGTGGCGGTCCCGGCTGACCAGCACTCGGAGAGATTCGGGCAGCGGGCTTCTTCGCAGACGGTAGCGACGCCGCTGTCAGCCACAATCCGGCGTGTGTCAGCGAAGGTCTTGCCAACCGGCAGCGGCCTCTTGAGCCATGGAGGCAGACGGCGCATCGGTTTTGCCGCGTTCTGGGCTATTATTGGCAGTTCGAGCATCGTTCAATCTAGGTCAGCGGTATGCAACATGCTAAACAGAATACCAAGCAGTTCGTAGATCATAGTAGGGCCTTCCCCATCGTCAAGCCGGTGACAGTTGACGCCGCAGGGACGATTGATTTAGATTGACATAGGCTGCCAGCTCGAACGGAGGTATTTCTGCGATGACCATCAAGATCGGCAAGATTTTGTTCCCTACCGATTTCTCGGATACGTCGCGCCACGCGCTGACCTACGCCCGGGAATTTGCCACAACCTTCGACGCCCAATTGCACTGTCTGCACGTGGTGGATGAAGCCTATCAATACTGGACAGCCATGGGCCCAGAAAGCGTGCCGGCTGGCATTGCCACCGAGGATGTCCTGGGTATCGCCCAGGGGCACATGGACCATTTCGCGGATGAATACTTGGTAGGCCTGAAATATGCGCCGGTCACCAAGGTCGTGATGGGTTTGCCCTTCAAGGAAATTATCGTTTACGCCAGAGAAGCGATCATCGACATCATCATCTTATCCACGCATGGCCGAAGCGGGCTGTCGTGGGTATTGATGGGCAGCACCGCCGAGAAAGTGGTCCGCAAGGCTCCCTGCCCGGTGCTGACGGTACGCGATCCCGAGCACGAATTCGTCATGCCGTAGTCCAGGCAGCACCGAGACCCGGCCCAGAGGCAAGCGGCATGCCTGACGTCAGAGATGCTATCATCCAACAGCGCGTGCGCTCAGCGGCAGGCTCATCCCTGTTCGGTGCGGCGATCATGCTGTACTTCACCTATGGAAGAGGGGTTTGGATTCCGAGCGAAGGGCTGGCGCGGGCAGCGGGCCTGATATTCTCTTCGACACTGGAATTCGGCGGCTGGGCATTGGCTATTACCGCCGTGCTCCTGTTCACCGGCAAGCTGCCCATGTTGGCAGTCGATGCGGTGGTCTGCGGGCTTATCGGAATACTGCTGGCACTGAGTGGCCTGCTCGTGCTGGGCGGCGGTCTCCAAGCAATGATAAACATCATCTTTGGGGTGATGTTTGGCAGTTCGGGTTGGCGGAGTTGGCGGGAATTCAGCTCTCTTCGGAACGCCTACCGAGCGCCCAAAACTGCACAAGCCAAGCCAGCACACCTGGGCATACCCGCCGCGTTGCCAGAAGACGTCATGACCGCGGCTACGGCCCCACTTCCAGTTCCTGAGCCAGCCCTAGAACCGACTCCAGAGTTGACTCCAGAGCTAGCGCCAGAGCCAACCCCGCCTCTAAGCACGAACGAACCAGCTCCAGAAGGGTTCTTGTCCCAATTCGCAGCCCCTGATCCAGAATCCTCCAAGAACGATTGAAACCAGAACGGCCGATGAACGCTGCTCCCGAACCCGAATTTGATTGGAAGGACCGCTACTCGCGGCAGATCCTGCTAGGCCAGATCGGGCTTGAGGGTCAACAGCGGTTGATGGCTGCCCGCGTACTCTTGGTCGGTTGCGGCGCGCTGGGAACCGCCATCGCTGACATGTTGGTACGGGCTGGCGTCGGGTTCCTGCGTATTTGCGACCGCGATTATCTTGAACTCAACAATTTGCAGCGACAAGTGCTCTTCGACGAGCAAGATGTCGGTTCGGATTTACCCAAAGCGGAGGCTGCCCGCCGAAAACTGGTGCGCATCCACTCCGGGATCGAGATAGAAGCTGTCGTGGCGGATGTGAACCCGACCAACATCGAACGATTGGCAAGTGGGTGCGATCTGCTGCTGGACGGCACGGATAATTTTGAAACGCGATACCTGATCAACGACGTTTCCATCAAGCACAGTATCGCCTGGGTCTATGGGGCTGTCATCGGCACGACGGGGTTGTGCATGCCCATCATCCCCGGTCAAACACCTTGCCTGAGATGTGTTTTTGAATCGCCGCCGCCGGCAGAACTCTCGCCCACCTGCGACACAGCCGGCGTGCTCGCCCCTGCCGTAGCTGTGGTGGCTGCATTTCAATGCACCGAAGCCTTCAAAATTTTGACGGGGCAACTCGATGCCTTAAGCAGGGGGCTGACCAACATCGACGTCTGGACGGGCAGGGTTGTCCGCATGAACACCGAAAGCACCGAACAAGCAGACCCTTGCCCCTGCTGCAAATCAAAGAACTTCGAGTACCTCGATGGGGCGTCCGCGTCGATGACTTCGCAACTGTGCGGGCGCGATGCAGTGCAGATCAACACCCCGGGCAATGACAAAATCGACTTTGAAAACTTGGCCTCAAAGTTGGAATCGACTTCATGCGGTTCGGTCACGCATAATCGCTTCTTGCTGAGGGCGATCATCGAGGGGCATCAAGTTACCGTTTTTGGGGACGGACGGGCGATCATCAAAGGCACCACCGACACCGATCGAGCGAGAACCCTCTACGCCAGATACATCGGAATCTAGAGCCAAGTGGACCACGAAGTTACGAAGGACTGCGCAACCAGGCCTTGCCGTCCTTAGTGTCTTGGTGGTATGCCGCTACCTTCGCCCTCGACAAGACCAAAGATCGGAGCTGATTTTCGTGGCGCAAAGATCAGGCCAAGGACAATTCGATAGGCTTCTTGCATCCAGCGCCCGGCTGGAAAGGATACCGGTGGTGATGGGCGTCCTCAACGTGACGCCCGATTCCTTTAGCGACGGTGGGTGCTTTGCCTCCTTTGATGACGCCTTGGCCCAGGCAGATAAAATGTTGCTCGAAGGCGCGGACGTCATCGACGTCGGCGCCGAATCCACCCGTCCTGGCTCCGAGCCGGTTTCAACCGCTGACCAGATTAAGCGAACAGGGCCAGTCATCGAAGCCCTGCATAGGTCGCACCCCGAACTGCCCATTTCTATAGATACGCAGAGCGCATCGGTAGCCAAGCATGCCCTGGATGCAGGCGCTTCGGTGATCAACGACATCTCAGCCCTAAAGTTCGATGATGCGATGGCTAACCTCGTGGCTGATCGCGGCGTCCATGTCGTTCTGATGCACATGCGAGGCACGCCGAAGACCATGCAAAGCGCCGACAGCGGACCGGACTATCAAGACGTGGTGGCTGAGGTGTTGGCGTTCTTGGCTGGGCGAATCGAATACGCCGTCGCTAGAGGCATTGGTCTTGACCGCATCATTGCAGATCCTGGGCTGGGCTTTGGCAAGACGGTCGAGCAGAACCTTACGATGATAAAACGGTTCAAGGAGTTTACCGGCTTGGGGGTTCCGTGCCTCATGGGTGCTTCTAGAAAGTCATTCATTGGATATGTAGCCAACATCGAGGCTCCGTCTGCGCGGCTGGCAGGTTCGCTGGCGTGTACGGTGATGGCAGTTCAAGCTGGAGCAACGCTGGTTCGCGTTCACGACGTGGCTGATTCGGTTCAGGCGATGAAGGTCGCTTTGGCGGTCAGATCCGCCTCAGCGCGATGATGGCCCGTTACCTGCTACAATCATGAGAGATTGGCAACCTCGTCTGGAGCAGGGGCTACTTCGTCTGGGATGATGAATGCCTCCTCGATGTGCAAGGCATCGGGGGAATCGTTCAACCACTCAATAGCGGCGTCGATCACCAGCGGATCCCACTGCTTGCCAGCCTGTTTGCGCAGCTCAGCCGTGATGTGTGTTCGACTGAACCCCTCTGGCCTGTATACCCGTGGGGAGGCCATTGCGTCTATGGAATCTGCCACGGCCAAGATGCGGGCACCGAAAGGGATTTGGTTGCCAGCCAATCCATCGGGATAGCCTCGCCCATCGTAGCGTTCGTGGTGATGCTTGATAATCGGGATCTCTGTTTCGAGGAAGCTGGCCGGGCCTAGAATTTGAACGGCTTTGTCGGGATGTTCTTTGATCAGGTCAAACTCTTCGTCGTTTAGACCATCCCGTTTTTGAAGTATGGCATCGGGCACACCTATCTTGCCAATGTCATGCAGTATGGCAGCCGTCTTGATCGACTCGATCTGCGAGGATGAGCAACCCATGAACCCGGCAAGTTGTGCGGCATAGTCGCTGACCCTGAGTGAATGATCTTTGGTGAACGGATCCTTGGCTTCGACCGCGCCAACCAGGACGCGGGTGGATTCCATATAGGCGAGTTTGAGCTGCTGACGGGTGCCTCGAATCCATTGAGATACAGTGTGCATAGAGGCTTGGTTCAAGTCGCGAGGTTTTGCCACCCGCCGGGCAATCGAAGAATAGGTGACGACCCGTGCGCCGCCGCCTTCTTTGGCCGCAGTGAGTGCCTGCTCTGTGCGCTCGACAAGATCACCGGTCCGCTCAGCAAAGGATGACTGAGCTATACCCAGGCAGCACCGTACTGTAAGGGATTGACCTTGCACTTCGATCGGCTGGCAAAACGCCTCTCGCTGAATGCGCGTAGCTACATCCAGTGCTTGTTGCTCGGTCATGTCCGTCAGAGCCATTGCGAAGCAATCCCAGGAATAGCGCCCCAGGATGGCTGAATCGCATAACTCCTGTTGCATAGAAGCTGAGACTGAAGCCAGCACTGCGTCACCTGTGCTGCGGGAATGGTCGGCATTGATTTGTCGGAAACGGCGAATATCCAGTAGCGCAAGCGTCAAGGGCCAATCGCGTCGGAAACAGAGCGACCGGCAATCAGACAAAGCTCCCAGGAATGACCGGTGATCCAATAGGCCGGTCAGCTGATCGATTGTGGTGGTACCTTGATTCAAAACCCTAGCCTCGATTGGCCCAGTTGCTTAACCCCAAATTGCCATCACATCTGCAACGGCTTCCACAGGCCGTATCGTCGTCGTTCGTGCCAGACTTGATCGCATAAGAAACGTTGAAAAAGGCCGTTACGTCCCGTTCTGATAACGAACGTACCGCAGGGTCCAATAGAACAGGTAAGCTCCAAAGGTCGGAATCGAGACAAAGACGCTACCTTCGTTCGAATCAATACAATCCAACCTTCATGCAGCTATAACTTCTGCGCGGATCAGGTAAATAGTGACCGGCTTGCCCAACGGGGCAACAATTTGCAGGAACAGTTTGACCGCCGCGAATTCGATTGAGGTCCACATCCTCCAGCCACGGGCAGAGCGATGGTTATGGACGTGTTATCTTCCGGGAATTTCTTGTTGATTGCGGACGTTGAGTCGGGTCTATAACTCGCCGGTGGTGATGCGCAGCGCTTCTTCCAACGTGGTCAAGCCATGCAGGGTCTTAGCGACGGCGTCAGACCGCAGCGTTATCGCCCCATGTTTGACGGCATAATTGAAAAGCGTTTCGGTAGGCGCCTTCTCCATCACCAGATCTGCCAAGCCAGAATCAAAAGGTACCAACTCGTACACGCCCACTCGGTCGTAGTAGCCGCTACGGAGGCAGCGCGAGCAGCCCGCGCCCCGGAAGATCTCGACCGACGACCGTTCAGTTGGAATATTCATCAGGCTGCGTTCGGTGGCATTGGCTTGGATGGGCTGCGTGCAGTTGGTGCAGATCCTGCGAACCAGTCGCTGGGCCATCACGCCGATAATCGCGCTGCTCACCAGGTAAGGCTCACAGTCCATATCCAGCAGCCGGGTTAGCGCGCCCACGGCTGAGTTAGTATGGAGCGTGGCAAATACAAGGTGCCCGGTGAGCGACGCCTCCAAGGCTAGATGGGCGGTCTCTTCGTCACGAATCTCGCCGACCATGATCACGTCCGGGTCATGCCGGACAATGCTCCTGAGAGCGGCTGGGAAGGTAACGCCGTGCTCCGAATCGACTTGGACCTGATTTACCCCGTCGATGTTGTATTCCACGGGATCTTCCACGGTAATGATGTGCCGGTCGATATTGTTGATCTGCTGTAGAGCAGCGTACATGGTGGTGGATTTTCCGCTGCCGGTGGGTCCGGTAATCAGAATGATCCCGTGGGGCCTCTGGATCAGGCGGGTGAACGCTTGGCGGCATTCAGGCTCCATGCCCAAGTGTTCTAAGGTGAGCGAGGAACGATCCATGCTGAGCAATCTCATGGTGACCCGTTCAACCTGCTGATCGCCGACGACCGTCGGAATGGTAGCGACGCGGACATCGATCCTCTGCTCGAAACTCTCGGCGGTGAAACGACCGTCCATCGGCTTGCGCCGTTCGGTGATGTCCAGAGTTGAGAGCACCTTGACTCTCGAGACCAGCGGTGCGGCTGCTTCCAGCGGATACGCCCGCGACTCAATCAGTCGGCCATCGATCCTCAGTCGCACCCGCATACGGTCACGCTCGTATTCCAGATGGATGTCCGACGCCCGTCGATCAACAGCTTCATCGATAATGCTGTCGAGCTGTTCGACCATGTTCAGTCCGGTGGCGGACACTGTCTTGGTTGGGGATACGATGGGGGCGACATCGGCCAGGCGACCGCCGCGTTTTCGCGCTCCGCCATAAACAGCGTCGTGGGCCTGGATGATTTGATAGCGCGGACTGACCACGTACTGAATCGTGCGCTCGAAACGATCTTCAACAATCGCGCTGACGCTGGGGTCGCCCGGGTCAGAGACGCAAACCACTAGTTGGCCACTGACTTCATTGAAGACCAGGCAGTTCTTTCGCCGAGCGATGTTCTCCGGCAAAGTGAGCACCCAGGCGGCGGAGGGTTTGCGGCGGGTCAAATCGAGGAAGCGAATGCCATAGAAGTCTGCATAGGCCTGGGCGACATCGGCATCGCTGACCACATCGCGGGCAATCAACACCTCGACCAAAGGCACGCTGGCGATTTCCGCCTCTATCGCGCAATCGGCGAGATCGCCGCGATTCAACTGGCCTGCCTCGACCAATCTGCTGACGATCTTCGTTTCGGCTGCTTGGGCTGCGAGCATGAAACCCTCAATAAGCCTTGCCAGGGCGTACCGCCCAGGGCATTTCCAAGTCTAGCGCCCGACCACTAAGACCAAGGCATCGTCGTCGCACTTGTGCCCAGCCGTGTGCTTTTCCAGCGACTCGGCAACGATCTGAACCATTGTCTCTGGATCGGTGAACGACCTCTTCTCCAAGAGCACGCTACGCAGCCGATCATCGCCGAACCCTTCGCCGCTTGCGTTGCCAGATTCGACCAAGCCGTCCGTGTGCATAATAAACCTGAAGACGGCGGGCATGTCCACCGTCGTCGTTTCGTAGGTGTATTCAGCATCGGTCCCCAGAATCAAGGAGGGGTAGTCGAGCACTTGGAGGCGTGTGGCTGCGGGCAACAGAAGCGGCATGGAGGTACCAGCGTTGATATAGCTCAATCGACTGGCCCCAACATCCAGATAGGCCGCGCAACAGGGAACGAATCGCCGGCCTGGCAATGCCGCCAACGTCTGGTTCAGGGCGTCGAATGTCGCCCCCATGTCCTCTATCGCGTCTGGAAGACTCAACGCGGTGCGTAAGGCAACCCGAATAGCCGTCGCTTGGGTGAGGCCCAGCATGCCGTGTCCGCCTGAATCGACGACCAGAGCGCAAAGCCCTTCTTCGCCTACTTCAAAGACATCGCAAACGTCCCCGCATCGCCCATGCCCGGGTAGAAGATGACTGGCAAGCTCGAAGCCGTTTGGTTTGGGCAGTTCCGGCGACAGTTCTCCATGCATGCGCCGAACATATCCCATGTAGGCCCGGCCCTCGTTCTGGGCAGATTTCGAAAGGCGGTGGGTTGCGGTCGCAGTGAGTGCAGCCATTTGCGAGGCGGCAGCTGCAAACTGTTGAAGGGCAGCCGCGGTGAATGAACGTTTGGCTGCGGTGCGGTCCAAGTAGACCAGACCAATGATCTCGCCCCGGTATACCATCGGCGCCACCATGGCCGTCGATGCGAATCCGACCGCTTCAGAAATTGGTGTACCGCTCTTGGGGTAGCGGCCGGCCACCTGCTGCAGTATCGACGAAAAGACGAAGGACTCACTGACGGGCATCAGACCGGTGCCTGGAGGGCGGGACAATCCGCGCTGGCAGATGACCTTCAGATCACGCTTGCCTTCGCCGCGGATAGCCACGAAGCCTCGCTCTGCCTGCAAATCGACAATGAGGTAGGATAAGGCGGTGTCTACCACGCCTTCCGCCCGAACCAGTACGCTATGGTTCCCAACCAACCCGCTCAACCTAGCCAACTGTTCAGTGGTCAACGAGAGCGGCGTCTTGATCTTGATCCAGTCGCAGTTGGGAGGATCTTCGCGATCAGGCGTCAAGAATTCAAGCCCGATTTTGTTGGGGTTAGCATGGTCGTCCAGAAACTCCAACACATGGTCACCCACGCGAATCACATCGCCGCCGACCAGGATGGTGTCGGTTACAGCTTCGCCATTGACGTAGGTCTTGTTACGACTACCCAAATCGCGGATAGAGAATCGCCCATCATCGGTGGGTTGGATTTCCATGTGCTCGCGAGAGATCATGTCATCGACGAACATGACGTTGCACGACGCAACGCGACCTACAATGAACCTGTCCGTGCCCAAGTCAACCGTTTGGATGTGGCCAGCGTCGTCTAGGTATCGGATTTGTGCCATGACGGGCACTATATCAGGCGATTACATGGGATGACAAGTTTACTCAAAAACTGTCTCTTGCTCCCTCTGGCAGAGTCACTTGGTCTAAAGTAGAATCCCCGGCAGACAGACCAACCGAGCTTCAAGAGCATAGGAGCAGCCAATGCGTCATCCTGAGTTTCGCATTCGAGTGTTAAAGCTACTAACCGCCGTGGCGGTGTGCGGATGCATCTTCCAGCCAGCCTCTTGCACAACCTCTACAAGCACGCTAGGCCAACAATTGGCGTTCGAGATCTCCAATCAGCTCATATCGAGCTACGTCAGCGACCAGTTCAATCTGGTTGGGACTGGCGGCTTTTAGTCGCGAAACGCGCCGCCCCGAGTTGCCATGACTCCACCCATCCAAAAAGCAGCGATCATCGGCGATGGTGCTATGGGCACCGTCTGTGGCCTACTATTGGCCAGCAAGGGCATCCATGTAACCATGTGGGGATTCTTCCCTGAGCAGGTTGCTCAAATCCAGCAGGATCGCGAGAACAAGAAATTCCTGCCAGGCCTGCCCCTGCCGGAAAATTTCCGAGTCACCTCTGATGCCCGGGAGGCACTTCAAGGCGCCGAACTGATCGTCAATGCAGTGCCCTGTCAGTTCATCAGGCATTGCTGGGAAGTGATCGGCCTGGAAGCACCCGCCGACGCCCGAATCGTCAGCGTAGCCAAGGGCATTGAAATGGACACGCAGCTACGCCCGACGCAGGTCATTAGCCAATTCGTAACGACCGCCAAGCTGGGGGTGCTGTCCGGGCCTAGCATCGCCCCGGAAGTCGCCGCCCAAATGCCGGCAACCGTAGTCGCTGCCAGCGACGACAACGACCTGGCTGAGCTGGTTCAAGCGGCCTTTAGCACCCGCCACTTTAGGGTCTACACCAACTCTGACACCGTAGGCGTCGAGTTGGCCGGCGCAACCAAGAACGTAATCGCCATAGCCGCAGGGATCATCGACGGCATCAAGGCCGGCGACAACGCCAAGGCAGCCCTGCTCACCCGCGGCATCGTCGAGATCACCCGGCTGGGCGTAGCTATGGGGGCTCATGTGGACACCTTCCGCGGGCTGGCGGGCTTCGGTGATTTGGTGACCACCTGCATCTCGCCCATAGGGCGGAACCGCTCTGCCGGCGAGTTGATAGGCCAGGGCATTGCCGTGGACGAAGTAATTCGTTCAAGCCCGTCAGTCATCGAGGGCATTCCCACCACCAAGGGCGTGCTTTCCCTGGCCCATGAATGTCGTATCGACATGCCCATCACCCAGGCGGTCTACTCAGTGCTCTTTGAGCACCTACCCCCAGCCGAAGCCATCGACATGCTCATGTGCAGGCAACTCAAGCCCGAGTAGCGCTTGCTCTTCTTCCTGGACCGAATCAGCGGTTCTGTTTGACTTACGACCGCGCCGGCTTGAGAATCAAGGGAGTGACGAGCGTGGGCCGTGTGCATTCCGCGATGCCAAATCTGCCCGTCCTTGTGCAAGAAGCTTATGCAGTGTGAATCACGCTCGTAGTCAGCATGTGCAACCAACGTGCTTAGGGAGGTTGAAATGGAGCAGGGTGGCTTACCGTCCAAGCGTGACTTGGCCCGAGAGTGGTTGCCGCGATATACCGGCATGCCCGTTGACCAATTTGGTGACTACGTCCTGCTCACCAATTTCTCGAATTATGTCGAGCGTTTCGCCCAACAATTCGGGTGCGACATCTATGGAAAAGATCACCCGATGCAGGCCGCCACCAACTCGGCCGGCCTGACCATCGTCAAATTTGGCATCGGCTCGCCCAACGCAGCCATCATCATGGACCTCTTGACCGCCCGCAAACCCAAGGGCGTGTTGTTCCTCGGCAAGTGCGGTGGACTGAAACCGACGTCCGAGATAGGGCACTTCATCTTGCCCATCGCAGCCATCCGAGGCGAGGGCACATCGGATGATTACTTCCCACCAGAAGTGCCAGCACTGCCCTCGTTCAAGCTCCACAAGTTCGTGTCAGAGAAGATCATTGAGCATGGTTACGAGTACCGCACCGGCGTGGTCTACACTACCAACCGGCGCGTGTGGGAGCATGACCAGGGATTCCTCAACCGCCTGAAGAGCGTTACCGCCATCGCCATTGACATGGAAACCGCCACGGTGTTCGTCGTAGGCCACAGCAACGAGATCGCCCGCGGCGCCCTGTTGC
>JAJDDP010000039.1 GCA_029260235.1 Phycisphaerae bacterium | reverse complement strand
GGTTTTGGGCTTCATGAATCCGTTCACATATTGCAAGGTTTTGAAGGGGCATCCGTGATTACCTTGCAATTATCCGCCCACGCCGGAGGCCGTTCAACCCCTATCGCAAAAGAACTTATGGGATTCTTCAGGGACGACTATGTATTCTGCTCTTCATCGACCGGCAAATCGTCCTCGCCACCCAAATCATCAGGATGATCGCCGTCTCTGTCTTCTTCCTTCTTGCCGCGTTTCTTCTTTTTGGCAGGCAATGCGTGCTTAGCCTTCTCAGCCAGGATTTCTTCTGGTTTGTAGTCGTAGAAAGTGCTCATCTGTTCACGGAAGTAGCCGCCCCGCCGCGTCTGCGCCGCGTTAAGGATGGCTCCAAAGAGATGGGCGTTTACATGCGTCAGCAGTTCGCAAGCCCGCCTGGCTATTCCACGTGAGTTCTCCTTAGCCCGGCACACCAGGATAGCCCCATCTACTTTGGTGGCTAGGACAACGGCGTCGTTGGCCAGCAATACCGGCGGAACATCGAGAATAACCTGATCATACTTGGCAATGGCAGCACTCAACATTTCATCGAGCTGGGGACTGGCCAATCGCTCAGCTGGGTTGGGCGGCACAGGTCCAGTCAGTAGTACATCCAGATTGCCTATGCCAGTCTGATGCACGCAAGACTCGAAGGTGCTGTCACCCACCAGGATGTTGCTCAGCCCACTCTCATTTGGGAGAGAAAAAATGCCGTCCAAGGCAGGCCTGCGGAAGTTGGCATCGATGAGCAACACCCGGCGGCCGCTCTGGGCGACTGCGGTTGCTAAGTTGACCGCGATCGTGGTCTTGCCGTCTTCGGGTTTTGGGCTGGTGATCATGATTGATCGCTGGCGGTCAGCCGGTGCTGAAAACTGAAGGTTTGTCCGTATGGTTCTAAACGCCTCGGCAATCATAGAGTGGGGGGCGTCGCGCATCGCAGTTTCTGCGGCTTCGATGGGGATCTCTTCATCGTCGATCTCCGGTACCGTCCCCAGGAGGGCGACGCTGAGATGCCGCACAACATCCTGCGGCGTTCGCACCGACGTATCGGTGAACTCTAGCAGGAATACGATGCCAGTCGCCAGGAGCACACCCAAAACGATCGCGGCTGGTAGCATGACCAGGCTGGGGCTGCTCCGCTCAAGCGGATCCTGGGCACGGCGGGCGATGTTGACTTCGATAGTCCGCTTGCCCGCGACTACCCGCTCAAGCTCGCGAATAAAACCAAGCTTGTCCTCCCGCTCGGTCTTGAGCGATTCTTGTTCGTCGTAGAGCATCCTTAGGGTATTGAGCTTTCGATCCAGGTCCATCTGCTTCGCTTCAGCCGCAGAGCGCTCATCCTGGGCCAGCATCAACGCGTGGCTCGAGTTGAGAAAAGCAGTCCGCATCTGCTCGCTGCGGTAGTTGAGGACACGTTCAAGCTCAGCGTCGCGGAAATCATCAAGTTCACGGGTGGTCGCATTCACAGCCGTCTGGATCTGCTTGACATCGCGATGGGCGGGTCCAAAATCCTCAAGCATGATCTCAAGTTGCTGATGCAACAGGATCAGTCGGCTGGACATTTCCTGCACGTTCGGGTGCGCTTCGACTTGCAGTTGATCTTCCGGGGTAACGCCTGGTCCTCCCGGGCTGTTGTAGAGCTGTGACATACCTTCAAGCTGATCTGTCTGAAGCTTCAAGGCAGCCACTTGCTCATTGAGCACTCGGAGCTGCTCGAACTGCAGACCGGGTCGATCCAGGCTTGCACCTGGCGGAAGAGATGCCTGGAAATTTCGAATCTGATCGAGTTTCTCGGTTAGTTCCGCACTCAGCCGCGATTCCTGATCCTTGGCTGAGTTGAGCTTATCGCGGTAGTCGTCCTTGGCCTGGGTCTGGATCAAGTCAAGGTATTGCTTCACAACCTGATCAACGATGATCGCAGGGTCCTTCATGTTGCGGCAGTTGATGGCGACTCGCACGAAGTTGGTGTCGCGGATGGGGGAACTCCCCAAGTCCTCCTCAAGCTCCAGATAGCGCTCGGTTTCCTTGGTGTTCCGGTACCAACTTGTCGCCCGGACTTCCGGTGTCTTGAGAACCGCGTTGAGAACTTCGGGGTTCTTCATTCTGCCGGCTTCGCTGTTGATGAATCGTTCGTGCTCGTCCTTCCGAAGGGCCTCTTGCGCGAGTTGCTGTGCTTCTTGCGGCTTGTAATTGATACATTCCACCCAAGCTTCAGCCCTGTAGGTCGGAAACTTGATGTAAGCCAGGAAGAAAGCGCCCACACCCATGCCACCAAAGAGCATGGAGAGCAAGACGAGCATGACCATCCGGCGTTTCAAAATGCCAAGAATATCGCCAACGCTTACCCCAGCGCCACCATCGCTGGTTGGCCCCGGCGTTGCCGGAAGCGGGATTCGTTCCTGGACTGTAGATGGTAACGTCGTCATACGTACTTCCCCGAATGGGCCGAAACCCGACACGCCTGCCTCCCACCGCCTACAGATGGAAGCTTGTCTTTCTGGACGCTTCTAGGATTGGCCGGGCCCTTCAAGCTTGGTCCTCTTCTTCAACCACCAAGTTCTTCAATACAAAGCCCACCAAGGCGAACAAACCGAAGGCGATAGGCAACATAGCCAACCCCAATAACTCGTGCGGCGTGCCCTTGGCCCAAGATTCGTACTCAAAAATGTGGATGCACCCGGTCATTGTCACACGGATCACGTTACAAATGATCGCGATGGGAATACACGAGAGGGCAAGCACGACACGTTGCCAGGCAGGCCTTTCACCCAGGTATGACATCGCTAACCCCAGGGCGAAGAACGCCATCATCAGGCGCATTCCGCTGCACGCTTCTTCTACATTTAGTTGACCTTCTTGCCCGTTGTACAAATAGTCGATTACCGCACCTGACGTCTCGGTGTGGGCGCCCGTGATCCATGCGGTTAGCACGCTGGCAACCTTGGTGGAAATCAGCCGCAGCGGAAAGGTAATGCTAAAGTACAAGCCGCCCGGCAAAGGAATAGCCAGCACCAAATAGAGAATGGAAAACCAGACCGTCCGCAGGATTCCCCACCCTCCCAGCAGCAGCGTCACGCCCAGGATGGCTGGGACGATCGATAAAGCGCGGGGATAACCTACCGGGAGAATAATCAAGAACCAGAAGTAGCTTGTCAAAGCAGCCAGTAACAACCCCAACCCCCACCAGCTCGGACGCACTTCGACGCGCGATATTTTGGCGCGGAGAGTGGTCAAGAAATACAGGCTAAAAAATGGGACCAGCCAGCCATGCGACCAGTTGGCATCGTTCCACCAGCGGTAGACAATCAAGTCCGAGATTGGAACCCGGTACGCGGCGAACAGCAGCAAGGCTACAATGGCGATCCGAATGCGCGCCGCCATGGGGATCAATTCTCCCCAAGAGCGCACGACCCCCAGCGGGGGCTGACCGGCTGACTGTGGTGAATGGCTATGCACGTTGATTCTGATCCTTAGGGGAACAATCCCTGGAACCGATTGCTTTGGGCAGCGGCCTGCTGGGCCTTGACCGAAGCTGCTACCGAACGCCGGGTGTTATCCACATCCGCAAAATTTCGGTCATACACAAACCCAAATCCGTAAGTGATCCGGAACGCGTTGCGCAACACCGCGAAGAAAATTGTGGCTGGGTGCGTGCCGAAAACGATCAGGTCATCCTTCTTCACATAGAAGTCGGCGTCCTGGCCGCTGAAGATCCGATCCGCATTGACCTGGATCATTTCTTCTCGATCTCCTAGCCTCCGGTAGAGTGTGCAGCGCTCAGGCCAAGCAAGCGGGCCTAGACCTCCCGCTGAAGCAACGACGTCCTTGAACGTCAAGCGGCGTCCGACGAGCGAATACGCTCCCGGGCGAGCAATCTGTCCCATGAGATAGTATTCACCCGTCTCACCGGCCATTAATCGGATCGTATCCTTCGGCCTGACCACGATGTTCTGGCGAACATCGCCGTTGCGGAGCGCTTCGGCAGAGATACGAATGATCCTGCGGCTGCTCTCGCCCGCCAATTGACCCCAATCGATCGACTCCCGGGCCATCTCGGGCAGCTGGATTTCCATCTCGTCCCGCGGCGCCGATGAGGTAGTCTGCCGCTCTGTTCCGCTGGCCGATGACGCTGTCTGCGGGCCTACTTCGATCCACTTGTCGTTCAAGAAAATCCAGCGAGACTGTGGCGCTTGATCGCTGTCAGCCGGCGTCTCTGTCGGTGTTGGCTCAATCGCTGCCGATGTCGTTTGCTCGTGTTCCGATGGCACGACGAGGTCAATCAGCTCTTGCCTCGCTTCGTCCTGGGCAGCAGTCGTCGGAGTTGGGGCATTGCCGGGTTCTGGCTGGCCCACCGAGGCAAGCAGCGAACCGCCCACTAGTGGCTGCAGAGAAGCCAAGCTAGATAGATGGACCGGCTCTTCGTCCTCTAGGCCGGCTGACTCGTCCATGTCTTGCATGGGAATCGTGATCATGCCGTCATCAACAGGCTGGATGTATGCATCCCTAAATATGTAAATCTCAGTTACTGCGTCGGCGAATCCGCCGGCTACGTTCAAGGCTTCGAGCAGGCTGAAGTTCGGCGTTGGCAAGGGGTAAATGTTGGCCCCAGCCGTTGCCCCAAAAACCTGGTAGGTGAGCTGCCGGCGGACGGTGGGGCTAACCACCACCTCCGCATGGCGAAGAATGTCTTTCTGGTCGAGGTAATCTGCGATCTCTTCTTCCAGCTCGTGGGCGGTGAGGCCGCTCGCAGGAACGGTGCCCGCGATCGGCAACCGAATATCTCCCAATTCATCCACGAGAGCTTCAGCTGGCGTTTCAGAGCCTTGAGTGATCAAATCCAGGATTCGGATGATCATGGAATCGCCAGGGCCAAAACGGTACTCTTCTCTGCCGGGCGCGAGATCGCCGGGTTCCGGCTCGGACGCACCGGGGATGCCTAGCGGCGAATCTTGAATGCTCATCGCCGTGCGGATTTCCAAGGTACCTTCATGCACGAAATCGCCGACGGCAGCCGGCTCCAGCCAGCTGTTAAACAGCGACTTCATGCAACCAGCGTTCAAGCAGCCAATCACGCACGCCAGAGCAAGCAAGCTTCTGGACGCACGCTTCGCCGGAATAAGGCGGGGCGCATCCGTCAGAACCGTTTGCAACCCAGCCTGGCCCGGAAAATACATTTCCACTTCTTTTTTCATTGCCTCAGTCGAAACATCTCGCATTTGCAGGGGTTGCCCTGCTCTATACGCCCTGGGTTCACCAAGATTAACCATTCAGTTCCACGCGATCCTGAATGCCGCTGTATTATCGGCATACTGGAACTGCGCAGTTAATGCTCTGATCGATATTGGAGCCGGGAATCTGATGTGCCCCTCGGCACAGCCTCTCCGATCTTTCCAAAGGTAGTTCGTCTGACCTACCCCGATGGTTCGGAATTGCCTAGGCCACCCCCCACTGGCAGCACTGTTACCCAGGCCAATCCGGGCCAGGTGCGTCGAAGAACGCCGTTGTACACGCCGCACGAGGCCAAATCAATCCCTCGGGGGCGAGCCATCGGTTCATACCCCAGCCCACCAATAACGGCGGCTAGGTTTGCTGATTATCTGCGCCGCCCGCCCAGGACGGAATTGACGCCGGCGGTCCCACAGCTACACTTTGATGAAACGTGGGACCTGGTGCCTTGAGTCGGCGCGGCTGGGGCGTCCCTGATAGATGAATCACCTACCCGAACCGGATCGAATAAAATGCGACTATCACGCTTCACGCGCATGGCCACCCTGCTGAGCAGCGGTGCAATCATGCTCCAATTGGGCGGCTGTGGAGACACGACGGCATTCTTTGACTTCGTTCAAACGATCCTCTTGGGGGTCACTGCCGCCGGCGCGGTCGTCATCATTCAAAACGTCTAGCCGCAAACTCAAGAACCACGCCAAGAAAGCCCGGTGATCCTGCCATGGGCTGATGTTCGTGCGTGCGCAAGACGCCCGAGGCTGGCTGGGAGCGATCCCAGTGTTGGGGTGAGGGGACAAGATCCTCGGTATTCGCCTCTTGTCGCCTTCGTCATCAGCCCCGCATTCGTCCGAAGTTGGCTCTGCGGCCTCGAAGGGCGTTGCACACTCGGGGCATCGGGGATTCGCAAGGCCGCGGAGATCGTAGCCACACTGTATACATTGCCCCGGTCCATACACGGGCCAATAACGCCTTCTTAGCCACACAACTCCGCACAGGAGTGACCCGGTACCAACCCAGAAAGAGGCCAGCATGGTTAGTCCGACACCAAGTAGCATCACCTTGCTGGTGTGACTGGGAAGCGTGAGCAAGGCATTCAACAACCCCACCGCCAAGAAACCAACCGCCCCGGCGAAAGTTACCCTGAGAACCAAGCGGTAGTTGCGCAGTGGCCAGGAATAGGCAGCAAGTCCCGCCATGTACATCAACAAGACTCCGGCCGACCAGGCAGGCCAAGCACGGCCAAGCCAGTCGTGAGGCGACATTAGCGAGCAAAGAGCGGCGACTCCCCCCACAATGAGGCCATGATGCAGCGGTGCGCAGCCAGAAAGCTATGGCAGCCGTACAGCGCGCCAGTTCCATCGTCTGATTCTGGCGGCGGAGAGAGATCACAGTCCGTGCGTGCCAAGCCGCGGCATGCAGCCTCACGCTGAATGATTTCGGGTACACCCCGCTCGTAATCATCCAGGGCGTCCAAGGCTTGCACTATTTCCGCATCGTTTGCATCGCGCCACAGTCGCTCCACTTTGATTGGGTCAAGATCGGTCACATGTCTCCTTCAAGATCTTCTCGATCTCCACGCTTAGTGGAAGCCTGTGACCCCGAATCGGAGTCAGGAAACTCTTGCAGTTTCTCTAAAAGCTTCCTGACACCTTTTCCCCCGTCGGAAGATACTTCTGAATCAGTGAGGCGAAGGATTTTGCACGCCGACGGGAGCCAAAGAATTCCGACCGGATTGTGACCAGCTCTTCTCCGTCAAAACCCGTGAAGATTACGGATCCTTCGGTGAAGCTCCATTCCGCGTTTTTGACTTGATTCATTGGAATCACCTTCTCCTCCTGTCGATAGTCAAACGCTCGAATTTCATCCCGCGACACTAGGAAAAAACTCTTGCGTCGATGGTCAAACGCTCGAACCTCATCCCGCGACACTAGGGAAAAACTCTTGCGCAGTCTGAGACCCATCACAGCCATGATGATGCCGCTCAGTCCAGATGCGACAAGGATTAATGGCGCCAGGTTTCGCCACAACCACGCATTGAACCACCAGTGTAAGGCCACTCCGGTCACAAGCAACGCGGCACTCATCCCAACATAAATTGCCGCTGGCAACCGAGGTAGCGCCAGAATGTGTGCATTTCGGTCGTATCGGAAACCACACTCCGGACAGATGTGTTCTTCTGGAAGCCCGTCCAGCAAGTAGCCACACATTGGGCAGGAGCCGAGCATTTCATGGAACAAACCTTCAGAACCATCCCGCTTATCAGCCATAGGTGATCGTACTCTTAGTCGCCGGAAGCCCAGGCCAAATAAAGGCCAATCAAAGGTGTCAGAGCCCCTGGCCGTCGATTGGTGGCCCCAAGTTCCTCTCTCGGCGTCGTCACTTGGACTATCACTTCAGTCGAGCTTCACTTGCCAACGTGAATGCAACCCAATTCTCCAGCTCGGCGTACCATTCCGAATTAACAGCCAGCCATCAGCTGATCAAGCTCAATACCGACATGGCGCACTTGCGAGAACGAGTCGCCATTGGCTGGCGGTTCAACCAACCCCACTTCATTGAGGATCGATTTTGACGAGCAGCCAATCAGGTTTGTGCCTCGGGGCTGTGGTTCTACTCCGGATTGCCGACGGTAAACACCCGGTTCTTCCCGGCTTGTTTCGCTTGGATCAGGGCTTGGTCTGCCTTGTGGATGAGGTCGTCCCGGGTTTGGGCGTCCCAGGGGAAAGTGGCTAACCCGCCGCTGATGGTCAGCGGGTTGCTGGGGAGTGATTCGCTAATCGCCTCTGGCTCGGCTGAACTGAGGTCTTTGGTGAAGCGGGAGAGGACCTTGAGCGCATCTTCTGGATGGCGAGAATCAGCCACCCGCCGCTCCTCTGCATCCCAGAAGACGACCGCAAATTCATCGCCGCCAAAGCGAGTCACCACATCGTCATCTCGGCAATTGTGCTGGAACAGCCGGGCAACCAGCCGGAGAATCTCGTCGCCGGCGTCGTGGCCACAGGTGTCGTTGTAGATTTTGAAATTATCGATATCAAAGAGCAGCAGCGTGACGCGGAATCGTTCTTCCTTAGCCCGCTCGAGAACCTGATCGAGGAACCTCAACATATACCTGCGATTGGGCACACCGGTGATTTCATCGGTGAGGGCTAAGGTCTGCCAGTGGCGGTGCTTCGACGCGGTCTGAATCAAATCGCCAGCCATCCGGGCATAGTGACGGACTTTGGTCACGTCTGAGCTGCTGAACGGATGATCCTTGCGGGGGCCAAGGCTGATCTGCCCGATGACGCCATCGGCAGAATCAACCGGCTCAGCCAACACCGGCTGAACGACCGGCGCTCCAGCCGAGGCGGTCGAACCTCGGATGGCTACGCTTACGCCTTCTGCACCCGTGGCGACCATGATCATATTGGCTACCCGGCGGAGGAAATCTATGGGCTGAGCGTCCAAGTGGCTGAGGACGTCAGCCAGTGCATTTAGCTCTGCCAAGGCAACTGGCGGGGCGTCCGCAGCTATGGTCAATCCTGCTTGCACATCTGGAATATCCAACGCCCGGTCTAACTCGTCCACTTGAATCGGATAGAGGATATAGTCATCCGCTCCGCTGGCCAGGGCTTGGCGGGCCAGGGGTTCAGCCTCAGGCGGGCAGCAGAGTAGCAATCGGGTATCGTTTCCGGCTGCTTCGCGAAGTCCAGCCACTGCGCCGGGCAAATGATGATTGGCGGGATCCACATAAGTGACCACAGCCCGAGGCTTGGCGTCATTGGCTAGGCAGATGGCGGCCATGTACGAGTCGGAGGTGATGATCTCCCACTCGGGATAGCGCTGACGGAGTTCTTCGACCAGACGGCCGCCGTCAGCTACCACCAGCATGCGGTCCTTTTGAATGATGGGCGCGATGATCGCATTGCCAGCCATGTTATGAACCTCTAACCCCCGGTTCGTCCAGGCCATGATCGATTGCATCGTCTGGCTTGCCGATCAACGCCTGGAGTTCTTCAGTGCTGAGCAAGGGAGGCGTCGGTTCGGGCGTCCGCCGGGGTGGTTCATCCGACAAGAGTGATTCATGCGGCGGTGGGTCAACTTGATCGAGGCGGGAGCGGCTGGGCGGAATTCGCCGAGGGCTATCCTCGTACTGCAGCCAAGGAACACGAACAACTCCGTCTTCCTCATCAGCCGCAGGTTCCAATTCCTCGTCAACAGTTTCGATGGCTTCAAAATGATCCACATCCTCGGAGAATCCCTCGTCGGTCGGACCATTGGTCAGCAGTTGGGAATCGACAACCTCGATAATGGGATCTTCCAGCTCTCGTTCGGTATCAGCAGGGGCAGGATGATCGCTACTCGGCCCATCCGGCGCACTGTGGATCGATAGGGCAGAGGTCAACAGCTCCGAATCACCGATGCGGATGCAACCCAGTCCGACGGCCCGCTCGATTTTTTCTTCGGCATTGGATCGTGCGTAGACAAAGACGGGCGAGCTTGCAAAATGCCGCGAGAGCAGTTCGAAGAAAGAGAACTGATCGGCACCCATGCGGTCAACGCATACCAGGACCGCGCGGAAGGCGGGGCCTGAGGCTCCGCCCATTCGCGCCAGGGCGCGGTAGACGTCAGGGCAGAGGGATTCGCGCAGCCCGGCATCGCCAATGGCGCCCGAAAGCCCCATGGTCTCACCGTAGGTCGGCGGATTCACATGCAAAACACGTCCCGAGTTGTCTGTTAGAGATGTACGCAAGACCCTCCCCCGAACCATGAACCCAAGAAAAGCTCGACCACAGGGGTCGATCCCCCACGCACTACTGTAGGAAGGGCAACACCCCCCGTCAATTGACAAGATCTGCGCAACCGACGTTCTGATCGCTGGGCCGGGGTGATCGTATGGGCAGCGTAGCGCGATGATCGCGCGGCGCGTTCTTTAGGCGCAAGCCCCCCGCTATTTCTGAGCGGTGTAGGCCATTTGTGAGGAGAAAGAGTGATGATTACCGGACAGCAACCTATTTCATCCTGGGGAATCAAAGCCACGACCCTTGGGATTATTTTCTGGGGCGGCTGCGTGTCTGCTCCCACCCGATCCCTTCGGGCTGCTTCTGACATCCAGATGGCATCGACTTCCATCTCTGCCACCTTGCAAGACTACCACGCCCGCACAGTGGCTTCCCTGGAAGATGACCGGGCGGATGAGGTCAGTCGTTTTGTCAACGAGCTGCGTCTGCGGATCGCTCGGAGGGATCCCATCGAGGGCCGGGCCTTGCAATTCAAAGCAGCACTGGATCGCCTGCAGGCACAACGACTTGAAGACGAAGCCCAGTTCGCCCGTACCCAGCGAGAAATCCGAACCATCCGAACCGCATCGCGAAAACTAAGCGTAGCCATCGCTCAAGGCGCCGATCTGGAAAGCAACCTGCGTCGCCTGGTCGATACCGCCTTGGACCGCGTACTGGCTGCCAAACTGGTCGAAGGTGGCGATGGTGCGGTAGAGTCTCCGTGATCGACTGGACCCTGGCAGGCACGCTCCTGGCCGTCTTGGCCCCCGTTGCAGCCATCCCCCTGGCTGCGGTGACGTCTTATCTCAAAGACCTTCGCGACCAACAGGCTGGCAAACTCACCGAACTGGCTTCTCGGGTCGAGCGACTGGGTGGCTTGGTGGATACGCAGGCTCAGAGGATCGTCGAGGTTGAGCGTTCATCGACCACCCGGGAGGAGTGGATCCGTGAGTCGATGTTGGCTCGAAAAGAGCGCCAATTACTGACCAACGCGGTGGTTCGGCTCAAGGCGGAGACCGGCGGTGCCCGGGTTGAACAAATACTTGAGAAGCTGCTGCTGGCGGTGACGCGCCGGGGGCAGGCAGGCGGATCCGCCCGGAGAAGCGATCCCTCGTATCAGGAAAATCCCGGTGACCAGCCGGATCAGGAGATGAGCCAAGATGGCCAACGGTAGAACAAGTCGATTTATCAAGCGGGTGCGCAATGAGGTCTTGGTGGCATTGAAGATGCTGTATCCAGCCCCGCTTCAGGCTGAGCAGCTATTTCGCAGCCTGCTGTGCGTTTTCCCCACGCTGGAATGGGATACGTTCCGCCGGGATCTCTCGTACCTTTGCGAGAAGGGTTATATCAAGCGCGTCATATCCGCAGAAGAGAAGGACGTCACAGCCATGGCCCTGGCACCCTGGCGACGGCGGTGGTTTCGGGTCACATCCTCCGGGCTGGAAGTGGCAGACCACCTTGTTCGTGACCCAGCCATGGATACCGACCAATGAGCAAACCAGAATCAGTTCCGGCGACTTCGGGTGACCGGACACCAAGCAAGAAGTCAGTTGCCAGTTCGAGAAAACGCGCGACGCCGACAGCCGGGAAGAGAGTGGCCAAGCTGCCAACACCGAAGCGTCGAGATGGCAAGGACGTTGAGGCCGCTCCGGTGGACACGGCAGAACTTCGCCGTCGTTGGAAGTACGCCGCCCGGACTGTGGGGCAAATCGTCACCCGTTCAGAGACGCACGATCCGCGCGTTTGGGAACGGGGCGTGTACCAGTTGTGGCTTTGGCTGGTGGTCGAACTACTGGTGATTCGACGCGACGACATAGGCATTGGCGAATTGGCGACCATCTCGAAGATGCTCTGCGAGCAGCGCAAACTCTCTCTCGACGAACTCAAACAGCTGGCCAAAGAGTCGGGCCACGATGCAGACGAAACAGCTTCGACGAAACTCCCCCCGCAGTTCGGCGATCTGGTTCGTCAAATCTATGGCGCAAATCTTCAGGACGACGCCCGGGAGAATCCAGAGCCAGACGTCGATACGAAGAAGCAGGCGTCTCAAACTACGCCAGGTACTGCCTGACACAGGGGGCAGAAATGGGTAGATCGCCCCGCGATGATTTGGCGCTCGATCACCGCCTTGCAGCGGCCGCAGGGTTCGCCTGTTCGGCCATAGACGCGATGTTCGTTCTGGAAATTCCCTTCTTGGCCCGTCGCGGTTCGGTAGTCGCGAAGGGTCGAGCCTCCGGCCTTGATCGCCCGGGTTAGCACGGCCTGAATCGAGCGAAAAAGTCGGCGCCGCTGGCTTGCCTTCAGTTCGGATGCAGGGATGAGCGGGTGAACCTTCGCCTGAAACAGGGCTTCGTCGCAGTAGATATTTCCCAGTCCGGCAATAGCGCTTTGATCGAGCAATAGCGCTTTGATCTGCCGTGCCCGGTTGCAAATCTCAGCGAATTGGGCGAGGTCTAACTCCAACGGTTCAGGACCTAGGCCTCCCAAGCCGTCGTCGTCCGCTTGGCTGTCGGCTTCTCGAAACCAGATTCCGCCGAACCGCCGCACGTCGCGAAAACGCAGCTCGCGGTCATCATCTTGCAGCTTGATGGACAAGTGGACATGGCGATCGCGCAGCTTTGTCGCCGGGGTGACCATGATTTGCCCGGTCATGCCCAGCCGAAACACCAGCATTGCTTTGGGATGCAACTCGATCAGCACGCGTTTGCCGCGGCGGGTGACCTGCCTAACGCGACGTCCGGGCAGTGTGCTGGTCAGCGACCTCCGGTCCCCATGCACCATCTCCCGACGGCGCAGGATAACCCGACCAAAGGAAACACCACTGAGGCAGTGGTTCAACTGGGTGGCGATCGTCTCGGCTTCGGGCAACTCAGGCATTGACGGTGCGCGCTCGACCAGGGTTCCAAAGCCAGCCCCGACTTTGGAGCGGTTGCTTGACTGATTCGGCTGGAAGATTATCCTGTCGGGTCTCAGTTCGCCGGCGTAGCTCAGTTGGTTAGAGCGTGGGATTCATAAACCCAAGGTCGTTGGTTCGACTCCAACCGCCGGCATGTTGGCCGAGACAGAGCCTCGACGTCAGGGGCCAGATCATCCCATTCTTGGCCACACTACCCAACCAGCACAATGCGATCCTGAAGCCTAGCCATGAGAGGGCTGGCTTGCGTCGCCATCGAGTTGGTTATGCCGGACGCGGGCGGGTCTTAGGGCGCGGCGAACAGGAAACCGGCGCCAGTGCCGAGGAAAACGAGGGCGGTGCCTACGCAACTGGTATTCAGGGTGAAGGCCATGGTGACTGCCAAGAAAAACATCTTCTTCTTCATCGAATGCGTCCTTTGTCAAAACTCAATAGCATGTGTGGATCAAGCGGTACGGATGAAAACACAGCCTGCAGCGGCAGGCCTCGTACTCGTTCGTCCACAGAAGTCCAGAACAGGCACGATCCTACCCGATCTGTTTGAGCACCGAAACCCTGTTACCGGACTCGAGGGAGGGTGGTCGGCAAAAGTTCCACAGATTTGAATATGGCGTTGGTTCCGAAAATGTGCCGCATTGAGCCTCACAGGATAAGCCGGCGGCGCGTAGGTCAGGATCGACGAACTCCATCTCCTCTTGCTTGTCCGGGCAAGGCTATACTTGAGTGTTACAGCCAAAGAACTGGAACAGGTCACTCGGAGGACGCCGTGGCCTATGGGGGGGGGGAAGCAAAATGGAACGTGCTACGTTTGAAAACGAACTGAATAGGCTGACAGCAAGAATCAGTACACTCCCAGCTGCGCAGCGGGCATCGCTACTCAAGCTCTTGGAAGAAACAAAAACAAGGCACGCCAAGATCCGCGCCGCGGCCGACCAAGCCCGCAATGCGATAGACGACTGGCGACTCTATCAGAAGTACCTCGCCTTCGATCAGGAAGCCAGCCTCAGAGAGTTTCGTGATGGCAAAGAGCGCGAAGAAGGTTAAGGCGAAGCGAGCCGTCCGAGGCCATCATATCGACTCATTGGCCTATCAATACTGCATCAACCGACACTGATGCGGTAGAGCGCCCACAGGCCGATTCCAACAGCGTACATGCCTCCGATGATGGTGGCACATAAGACAGCCGCGTCCAACGGAAGTCTGCGCAGATTCTTAGCGCTCACGGCTTTGTAGACCACTGAAACCGCCAAGCAGAGCGGGGCCAACATAATTGCATGTTGCGGGCCGCTGAGCGTGATGGGAGTGGTAAACAGCGCTGCCAATAGCGTGGTCATGAGGGCGGAACTCCAGGCTGTGCCGCTGTTCTCTTCTTTGAGTCTCGTCCGCCTTGCGGCGCCGGTTCAGCGTCGGCCCTGGCTAGGACATCCAGAATAACCAGGATGTTTAGTAATCCAGCGATGCCGGCGTAGACGACGCCGGTTTCAGCCGACAGCCAATGGGCGCGCGTGTAGTGTGGCGCGTCTACACCTCGGCCCAGAGAAGCTCCCCAAGCCCAGGCGATAATCATGTGTCCGCCTGCACAGGACTGGCCCATGAACGCAATTTTTTGATTGGCAGGATCGACGGTATCGCAGACGCCGCCGACGGCAACGCCGGTCCAAAAGGTGAGCGTGATGGTGATCATCAAGATGAGGCCACGGACGCGATCCCCGATCAGGATATGGCCCAACCCCGGCGCCAGCCAGGTTACGATACCGGCGAGAGGTACACGGATCACAGGTGGAAGAGACGACAGAATAGCCATGAATGCTCGATAGTCGATCTAGTTCAGGCCGCAAGGGCCGTTTGGATTACAGCATTGACCACAGGCTTGGCCCGTAGCGCACGCCGGAGCTGCTTGGCTCTCATGGGCGGAGAAACGGCTCATGCAGCGGGTGGCATGGTTGTGGCTGCAACTGGGGCACCGCGCCTTGTCCCGGCTAGCTGCTGACATGACCAGTTCTTCAAATTCATGCCCACACGCAGGGCAGAGGTACTCGTAAATCGGCATTTGGAACCTCGATTAGCGATTAGCCTGAAGCTGGCCAGAGTATAGGCCTGGGTATCCGGTCCCGCAACTGACCCGAGGTGTGCCTAGACCCTGGGCGCTGCCCCCACAAATCGCGACACCCTGGCATGGGTTCAGAGATTGCAATAGAAGCTCTTGAGGTCGATACTGGCTGACTTGGAAGCCCGAGCTGGTTGGATTGGGCCGTAAATTGAGCGGATCATGCCATGTGGCCAATGGTCGTCGAGACAGTTCGCATATTCTCCGAGTCAGCCCCCTACCTGTTGATCGGGTTTGGGTTGGCTGGGCTGCTGCATGTGTTGATCAGCCGCTCCGAGTGGCTGGCGGGCCTATTGAAGCGGCGGGGCAGTCGATCGGTGGTGTTGGCTTCGTTATTGGGGGCGCCACTACCGCTCTGTTCGTGCAGCGTGTTGCCGGCTGCCTTAGCCCTGCGAAAGAAGGGGGCTAGCAAAGGGGCGACCGTATCGTTTCTCATCTCAGTGCCTGAGACTGATGTCGTTTCCATCCTGATGACCTACGGGCTGCTCGGGCCGATGATGGCGGTTTATCGCCCGGTGGCAGCGGTGATCACCGCCATTGTGACCGGCCAGTTGACCGACAGGATGGATGGCCGATCCGGGAGCGGCGACGAAGCCAACCAAGCCGAAGAAGACGCCCATTGCCACGACGCCGAATACGACACCAAGCGAAGCTGGCTGTGGAATGCGGGACACTTTGGCTTTGTCAACTTCTTTGATGACATCATCGGCTCGCTCTTGTTCGGTATTGTCTTGGGTGGAATCATCACGGCCTTATTGCCTTCGCTGGGTATCACTGCGTTGACCGGCGGATCCATTTGGTCGATGCTGGCGATGCTGCTGGTGGGCATCCCCATGTATGTTTGTGCCAGCGCATCCACACCGATTGCGGTTGGGCTCATCGCCGGCGGAGTCAGTCCCGGAGCGGCGATGGTGTTCCTCTTGGCAGGGCCTGCTACGAATATGGCTAGCTTGGTGGTCCTGCATAAGCATCTTGGGCGACGCACGCTGATGATTTATCTGTTGTCCATCGCCGCGGTGAGTTTGGTGATGGGCTTGGGGCTAGACGCGATCATTGGCCGGGCGGATTTGCCCCTGGTTGCCGTTGCATCGATGGCCGGCCAAGCCGCCACTGGTCCAGTCGGCGTTGTGGCCGCGGTGCTGTTTGCGGGGCTGTGCTGCCTTAGCCTCATCCGCGTCAAAGCCTTTGAGAAGGTGATCGGCCGCGTCAGCACGATGCTGGGCGTATCGTTGTCACCGCGGCTGGTCAAGTTCGGCTTGGCTGTCCTGCTGTTGTTGACCTATGTGGGCAGCGGTTTCGCGGTGATTCAAGCCGGCGAGCGAGGCGTTATCAAACGATTTGGGAAGATCACGAAGCCCTACTTGCCTCCGGGGTTGTACTATCATTTGCCGGTTCCGTTTGGCAGCGTCGATTCAGTCGCGGTGGGGCGAGTGCGCCGCATAGAACTTGGGTTTCGGTCCAACAAATTGGATGAAGGTGACGCCGAGGCGATAGCGGCGTATGAGGCTGAGTTGGCCGCCGACTCTTGGATGTTGACCGGTAACGAGAACTTCTTGGATATCAAATGGGTGGTGCAGTACCAGGCCCAGGACTCAGCCGAGGGCGTGGAGGCCTTCCTGTTTGGCGTTGCTGATCATCAGCGGTTGTTGCGCGATGCAGCTGAGTCCGCCATTCGTTCGGTGGCTGGGGGGCGTCATACCGATACCATGTTGACCACCGAGCGAGGCTACATGGAAACAGCCATCCGAGACGAGTTGTTGCAGCCCATGTTGGATCGCAGCGGGGCCGGGATTGAAGTGGTCTCGATCAAGCTATTGGATGTCCACGCGCCGGTTGAAGTCCACGGCGCTTTTCGTGACATAGCCAGCGCCGTCGAGGACAAGGAGACGTCGATCCACCTTGCCCATGAATACAGCGAGCGCGTTCTCCTGCAATCTGATGCAGATGCAGCCCGCAGGCTTCGCTCTGCCGAAGCCGATGCCATTGGCCAGGTTGATCGTGCCCACGGGTCGGCGACTGCATTCACCGAAGAGTTGCAAGCCTACCGGGCTGCCCCACTGGTTACCCAATCACGCATGCTCTTCGAGCTAGTTGACGCGGTCTACCCCAAGCAGAAGAAATACATCAGTCTCATTCCCGGCCTGGAAATCGATTGGTGGCGCGTGCCGCCGGGATCCTCGTCGCCGAGCAACCCCGGAATCGACCTGAGCAGTGGTCGAAGCCCCATGTAGCGAAAGGATGTTCGACGTGGGTCGTTTGATTCTTGTTGTACTGACCATAGTCGTAGTGCTGGCAGGATGGTCGGCAGTCTTCACCGTCGATCAAGCTCAGTATGCAGTAGTGACCCGCTTTGGAGATCCGGTGGACGTCATCACTGAGCCGGGCTTGCGCTGGAAATATCCGGCCCCCATCGATCGGGTCATGTATTTCGACAAGCGCCTCTTGGTACTGGATCAGCCGGCACCGGGCGATCCTCCTCGCGAGTTCCTCACCCTGGATAAGAAGAACATCGAGGTCTCGACCTACACTTGCTGGCGGATCAACGAGCCGCAGAAATTCCTTGAGAATGTCGGCGACAGAGACATCGCCGAAGCTGCCCTGGGGGACATCATCCAAGCCGAGCTGGGCAAGGTGCTGGGCGAACAAAACCTGAGCGCCTTGCTATCCACGGATCCAGAAGAGCGAAAATTTGGAGCGGTGACCGAGGAAATCCTGGCAACCTGTGCCGCGCAGGCCGACCGGGAATATGGAATTGAGATCGTCGATTTTCGGATCAAGCGGCTAACCTTCCCCGAGCAGAATCGTACCAGCGTGTTTGAGCGTATGCGGGCTGAACGCAAACGGATCGCTACCCGCTACCGCAGTGAAGGAGCGGCAGAAGCCACCAAGATCAAGGCAGAGGCCGAAAAACAGAGGTCTGAGATCCAGTCCAAGGCGTCCCGCAAAGCCCGGGAGATCGAGGGTAAGGCCGAGGCCAAGGCGACGGAGATTTATGGCCAAGCCTATGGTCAGGACGTCGAGTTCTTCCAATTCTTGCGCACCCTTGCATCGTACAAAGCCTCGCTGACCAACACGACCGTCTACATGAGTGCTGATCACCCCTATCTCAAGCTACTGCGAGACGGGCCTAAGGCGCCGACCTTACCGGAAATAAGTGATGACCTCGCCCAAACCGAATAACTATTCAGAAATCAAGCGTCGGTTCGTCGGCCTGATTGGGCTGCTGCTGGTTGTGGCTGCCCTAGCCTGGTGGATTGGTTCGGGTTTCTATACTGTCGAGTCGAACCAGAAGGGTGTGGTCCTTCGTTTTGGAAAGATCCACGCCATCGAACAGCCGGGCATGCACTTCGCCTTGCCTTGGCCCATCGACAAGATCTATACGCCGCGGACAACCGAAGTGAAGCGCATTGAGGTTGGCTGGACCACCCTGGGGCAGTTGTCGAGTGAGCCGCGGCGGTCCGACGCGCTCACCGGGGACATCAACATCCTCAAGGTTAAGATGGTTGTGCAGTACCGCATTCGTAGTCCTCAAGACTATCTGTTTGCCACCGAGCAACCAGACTGGCTTGTTGAGCGTACGGTCGAATCAGCCATGAACGACTTGATCGCGTCGATGGCGGTGGACGATGTCTTGACGGTTGGGAAATCGACGATCCAGGTCGAAGCCATCCGTGCCGCCCAAGCCCAGTTGGATGACTACGGTGCAGGAATCGTCTTATTGGGCGGGAACTTGCAGACCGTCCGCGAGCCGGTCCCGGTGGCCAACGCATTCAAAGAGGTCGCCAGCGCCAAGAAGGACGCCGAGCGGATGATCGACGAAGCCCGGGCGCACAACAGCCGCATCATCCCCCAGGCCCGGGGGGAAGGGCAGCGAATCGTCAGCCGGGCTGAGGGGCAATATGCTCAGCGGGTCAATGAAGCCCACGGTGAGGCTGCCCGCTTCCTGAGCCTATTGGCGGAATACCACAAAGCCAAGTGGATCACGCGTACGCGGCTCTACCTCGAAACGCTACAGGCCGTAATGGGCCAGATGAATGCCGTTATCCTGGAACCGCCAACCGACGGCCAACCGATCCACGTCACCATCGTTGATCGATGATGCACACCTCACCAATGGCGGTGCGGCCCACGGATATACCGTGGAAAGTGTCAGAACGTGTCCCTCAAGACGACCTCTGCCGAAGATAATTGGCCGCTACGCGACCGTGCAGGTTCTTGGGCTTTGCCTACCACGATGATCAGGGCAGCCACATGATCCTCTGGCATGTGGATGATCTTGGCGACGGCAGAAGGATCGAATCCGATCATCGGGCACGAATCGTAGCCCATCGCCCGGGCGGAGAGCATGATGGTCTGGGCTGCGATGCCGCAGCTTCTCAGGGCTTCGTCGCGCTGCAGCTGATCTTGGCCGTCATAGAACTTGGCTAGCATGCCCACCATTTGTTCGCTGACTTCAGGTGGTGCGTCTTTCCAGTAACGCTGGGCATCTCTTCCCCAGGCCAGGAGATCGGCACAGAGCACGATCAACATCGAAGCCTCAGTGATTTGCTTCTGCCCCCACGCAGCTGCCTGAATCTCGGCCCGTTTGCCTGGATCTGTGACGTGTACGAAGCGCCAATTCTGCATGTTGAACGACGTCGGCGACAAGATGGCCGCCTCGAACAACTGCTCGACCTCTGCGTCGGACATGCGATGCTGCGGATCAAAGTGTTTGACGCTTCGGCGCGTCTGAATAGCCTCAAAAGTGTCCATCTGTGGCGGTCTCCAAACCAGTCGGTTAGCAACAGTTCAGAGAGGATACTAGTTTTGTCCACACCACGGCACAAGACGATGGCTGCACGCTCAGGTTCGCGGATTGGGATTAGCGCTCTTCTGCGCAGGCAACTCCTGGTTGGGGACCGAGAGGTACACCGCCTGGTGCATCAACTTCGTAGTTGAATCATCCGGGGCCAACGTGCGGGCGCGTTTGAGTGAGCCGACTGCCTCGGTTTGACGGCCGGAGAAGAACTGGTAGTAGCCCAGCAGCAGCCAGAGGTCGGGGTCATCATCCGCCCCTTGGGCAGAAGATTCCAGTTTGGCTAGGTGAGTGAGAAAGTCGCCACGTTGACCGTACTCGCCTCGAATGTCGAGCGGTAGATAGACCAATCGCGGCTGTAACTGCAGCGCCCGGCGGAGAGCGGGGGCGGCGTCATCGTAATGACCAAGTGCAACCAGGGCGTGTGCTATGCGCAATCTTGCCGTCGGATCGCCTTGGTTCAGCCGGGCAGCCAGGATGAACTGGCGGCTGGCAGCGCCGTAATCACCGGCCTGAAAGGCAGCGACGCCTTGGCGCATCGCTTTGAGGTAGCTGGCTTGGCCTATCTCAGCCTGTTTCTGCCAATCTTGGAATCGTCTTCCGTCCCGAAAGCCATCAACGTAGCCGTCATCAAAATACTCAGTCGGCGGAAAGCCATAGTAGTTAGGCTCTGGGTAGCCCCGGCCCGGGGGATAGCTGCTGCGGTACCGACGCGAATAGTAGGGCCTACCGTAAGGATAATTTTCCTCCCGGAAACCTTGGCGGTAAGGCTGGGGGAATCGGCGGTTCCAGGAACGTTCGTAAACTGTGTAGGGCGGTTCGCTGTCGTAATCGATGCGCGGGGGCGGCGGCTGTTCCGAGGCTGGGTCTCCGGCGGCTGGGTCCGCATTCGATTGGGCGATTGCTGAGGCGGAACAGCATAGCACCAGGATGGACGTCAAACCGATTATCGTACGAATGCACAAATCCTGCTTCATGGCGGCGACTCCTTAGGCCCGAACCTGTGGACGGATGAGATCTCCCGCGGCTGGATGAATCTGATCGATCCTGCTCGTTGCATTATACCGCATCTAGCGGCGTTGGTTTCCTTCTCACATTCAAGAGCGAGGAAAAGTTGCCGGCGACCCCCAATCGTCCTTCGAAGCCAAAGAAAAAGGGTTGACGGGCTTCAAACTAAGGTAGAATGGGTGCCGATGATCTCCAGCGTGGGCTAGGCACGACGCTCGGCCGCCCTTTGGAGCAGGGCATCCACTCAGGAACCACCCTATGGCAAGACCAATCCGGTTCAAGAATGCGATCTTTGAGTCGGCCACCAAGCTCTTCTGTGAGCGCGGTTTGGCTGGGACCGGCATTCGAGAAATCGCCCGAGAAGCCGGGGTCAGCGAAGCTGCCCTCTATCGCCACTGGAAGGGCAAGAAGGAACTGGCCAAAGATATCTTTCTTCGCGGAATGGAGAACATGCACGCGATTCTCCAAGACCGCGTCCCCAAGGATGGCCCCGCCTGCGAGTCTATTCTGGCGGCCGTCCGGACTTTCTACGGCGCCTTCGACGAATACAAAGACGTCACCCACTACCTGTTGCTCAATCAGCATGATCTTTGGCGAAGTTTTGATCGTGCAGAGAAGAACCCGGTTTCGTTCTGGTTCGACTTGCTGCGTGCCCGAGAGAGCGAGCTCCAGGTCTCCGCAGAACTCAACGGCGAAATCCTGGCCCCGATCACTTTGGGGATGATCCTTCGACCTGCGATTGCAGCCGCCTACGGTAGTCTCGAAGCGCCGCTGGAAAAACACGCGGTGGCCGTCAGCCAAGCAGTCTGCCGCGTACTAGGCCTGCCCTGGATTCCAATCGCTGGCACACCGTAGCCTCGCTGAATTTCCGAATCTGCTTCTCCTCAAACTCCCACCTGCGTTCCGCCGTACAAAACAACCCTACGCCAGGGCAAATCAGTACTGGTATTGCCCCATCAGCGATCATTGCCAGGTGCGCCGATCCCACGCTTAACGTCCTGCAGAGTTTCGATCAGTCTGCTCAAACATAAGTGAGTTTCGTTAGCTAATAGAATTGCGGGTGCATTAGTAAGTAAGCGCCTCTCTCAAGTACGAAAACTTACGCAATCATTGCTTGCCTTGCTCCGAAACGACGTGTAGGTTTAGTCGTAAGGCCTGTATCACTATTTTGTACGAATCATGCGAGGAGCCGAATCATGGCAACAGTCAGTAGCGCGCCGGGTGTGCATAGTGCCAAGGGCTTGGCACTCCCCTCTCTGGACGATGCGGTCGTTGAATACCGGCAACAATTACTGGATCAGGCAGGATTGAGCATCGGCCCCCCATCGCATTTTGCCAAGCCGGCAGAGCGGACGTTTACCAAGGCAGACCGCGCCACCACAACTATTCTAATCGGCG
>JAJDDP010000038.1 GCA_029260235.1 Phycisphaerae bacterium | reverse complement strand
TTGGGCTTCATGAATCCGTTCACATATTGCAAGGTTTTGAAGGGGCATCCGTGATTACCTTGCAATTATCCGCCCACGCCGGAGGCCGTTCAACCCCTATCGCAAAAGAACTTATGGGATTCTTCAGGGACGACTAGCTAGATCATCCGTGCTATAATCACACTTGAATTGGAGTCACTGGGCAGCGGGTGTGCTTCTTATGTGGCTCGCCACCAGCAATCGCCGTTAGTGGAGGTGCCACAGGGCGTGCTACACGAGCTTTGGCAAAAATCGCCACCGAAGCGGTCCCCCGAGAACCGCCGATTCGGCCTGGTCAGCTGGGTGGATTGGCTTGGGTTTTCGCAATTTGCTTGGAAGGTTCCGTCGAACGAATTGGAAAAAATGCTGCGCTATGCCGGTAACTACACACGATCCGCATCAACCCACTTTGGTATGGGAACGCCTCCGAGAGAGTTTGTTAAGTTTCAAGATTCATTGGTGCGGTGCACCGAGATTGGGTGGGCAGACGATGAGGAGGCAGATACTCTTGATCATATTCAAAAATGGTATTTGGCTATCTCGGATGAGGTTGCAAGCCTTCGAGACATTCAGCTGAATTTCGCGGGAGAGGGAATCCTCCTACGTGGCGCTGTTACCTTGGGTCTGTACGATCTGGCAGAAGATGTAGTCCACGGACCGGCAGTAAACCGAGCGATTGATGCTGAGAGTTCATATGCGAAGTTCCCACGGATAGTTCTTGAATCGACCATACTAGAATTCCTCAGTATGGCTCCAGCGCACACCCATTGGTTCGATCTAAATGTGCGAACAGCTGAAGATGGGCTTCCGTTCATTGATTACCTTCGAGGGGCCGCTTTCGAGGCACCGTGGGATCTGACGTGGTACGCTGAGGCACTTGAAAAGCACAAGTTTAGCCTAGACCGTCTGACGGCGAAGCGCCCGGGCGACGAAAGAGTAGAGGCGAAACTCCGCTGGCTGGTTGATTACCACAACCACACAATCGAACAACTGGCATCTAGTGCGCCGAGGTCGTGGGAGCTTGACTGGCCGACTTTTGGCTGTGCCCCATCGTGGATGTAGTGAGTGGGCATGTTGGCATGCAGTAAGCCTACCCTAGACTGTACGAGAGCTTGGGATTATTCACTGATTGGCGGTTTGCTCGTTGGGGTGATGCGCTGGCCCATGCGCAAGTCGTGCGCCACGCATATAATTCTTCGAGAACGCCTCCATCAGTAAGGCGACACTGCCGTCACCTGATTTCCCCCCAGAAGCCAACGCCGAATCTGTCTGCGAAACGCAGAATTCCCCGCCCAGAACGTTTCTTCATGCAGAATTCACGCATTCGGCCTGCCCGTTTGCCGCTGCCAGAAAGCCGAATCCGTTGAACTTGGCATTCTCCGGCGGATTCGCCAGTGGTCGGGCTTCCTGCCACCCGGGCAATTCGCCGTGCTCTCGCACTTCGGTTGATTTCTTATTAACGACCTCCGCGCTTGAGCGGGATGGATGTCGAATACCTGATGAACAAGCTAGAGCCGCTCATTCCGACGAAGATACAACACTGGCGGCGAACCAAGGACAGTGCTGATGCCGATCTGAACAGGCTGATCGATCAGGAGATTGCCCACGAGGCGCATCGCATACTTGGGGATTTTCGCAGCAAAATTCTGCTTTCCCTACCTCCCGAAAAGAAGGGCAAGGGCACGTTTCATCTCGGCACAATCCATTACGAAAAGCCGAAATGGCCGCTCGGTCTGTCCTCGGGCGAGTTGTTGCAGAACGTCGCCATCTTCGGCCGGTCCGGAGCAGGGAAAACGAATGTTGTTTTCCACCTGATTCAACAGCTCAGTGCCAAGAAAATACCCTGGCTCTTTCTTGATTGGAAACGCACCGCGAGACACTTGCTTCCCCAACTCAAGAACAAGACAAGCATCTATACACCAGGTCGGGCGCTAGCGCCACTCATGTTCAACCCTTTCATCGTGCCTCCAGGACTCGAAGCGAACGTCTATGTAAACCATGTCGTTGATGTATTGAGCGAGGCGTTCACCCTCGGGGAGGGTTCGCGTAGTCTCGTTCAAAAAGCCCTCGCCGCCTGCTACGCTCAAGGATCAGAAGCACCTACGATCCAGAATGTTACGGTAGAAATCGAGAGCATGTCGAGCACTGGGCGAACAGGCGGATGGAAAGTTTCGGCATTGCGGGCACTCAACAGCGTCGCCTTCGGAGAACTCGCCACAACCCGAACTTCTCAGGATGCACAAGCCCGCTCACTACTGAATGGACAAACTATCATCGAGTTGGATGCCCTTTCCGACAGCACGAAGCGGTTCCTAGTTCCCATCTTGTGCCTCTGGCTCTACACGGTGAAGCTTTCTGCGCCCGAGCGAGAGAAACTAAGCATGGTGATTTTCGTGGAGGAGGCGCACCATGTACTCTACCGCAACGAGCAACGGACAAAGGAAACGATGATGAATCGTCTTCTGCGTCAATGCCGTGAACTCGGGATTGCCATGGTCGTAGTCGATCAACACCCTCATCTGATTTCAAGTGCCGCTCTTGGAAACACATACACGAGCATCTGCCTCAATCTCAAAGACCCGAGCGACATCAATCGTGCCTCCGGACTCTCGCAGGTTGAGGAACGGGAAAAACGATATTTCAGCATGCTCCCAGTCGGTCAGGGCATTGTGAAGCTACAAGATCGATGGCGAAAGCCCATGCTCGTGCATTTCCCCCTCGTCGAGGTGGCCAAGGGATCGGTGAGCGATGCCATGCTCAGTGGTTTTGTTGACGACAAGCTGACGCAGAAAGACATGAAGAAGCGAGTTCGCGAATTGCAGGGCGCGAGCAAGATCGGAAAGAGCGACCGCTTTCTCAGCGAGGACGAATACTTGTTCCTGCATGACGTTTCTTCGCACTCCGCCGACGGCGTTCGGGCACGTTATGGACGTCTGGGCTGGAGTGTCGAGCGTGGGCAGAAGGTCAAAGATTGCCTTGTCCAGCATGGCTGGCTTCTTGAATCGACAGAGAAGCTCGGGCAGACACGCAGGCACATCCTGCGGTTGCCGAAAGAAGCACACGAACTGGGGCGATTTGAAGCGCGGCAGAATTCTTCGGCCTCGCCGATTCACGACTATTGGCAGCGGCATTACGCCGCCAAGTTCTTGGATGAAGGATTCAAGGTTACGATGGAGGCACCGCGTCAGGGCGGCTGCGTTGATGTCCTCGCGGAAAAGGACGGGAAGCGAATTGGCATTGAAGTCGAGACTGGAAAGTCCGACGTCGTTGCGAATGTGAAGAACGGCCTGCTCTCTCGATTTGATGCGATCATGGTCGTCTGCACCGACGCAAAGGCACTCGCTCGGGTGGAACGCCAGCTCGCCAAGGAAGGTTTGCTGGGGTTGGCTAGAGTGAAGGTGGTTTTGCGGGATGGGCTTGATGTCAGTGCGTGGGCGATAGCGTCATAAAATTGGCCTGCTGAGAGGTGCAATGGAAAAACCAAACATAAGCCGACGCGAGAAAGCAAATGCGATCATGTGTGGGGCGATTCGCCATGTACAGTTTGAACGCCTGTACGGGGAAGGAAACTCAAAGGCGGTGGAACCCGACAGCTCTTTAAAGATCACAGATTCCGAGATGGAGAAGCTGATAATTGAAAGCTCGGAGAAGATGGCGCAAATCCTTGAAATGAGAGATCACGATCCGGATGAGTATTGGAGGCGATTGGGATACTTCTTGAGAATTACGCGGCAGTGGGACGCCAGCGAGGTTCCGCCTCTACCAGAGACTTCGGAAGTGAGTGTCGCCGAGTTCACGAAATGGCGGGCAGCCCTTTGAAGAGGGCTGGTTTTCATGTGGAGTAATGTACCAATGTGAACGGCGCCCGGTTGATCGCGTCTGTTCTTGTGGTCGTCATTGCAGAGACCTCCCTCCAGTGGGCATGTGGCCCAGTGAAGTGGCAAAACGCCACGGCGAACGGGGCTCGAGTACCATCTTTTGGGAGCTTAGTGAACGGGATGAAAATGCGAATGGGTCGAGAAACCGCCGCAGGGTATGTGGACGAGTTCTTGCCTAAGAACCAGATGCCCACCGATCTAAGGGCGGCAAACCTAACCCGGTCCACTGCGTCCCATCCCACCTCGCGAGTCCGCGGGTATTGGTACAAGGCGGGAATTCTCGCACCAGATCCGATCCACAGGAGGGTCGCCTTATGGCCCGCACAGCGCGGCAATCAGGACGTCCATTTCGCCACAGCTACTGGGAGTGCCCCAAACAGCCGCGTTCTTGAAAAGGCGAGTCTCCGGGCACGCGCCGAGGCGGCGCAGCCACAAGAGCTTTTCCATAGTGATCACCAGACTGTCAGTGTGTTTGCTCCGGCTTGCTCCAGAGCGTCATAAAGGGTTGTCAGTCCCGACCGGCTCTGCCGTTGGTCGCCGCGGCCAGCGTCTCTTCGACGTGCGAACGTGAATACGACGCGTACGATTGCTCGGGAGAAGGCTACGAAGAACGCTCGCCGTTCTTCTTCTTCCTGGCGTGCGTAGGCCCACCAGCTCGAATCCTCCAAGCCCACAAACATGACCGTGTGATACTCCAGCCCCTTGCTCTTGTGGATCGTCATTGCCTTGACCGTGTCCATCCCTTGGAATCGGGAGATTGCTTCGCCCCAGTCGTCGGATGCTTCACGGTCACGAGCGAGCAGACCGGCCATCTTCTCAATCACTTTGTCCAACCACCCCGTTCGTGAGTACGCAGGTACCGCTTCCTGTAAGACGGCCCGATCGACTATGGCGAGCACGGCGTCGCACGCAGACTGAATCTCGCCTTCATCACTTGGATCTTCGAGGAACTGCCGCTTGGCCTCGGGAATGGCTTCGGCTGCGATCGTTTCCGCACATGCATCCTCGTCGGAGATCCCGTGGATACGACGAATGATGTCGGTCAACTCGCACCACGCGTCAGGATCTCGCCCGCCCACAGCAGCTCGAATGCTCGCGGCCAGAATTCTGACTGCCACCTCGTCCGCCAGATCCTGATACACTGTCTCATCGCGGGCGAGAATCCCCCGGGCATGTAGCGATGAGAGGGCCGGTGCAGACATCCGCTGCACTCGTTGTCGGTAGATCAGGCAGAAGTCGTCCGGGGAGAGTCCTGCCTCTATGCCCTCCTCAACTTGGTCCGCAATCCACTCGGATTCCGCAACGGCGTCGTCACATTCGAGGACTTGGCACACGCCCTCTCTCGCATGTTCGCCCGCCACCTCGCACTCCGTTGGCTCGTCCTCGAGGAGTCGAGCCAACTCATTCTGCATACGGACTAGCTCAGGAGCCGAGCGGTAGTTGCGGCGCAGCTCCTCTGTCCCAGCTTCAAACTGCCGCACGAACTCCTCCGAAACGCGGGGGTGGGCACCAGCCCAAAGCATGATTCTCTGCTTCGTATCTCCGACAGCAGTAATGCAAACATCGGATCCGAGAAGCGCCTCCCGCAGGATGTCGTAATGCCAAGGTGTCATGTCCTGAAACTCGTCCAGGAATACGAATGGACACGTAGCTCGCAGTGCTCTCGTGATTGCTGGATTGACTCGGAGGATGAGCTCCGCGAGTCTCGCGATCATCGGAAAGGTGAGCGTTCCGTCTTCAGAACCGGACGCGCTTACAGCGTCCTGCCAATACACCTTCCCCGCCCATTGTCTCAACGTTGGGCTACTTTCTTCTGGCCAAGGAAGTGGGCGACCAACGACATCACTCTCGTAGAACGCACCGCGCGGTATCGCGGCAAGTGCCGCGTCGCCACCAAGCTCCGGCGGTGGTTCCAATTCCTGCAGGAAGGAACTGAGTTCTGGATCGCGCGGCGGCGCAAGCCGCGGTGCAAACCGTGCCGCGGGGCGGTACTCAGTAGGAAGCCCCATCCTGAAGCGATCAACAAGCCCCTTCGCGAAAGCATCGAGCGTGACGGAATGAAACCGCCGTGCGTCGTCACCACACCGATGCCCCACCCGACGGCGGAGGTTCGCTGCTGCATCTACTTTGAAACTGACAGCGAGGATCTTCCGAGGCGAAGAGCAGAGCCCGGTCTGCAACAAGTAGCAGCCTCGTTGCGCGAGCAACTCTGTTTTTCCAGCTCCCGGGCCAGCAGTTACAAGTACACTCCGAGTCGAGCGTACCGCGGTCTCAGCCGATGGCTCGAGCTCATCAACGTCTACGGGCTGCCATTCTTCCGGGAGTAGTTTCAATGCTCGTCGTCCGCTGTTGGAGGCGTTGCCGGAGCGCTCAGCTTCTGCCGACACGCTTCAATCATCGCGTGAAGTGGCTCAGGACATCCCTCCAGGAGCGTCGCGTCATCGATGGTTGATAGCGCCGCAAGATGCGCGCCGGGCTTGCTTCCGTGCAAGAACAACGCCCGGTACCACGGAAAGAGCTTTAGCGACTCCGAGTAGTAGTCAGGAATCCCCTGATCGCCAAGCACCACGAGTGCGGCTCGCTTCCTGTATTCGGCGCGTTTTGCGGGGTCTTTCGGTACGCGGGGCCTAGATAGCGACGCCGCTTTGTACTCGCTGGGAAATGCCCAGAGCATCAGTTGATCGATGTCCAGTGGCGATGAGAAATACACGTCATGTCGGGTCAGGTCATCGACCCATCTGTCAAGATCCGCGTCTGCGTCATCGCGGGAGCCAAGAAGTGCGAACTCTTCGTCGTCCATGACCGACTCGTTGCCTTCGTCATCCTCAACTGTGAGCACATCACTACGTTCAACTCCGCACTTGAGTAACTGCTCAATGACGTACTTGACACGATGCCATCCACCACCCGTACGACACCGATCCAAATCGAGCAGCGTTACGTATTCGAGGCCGAGTTGGTCAAGGAGCCGCCAGAAGTGATTGACATGCCGACCACCGAGCGGGACGACCGACACTTGCTCAACATCCAGATCATGGCCGTCCGATCGAAGAAGCCGCGAAATGACGGTTTCTTCTGATGCCCCTTCGCCGAGTATCACGAGCCGTGAGAAGTACAACTCGGGATACGCTCGCACGGCTTCTCGAACAAACTTGCCTTCCTCGGTTGAATCTGCGGGGAGTTCAAGCGCATGCACTTGTACACCTTGCGCCCTCTCGCCACCACGGAAGTAGCGAATATCGGTTGGCTCTACGCGGCGGACCACCGACGGGGAGTGGCTGGTTAGAATCGTCTGCGCAAACTCCGACTCGCTGACCGCCCGGAGTTGCTGCACAACCCGCCCTAGGTGGTGAGGCGAGACGTGATTCTCCGGCTCTTCTACCAAGAGCAGCGTGAGAATCGGCAGTCGAACAGCGTTGTCGTCGAAACCGGTCACGTCGCCGGCGCGAATGGCGTTCTCTACATCCATCAGAGCGGTGGTGAACGCCAAGCTAAACAGGGACTTGAATCCGTCGCTGAGTGCGTCCACTCCCATTTGATCACCGTCCACGCCCCCAGAGAAGCTCGGGCGTAGCCCGCTCACAAGATCTTGGAGTTCGGCTCCGGAAGGCGAAAGACTCGCCTTTGCGTGTCGATCGCCGCGATACAGCTCAGGCCACCGACCCTCCACAGCCTTCCGCACAGCGTCCAGTGCGCTCTCGTTTCCAAGTTGGCCCTCTAGGTCATCCGTTTGGTCCCGAAGCAGGTTGCGCAAGTCATCGGACCACTTGGCCCCTCGCAATAAACGACCAAGTCCGGTCCCTGCTATCGCTCGTACTTCGGCAGCCGGATCTCGAGTTGCGGACACGTACACGGCTCGGATCAAGGCACGATCCGCTCCCGACATTTTCCTTCGCGAATCCTCTATCTCGCTCATCTGGTCTGACGCGGTTGTGATCCAATGGAGCTGTTGTTCTATGTCGCCCTCGAGTGTGCCGTCATCATGCCATGTGGCCAGCAGCTCCACCCGTAGGTAGAGGGGGCCTCCGGGCTCGCCGACGACCATGTGCTCGAAAACAGCGGCTCCTGCGAGATCATCTTCTGTATCGCCGCCCTTGCTCACGATCACGAACGTGGCCTCGAGTCGGAGAGACCTCTCTGAAATGTCAGAGAGCAGTTTGCCGTCCTTCAGGAAGAAATCATCTGGGCGGATCCGCCGTTCTGATGCATCGACGCCGAACAATCTGCGCAACGCTGTCAGCGCCGCCGTCTTTCCTGCTCCGTTCGGTCCGATGAAACAGGACAGTTCGTCGAGTGAGATCACGATTCCCTCGGGATTGAAACAGCGGAATCCCTGGGCCGCGAGAGTCTGTAGTCGCAATGGCATGGTCAGTGGACTCCGTTCAAGACAGCGCTCCAGTGTCTCAGTGGTGAATGGCGCGATACTCCGCTAGACGTAGAATCTGAACTGTGGACGGCGCTTCTGTCAACAAGCTCCGGCCTGAACAAGAAGCTCACCCCTTCCACACATCAACTAGCCACCATTCTCTGTCGATCCAGCAATTTCAGCAACTCCGACGTCAGCGAACGAAGTTCTGTATCCTCTATCAGTGACAACTGTCGCCGTTCATCTTCGATCTTGATCAAGCGGCGTTGCAGTTTCTCCCGTTCGGGGAATCGATACGGTGAAT
>JAJDDP010000037.1 GCA_029260235.1 Phycisphaerae bacterium | reverse complement strand
AAAGCTGATGCGACGAACATCCACACCTTGACGGCCAGCCGCCTCCAACAGGACCTGTCGGACCATGTTGTAGATCAAGGCGAAGACCTGCAATTCTCGCAACACGCCATCGACCGTCTGACACTTCAGCACGTCCATCTTCATCGTGGTCTTGAGGTGTCCGAAATTGGTTTCAATTTCCCAGCGCTGGCGAAACACCTCCGCGAGATCGTCGAGCGAGTAACGCTCCGCATCGAGCAGCGTGGTGACCAGTGTAATTTCTTTTGGGCGAAAACCTTTGTCATGAATCGTGTAAAGCAGTTCACGAACGGTGATCGCAGCAGGCAGCGTCGTGAACTGCTGCTTGCTCATCCATCGGGGCTTCTCCCGAGGCTTGAACCACTCAACGATTTGGTCCGTGGCGCCAAGTTGCTTTAGCCAACGTGATCGGGGGATGTCTTTCTTGCGATCCGCTTTGCCCTGGCTGGGAACCACATTCGGACGACCAGGCGAAAAATCGACGATTGTGCGCTGGTGGATGCGCAGCAGGCCATGCACCTCACGCTGCAATAGAAGTGCCAAATGCACAGAGGAACAAAACCCTCGATCAGCGACCAAGAGATCGCTGGCTTGGAGTTCCGGATGCAGCTCGATCATTCTGGACATGTCGTGGGTCCGCAGTGGTGCGGCCAACATCTTGGTGATCATACCCGTGCCGGCGTGGAGCATGACCAGCCAGTGCGCGACGGGAAATCCGCATCCCGGCTTCTGCCCGCCAGGTTGGCCGAAGTGAGCTTGTAACTGCGGCGTATCGGGCATCGAGAAGCTCGATCCATCGACATGGAACACGCGATGCCTAAACCAACGGGCCGACTCGAATGTTTCTTGCTGCAGTTGCCGGCCGGAACGCTGGAGGAGGGTGTGGAACACTTCGAGTTGGACTCGCATTCTCGCTTTGCAATAAGCGGCCGCCGTAAACGACATGCCGGCTAGGTGCGAGAGATGCTCGCACGCCGTGTTGCCGTGTAGAACTTGCAGAAAGAAGATCTGAATCGTGACGATCGGATGGAGCGTAGAATGCCGCCACGTCATGCCTGCCTCGTGGCAGGCCCGGGTGATAGCGTCCGCTGTAAGTTCCTCGGTCCATTTCTGCTTGAATTGTCGAACGACATCCGTGATACTGCGCATGGCGGGGCCTCCTGGGGCGTGTGGAACTGCTAAACAATTCCAATACGCTGGAGGCTCTGCCTTTTCTCGCGCAACCAATGCTGTGATAGCGGTGCTTAGCCGTAGCCTATAACGCAGTTACGCTTATGTTAATGCCATTCGGGACAGGCAGATATTCGCTCCGAGGACTCCGCAAAAAGGAGCCAGTCCCCGACGGTTCTTGGACAGGCACTTAATCTGTACAACCCTTTCAGGGTAGGCGGCCCAGAGCGCGGTTGACCCAGGGTAGGTCGCTGGAGCGACCTACCCTGGGCTGAATTATGAAACGCCTTCGGCGTAGGTCGTACGCCTTGCAGCCAACCGAGAGCGGAGAAGGCGACTGGCACATTTTTCCACCGAAGACTCCGCAAAAATGCGCCAGACCCCTTCGAGGCTCTTCTCTGCGTCTCAGCGTTTCTGCGAGAGACATTCCCCGGGTGAAGCTATGAAAGAGGAGGCCGCGTGGCGAGTAGGCTTTCCTTCGAGTGCGTGGTAAACCGGTGGTTACGAATTCCCGTTTCCGCTTTCCACAGAAGGAGCAAGCTATGAACTTCGTCGGCGTCGACCTCCATAAAAAGACTATCAGCGTTTGTGTCATAAGCCAAGCAGACAATTCGAGAGAAGTGAAAGCCCGGCGGCGGTTCGACTGTGCGGACGAGGACAGGATCATCGATTTCTTCGAGGATCTCGGGCCTTTTCAAGTTGCTGTCGAGGCGACCGCCAGCTACGAATGGTTTGTCCAACTCATCGAGCCTTTTGCCGACCGAGTTGTACTCGCCCATCCCAAAAAGCTCCGCGTCATCGCCGAGAGCACCAAGAAGACCGACAAGCTCGACGCGCAGATTCTCGCCGAGTTCCTCGCCCTGGGCATGATTCCCGAGTCTTGGAGGCCCACACCCCGCGTCCGAGAGCATCGCACGCTGGTCCGACTGCGCTACTACACGAAGAAACGGATTACCTCGGTCAAGAACAAGCTCCGTCGCGTACTGGCCGACTACAACGCCGATGTTCGCGAGTTGTTCACCCAGCGAGGCCGGCAATACCTCGCTGGCCTCGAGCTGACCGACGCCGACCGTTTTCATTGCAAGCTGCTGCAGCAAGAGCTTGACCAGCATGCCAAGCGGCTCACCCAGGTTGACAAGAAACTGGCCAGGTTCGCCAAACACGCGCCTGTCGCCGAGCGCGAAGCACGGCGCGTCCTGAATACGATACCGAACGTAGCGCAAGTCACAACCGACGTTGTGCTCAGCGAAATTGGCGATGTTCGCCGCTTTGGTTCGCAGCGCAAAGCAACCGCCTACGCCGGGCTGGCACCGGGGATTCGCGAAAGTGCCGGTCGGGCCAAGCATTTGGGCATCACCCGAGAAGGCTCGCACCTGCTCCGCTGGGCATTGGTCCAAACAGCCTGGCGAATGGTGAATCGGACTCGCCGCTGGGGATCCCTGTACGACCGACTCAAGAAACGTTGTGGGACAAAAAAGGCGATCGTCGCGATCGCCAGGCGTCTCTGGTGCATGATGGTGTCCATGCTCAAGAGTGGGCAGGAGTATCGGTACGGGGCAACTTGACCTCCGCTGCGGCTCGACAAAAGGGATTCAACGGAACCTTTAACTTATGAAATGATAGGAGTTTCGAGGACGTGATTATTTCGAGAGCGACCCCGATTTTGGCCATGCCGGCGGCTTTTCCAGTCGACCGACGACGGGTGAATGGCGGCGCTCTTCGTATTTCGCTTCATGGCGTCTCCCTGCCGGGAGACAGACCGAATAGATGGTTGAGCGTTCCTCGCGAACAGCTCGTGGAAGTCTGCTCCGGTAGGCTCCAACAACGTCCTTGCGCAACTATCACAAAAACGACAAACACCGGTTGACAGCCACTTCTTCATAGATGTCCAAAAATCGTTGCTGAATTCTGTCCGCCAATCAGTAGAATGAACCGCGTTTGCCGGCCTAGGTGAGAAGTGGCGGGCCGGACGTCGGGCGCGGGATCGAAGTTGGCCAACGCGTTGCTCGCAGTGGGCAACGGCTCTGTGAGCTCGATCCGGCTCGAAAAACGGTGATCGCATATGCGGACCAAGTAGGCTGGGAGGCCCGATGGGGCCCCATCATTTTGATTTCAGATTTGGGATTTGGGAATTCTAGGGTTCAGGGTTCAGGGTTCAGAAACATGAGAGTCATAGCCGATCGCTAAATGCTGAACGCTGAGCGCCCCTGACCCCCGAACCCTGAACCCTTACTTCCAACAGAAAGGAGCCGTCAATGCAAAAAGTCGACTTGTTTTTTCCCGCAGCGTCACGGCAAACAACTGGTTC
>JAJDDP010000036.1 GCA_029260235.1 Phycisphaerae bacterium | reverse complement strand
GCTTGTTTCGGCCCTCGTCCTCGGCCCTGATCGCGACGACCGCGCCCTCCACCCTGTCCACCGGGCTTGCCGCCTTTGCCGCCTGGGCCCCCAGGACCTCCAGGACCACCTGTCATTGCGTTGCTCATAATCTGTTTCTTTCCAACAGCTTCATGCCCAAACGGCGCCTGAGTTTCAACCAGGGCGATGGAACCTCAATTTCGGTCCCTAGAAAACCAAGCCGCCCTTTCGAGCTGCATCTGCCAAGCCCTTCACCCGACCGTGGTACTTATAGCCATTGCGATCAAAACTGACCGCCTCGATTCCCTTGGCTTTGGCCCGATCTGCAAGTGCACTACCGACTGCTTCAGCGGCGGCAATATTTCCGCCGTACTTAATCGACCCGCGGAGATCCTTGCTGCGAGAACTCGCCTCGCAGAGGGTTACGCCACGAGCATCGTCGACCACCTGAGCATAGATATGCGTGAGGCTGCGACGAATCGTCAGTCGAGGACACTCTGCAGTCCCGAAGATGCGCTTGCGTACACGACACTTGCGCCGTTTGTGCCGTAGCGTTTTTAGTTTTTCTTTCTTCATGCCGCTTGGTTCCGCTAATGGTAATGTGCTACTAGTTCAGACTAACTGCTCAGCCTCAAGCAAACGCTTAATTAGCCGCCACTGGCAAAGGCCTTGCCAGCCTTGCGGGTCACCTTCTCATCCTCATAGCGGATGCCCTTGCCCAAGTACGGCTCTGGCGGTCGAATCGACCGAACTTCTGCACAGAACTGGCCGACCAACTGCTTGTCCGGGCCATCAACCAGAAGCTTGGCGGGTTCACTATTGCCTCGCGCCGCTGGTGTTTCAACGGTCACATTGATGCCTTCAGGAACTGGAATCTCAAACTGAGGCTTCTCCTTCGTCCCACGGCCCATGAAACCACAGTTCAAGTGAAGGAACTGGCCTTGCAACTTGCAGCTATATCCCGTTCCAAAAATCAACAGACGCTTCTGGTAGCCAGCATGAGCGCCGAAAACCATATTGGCAATCAATGCCCGGCTGAGGCCATGCAGCGCCCTCGTCTGTTTCAGATCAGCAGTTCGCTCGACCGTAATCCGCTTGCCGTCATCTTCCAACGTAGCGTTGATTGCGCCGGGAAGCGTCCAACTCAAAGGCGATTTGGTCTTAGGGCCTGAGACCTGCACCTGCTTCCCTTTGATCTCTACCTTTACGCCACCGGGTACGGCGATCGGTTTCTTCCCTATACGCGACATCAAACGATTCCTTCATGCGCCCGCAGTGCGAGCAGGGCTTGCTAGTACACCGAGCACAAGAGCTCACCACCGACGCGAGCTTCTTTGCATCGCCGATCACTCATAATGCCTTGGCTGGTCGAAACAATGGCAACACCCAGTCCGTCGAGGACACTGGGGATATCATCCACTCCGACATAAAGGCGATGCCCAACTTTGGACTCGCGTTTAATCACATGGATCAGATCTTCACCTCGCGGACCATACTTCAAGTCAATCCTCAAGATGCCTTGCTTGCCGTCTTCAATCACGTCAAACGAACTGATGTAGCCCTCGTCCTTGAGAACCTGGGCAATGCCCACTTTGACCTTGGACGACGGTATTTGCACCTGACTGTTGCGTACCCGAGCCGCATTACGGATGCGGGTCAGCAAGTCGGCGATCGGATCACTCCACATCGATTGAATCCACCCTACTCAACTTGACGCAGACGCCTGTCGGAACCCACCGACAAGAGGCGGCCACTGAATCCTTACCAACTCGCTTTGCGAACGCCCGGTATCTTGCCTTCAGATGCCAGGGTCCGGAAGCAAATTCGGCAAATCTTGAACTTGCGATAAACAGCACGAGACCTTCCGCACAGCAAGCAACGCCGCACTATGCGACAGGCGAACTTCGGAGGCTGCTTTGATTTCCAAATCCACGCTTTCGTAGCCATCTAAGAATCCTGCCCCTCTGGGCGCTGAAACGGCATACCCATCCTGGTCAACAACAGGTGTGCTGCAGCATCATTCTCGGCGCTGGTGACAAAAGTGATGTTCATGCCTTGACTGAATTCCATCTTGTCGAGGTTGATTTCAGGGAACACCGTCTGATCAGCCAAACCCATCGAATAGTTGCCGTGGCCATCAAACCCGCGAGGATTCAGTCCTCGAAAGTCACGCAAACGCGGAATCGCCATGGCGATCAACCGCTCCACGAACTCGAACATCCGCTTGCTGCGTAGTGTGACCTTGCAGCCGATTTCGTAGCCGTCGCGGAGCTTGAAGTTCGACACGCTCTTGCGGGCCTTGCAAACAACCGGTTTTTGCCCAGAAATCTGAGCCAGATCAGCGACCGCAGCCGGCACTCGCTTTTTCTCCACGAGCGCTTTACCCAATCCCATGGAAATCACCACCTTCTTCAAGTGTGGAATCGCATGGGGATTGGACAGCTCTAGCTCAGAGCCCAAGCCCGGGTAAATCTCTTTGACACAACGTTCTGCAAGGGACGCCATGAGCGCCTACTCCTTCATCCAGTTTGGTTGCAAGGCACGCCCAGAGGCGCTATGCAACGCTTTCAGGCCGAGACACTTCACTCAGCAGCGTCCCACTCCGCACACATACGCGGCGCTTGGCGGTCACTTTCCCACGAGAGTCCAGGTCCACTTCAAACCGAACCCGCGACCCGCGTCCCGTCTTGGAATCTACAGGAAGCACATTAGACATATGAATCGGAGCTTCCTTCTGTAAACGTCCACCCTGCGGATTGCGCCGCGACGGCCGAACGTGGCGATATACCAAGTTGACCCCTTCAACCACGACCAAATTACGGTCCAGGTCAACTCGAAGCACTTTGCCGCTCTGGCCTCGGTGGTCGCCGGAGATCACTTCTACAACGTCATTTTTGCAAACATGAACAGCCATACTTTTGTCTCTTAGACCACCTCATCAGCCAGGGAGATGATCTTCATGTATCCTTTTTCTCGTAGCTCGCGAGCTACAGCTCCAAAAATCCGCGTCCCGCGCGGTTCATTGTTGGCATCTAGCAGCACGACGGCGTTGCTATCAAATCGAACATAGCTGCCATCGGGACGACGGGTCGCCTTGCGTGTACGAACAACAACACCCTTGACCTTCCGCCGTGTTGAGCGGTCCTTACGGTTGCTGCCCCCGCTAAAATCGCTATTGGGCAGCGATTTTTTTACCGTCAGTACCACTACATCGCCGATACGGGCAGTTTTGAGCCGGCGCTTACCGCGACGTCCGGTACTACCGCCCATGACCGTAATCACCTGGGCCTGCTTGGCGCCGGTGTTGTCGGTCACATCGACTACGGTTTGCATCTGAATCACGTCAAACCCTCGATCACAAAACGGCACTACAGCCTTCTAGCTGCTGTGGCAATGCCGAGATTCCTGTCGTTCCAAGATCAACCGCAACTTCTATCCATTGCGGGTACCGCCCGCAGCCAAGCCGCTAGGCCCCTGCTCTGACGATTCGAAGCAATCGCCATCTCTTGAGTTTCGAGATTGGCTTGCAAGCCATGATCTCTACCGTATCTCCGGTCTTGGCTTCGTTCTTCTCATCGTGTGCATGAAAGACCATACGCCGACGCAGAAACTTGCCATACAGGCGATGCTTGGTGCTATAGTTGACCTGGACGCGAATCGTCCGGTCGCCCTTGTCCGACGTAACCAAGCCCAATTGCACTGGTTTTAGGCCGCGATCCTTGGTTGCCTGGTCTTTTTCTGCTGCTGAATTCATCCGTTCGTCACTCACTAAGGCAAGCGATTCTTGCCGGCCGGGGGCCACTCTCACTCATTAACTCATAGGGCCTACGAGGCACTTTTTGACTGATGGCTCGCAACCGCTTCCAGGTGGTGCTGCTTCTGCTCGATATTCCTCTCGCCCCGCTCGTTCATCACGGTAAGAACGCGGGCAATGTCCTTCTTGGTGGCGCCCAATTGATTGGGATTCACCAGTTTCTCTGTAACGGCCTGCACCCGCAGGTCGAAGAGGTGCCGCCTCAGGCGGTCCAACTCCTGGTGAAGAGCTTCGGTCTTTAGCTCGCGGATTTCTGGCATCTTCATAACTATCTCACTTGCGACACCGGCACGCTTGGCCGGCCTAGAGGCCGTGTCTTCTCACTACAAAACGGACGCGGTACGGCATCTTGCTCGCTACCCGCATGAGAGCCTGGCGGGCCATGTTCTCATCAACACCACCAATTTCAAATAGCATGGTGCCGGGTCTGACGCAGGCTACCCAATGGTCCGGATCGCCCTTGCCCTTGCCCATCCGTGTTTCCAACGGCTTGGAGGACACGGGCTTATGGGGGAAGATTCGGATATAGACTTTGCCTTCACGACGCAGGAAGTGCGTGGCAGCTACACGGCCCGCCTCAATCTGCCGGCCTGTAATCCACCCAGCGGCCAACACCTGCAGTCCGAATTCACCGTACGCGACGGTGTTCCCCCGCGTGGCATTCCCACGCAGCTTGCCGCGTTGCGACTTTCGATATTTAACTCGCTTGGGCAACAATGCCATGCGACACTCTCCACCAAATCATGAAACGACTATGCACGTTTTCCCCGCCGCTCGCGACGGAAGGCGGCTGGGTCGATGTCAACCTCTTCGCCATACCGGACCTTATACAACCAAACCTTGACACCAATCACGCCGTACTTGGTCTTACTGATTGCGAGACCGTAGTCAACGTGAGCCTGAAGCGTATGGAGTGGAATCGAACCGCGAAGCTGGGTCTCTTTTCGGGCCATCTCAGCCCCGCCGAGCCTGCCCTTGACCATCACCTTGATGCCCAAGAGCCCCAAAGCCATGGTGGCTTCGAGACGCTGCTTGATTACTCGCCGAAAGCCAACACGCTTCTTTAGCTGCTCAGCGATAGACTCAGCCACCAACTGGGCGTCCATATCCGGCGACTTGATCTCGACGATGTTGACGCTGATCTTGCGATCGATCAATTCTTCCAACGCTTCTTTGAGCTTCTCGACCTCAGAGCCCCTCGGGCCAATCACCAGCCCGGGCCTAGCCGTATGCACAAAGACCTTGACTTCGTCTCGGGTCCGCTCAATCTCAACACGCGAGACAGCGGCGTAAGGTGGCTGCCGATTGGTCGCGTGATCAATGTGCTTGCGGATCGTTTGGTCTTCAACCAGGAATTCGCCATAGGCTGCCTTGGGGGCATACCACCGCGAGCGCCATGGTTCGGTGATCCCGACCCTGAAGCCCAATGGATGAACTTTTTGACCCACGTCTGATCTCCTGATCGCCCATCAATTCATGGCGAACATGGTGTTGCTACCGGTCCACTCGAGGCACTACCAGTTCGTACCCCGATGACGTTTAACCTTCTGCCACCCCTATAATTAGGTGACTAGTACGCTTAGCTATCGGATGTGCCCGTCCGCGATCTTTGGGACGCCACCTACGATGGTAAGGCCCACCATCAACACGGGCTTCAGCCACATAGAGCGAGCCCATCGTCGCTTCCTGCTCGTCAGCGTTGGCCATGGCTGACTTGAGTACATTGGAAATCATTCCTGAAGCGCGACGACCGTTAAAACGCAGTACGTCCAATGCCTCATCGCAGCTTAGCCCACGGATCAAGTCCATGAGCAGTCGGGCTTTGCGCGGACTCATGGGCGCGTAGCGATGCGACGCTTTCCAATTACCATCAGCTACTTGCGTGTCGCTCATATCAACTCAGCCTGCGTATGTCTTTGCAGTCCTATCTCTTGCCGCCACCACTGTGGCCCTTGAATGTCCGCGTGACGCTGAACTCACCCAACTTGTGGCCCACCTTGTCCTCAGTTACTAAGACTTCGATGAAGGCCTTACCGTTGTGAACGGCGAACTTGTGACCAATGAATTCAGGAACAATCGTACAGCTTCTGGACCAAGTGCGGATCGGCATGTGCGAGCCGCTTTCCTTGGCGACTATCACCTTGCCGTACAGCCTCTCGTCCACATAGGGACCTTTTTTTTGCGATCGAGCCATCGCTTGTTCTCGCCGTTGGGTCTGTCGCCTGTCGCCAAGACTGCCAAACTAGCAGTTAGTCCCTGCGACCTAATCAAACGGGCATCATCTGCCCACCAAAAACTTATTTCTTGGGCAATACCAGCTGCCCGTAGCGTTTGCTCTTGCGCCGTCGAAGGATGCGGCGATTCGACGTCTTCCGCGGGCTGCGAGTCCGGCCGCCCTTTGCAGACAAACCATTCCGACTGCACGGATGCCGCCCACCATTACTGCGGCCCTCACCACCACCCATCGGGTGGGCGACCGGGTTCATGGCTTTGGCCCGGGTATGCGGACGACGGCCCATGTGACGTTTCCGCCCAGCCTTGCCGATCTTGATGCCGCTGTGCTCCGAGTTGCCGACGACGCCAATCGTAGCCCGGCATTCAACCCGAACTTGCCTCATTTCGCCTGAAGGCATGACCAGCGTAGCCCAATTGCCCTCACGGGCGAGAAGGCGACAGGACGCCCCGGCGCTGCGAGCGAGCTTTCCACCTTGGCCGATGTTCATTTCAATATTGTGAACATCCATCCCAACAGGGATGTTCTTAAGCGGCATTGCGTTGCCAGCCTTTGGCTCCACGCCAGGGCCACTCTCTATTACCTCATCGATCTCGACACCTGCAGGTGCAAGGATGTATCGCTTCTCCCCGTCTTCATACTGCAGTAGGGCGATGTGGCAGGTCCGGTTCGGATCGTACTCAATGGCGACGACTTTGGAAGCCACACCATCTTTGGCCCTCTTGAAGTCAATGACGCGGTACAGCCGGCGAGCACCGCCACCACGATGCTTGGCGGTGATTATGCCATGATGATTGCGTCCACCCTTGCGGACTAGCCGTTGGGTCAGCGACTTTTCCGGCCGCTTCTTACCCGTTAGGACGGCATAATCATTCACTGATGCCTGGCGTCGGCCCGGTGATGTCGGCTTATATACTCTAACGCCCATTGCTATCCTCTAGTGGATCCGCAGGTTTGCGGGTTCCCCTGAATCTTCCTAGAACAGATCGATATGGTACCCATCGCGGAGTACCACAACCGCCTTCTTCCAATCGCGGGTTTTGCCCACCTTGTAACGCACCCGGCGGGACTTGCCCTTGCGGTTTGACGTCCGCACGGACGAAACCTTCACGTTGTACAGCTTTTCGACGGCCTCGCGAACCATAGGCTTGGACGCGTCGGAATGAACCTCGAAGGCATACGAACCGCCACGAGCTGACTTCGTGCGCGTTGCACCGTACGACTGCTGGCTCTGATGCGTGCCCTTTTCGGTCACGAGCGGCTTCTTGATAATGTGGTAAATATCCATGGCTATTCCGTCACCTGCGTTGAACTGCTATCAGGCTTCTTCCTCCGCAGGGCTACGAAGCGTTTTGGGGTCAGCGACCAATGCCTCGAAGGCTGGCTTGGTCATCACCAGTGTCTTGCGACAGAGAATGTCGTAAGCATTCAAATTCGAAAGCAGCCGCACCTCTGTTTTGTCGAGGTTACGGCTGCTCTTGTAGATGTTCTCGTCGAATTCGCTCATGGCAACTACGCAGCCCTTTGTGGCTCCGACGTTGCCAAGAAAATCGGCCATTCTCTTGGTCTTGGGGACTTCAAAGTTCATCCCCTCAACAACCATAACGTCCGATGAAACGATCTTGGCTAAGATGGCGTTGTTCCGAGCTAGTCGGCGCATCTTGCGGGAAAGCTTTTGATTGTAATTCTGTTTGCCCTTGGCAAAAGCAACACCACCGCCACGCCGGACCACCGTGCGAGCACTGCCCGCCCGGGCGTTGCCCGTGCCTTTTTGGCGATAGAGCTTGCGTGTCGAACCTTGGACCATGCCCCGGCTCTTGGTGGCCACCGTGTTTTGGCGGCGGTTGGCCTGATAGGCGACAATTGCCTGCTTAAGTAGCTGATGGCGAACTCGACCACCCAAAATGTCGGGGTCGATCTCCAGCAAGCCACTCTGGCTTCCATTCATGTCGTAAACTGGTACCTGCAGCATTGCTGGCCTCAAGCGATTAGCGACTTCTGAACAAACACCAACCCGCCATTTGGTCCCGGGATACTGCCCTTGATGACCAACAGGTTGTTCTCTTTGTCTATGGAGACGAGTTTCTGATTCTTGGCGGTTCTCTGCACGTTGCCGAAGTGACCAGCCATCCGCTTGCCCTTCTTGACCACCCGTCCATGGCCCAGAGATGCACTTCCGCCGATACTGCCCGGCGCCCGGTGCTTACGCTCTACGCCGTGCGACGCCCGCTGCCCGCCGAAGCCGTGCCGCTTCATCGCTCCGGCAAACCCACGGCCCTTACTCACGCCGATCACATCTACAGATTCAACGCCTTCAGAGAAAAGATCGACGGTGACTACGTCACCGGCGGCCACATCTGCAGACTCATTGAGGCGAACCTCGCGAAGCGTTGTCTTTGGACCCGTGCCCGCCTTGGCGGCATGGCCAATCAGAGGCTTGGTCGAGCGATGCGGCTTTCTGTCTTCGAAACCCAACTGAACGGCTTCGTAGCCATCCAGATCTGCAGTCTTGACCTGCATCACAGTACAAGGGCCAGCCTGAATGATCGTGACTGGCGTTACTATGCCCGCCGCGTCACAGACACGCGTCATGCCGATTTTTCTTCCGATTAGGGCGGCCTTCATGATACAGAAATCCATCTTCTGCTCACCCCTAGGGGGTGGGCATTTGCCAATCTTGATTCAATCGCCAAGCGATACAGCTCACCTGGCCAATTTGTCTGTTCTATAGAATACCGCGGAGTTATCCAGGTTCTATATCGCTACGGCGAGCACGCCTCGGCGCCTTACGTCTTGATCCGAATAAACACACCAGCCGGCACGATCAACCTGTTCAACGCTTCAACCGTCCGGGCAGTCGGCTCATGAATATCAATGATGCGCTTGTGGGTTCGAATTTCGAACTGTTCCCGCGACTTCTTGTCGATGTGAGGACCTCGCAAAACCGTGTAGCGCTCAACCCGAGTCGGGAGGGGTATCGGTCCAGCCACGCGAGCGCTGGTGCGCTTGGCGTGCTCTACGATTTCCCTAGCAGAAGAATCAATGGGCCCCGGGTCGTAGCCTTCCATTCTGATACGGATTCGCTCAGTGCCTGCCACGGTTCAAAAAACCTCAACCTACCAGAACAAGAAACATCATCAAAAAACCGGTTGCGCCGAAAATCGGCAGACGGGCCACTGTAGTTACTTCCGCCTGCCTGTCAAGCACCTGGTCCCACAAAATCGGGCATTCCAACACCATCGCCAGCCGAGTACATGAACACTTTATTTCCTGGGGCACCCCCAGCGATCTTTGGCTGCATGCCATTGAGTCGGCTCGGCCCTTCTAATCACCTTCTGCTCATCAGGGTTCACCGACCAACTGTGCGGCAATTTCATTGGGGACAATCGCATAGTGAGAGGGCGTCATAGCCACGCTCGCCCGCCCTTGCGACATACTTCGCAGGCGGGTGACATAACCAAAAGTAGTCGACAAGGGCACCTCTGCACTGATTATGCGAAATTCACCCTCCACACCAGTGCCTTTGATTACCGCCCGGCGTGCGTTCAAGTCGCCATTGACTACGCCGAAGAACTCTTCTGGCGTTCGGATTTCAAAAGACATGATCGGCTCAAGGAGCGCGGGCCCAGCCTTCTGAGCCGCTGCGGCAAAAGCCATGCGAGCAGCGCTCTCAAAGGCTAGATCAGAGCTTTCGGTCTCATGCTGCCGGGCATCGATCAATGCTGCCTTCCACCCCACCATGGGATATCCTGCCCGCGGACCACTTGCAGCCGCATCCATGACGCCCTCTTCAATGGCTTGAACGAACGCCGGTTCGATCGATTCAGCAGTCATCTTGTTCTCAAACAACACATCGCCTGGTACCTCCCCAAGGGGCAATCTGTCCACTTCAACCGTAACTGTGGCAGAATGATTCTTGCCGCCCAACTGGCGCGAAAAATCATAGGTCACCTGAGCGCGCGATGTAATTGTTTCCCTGTACGACGCCCGTGGCGTGCTCACCCGGACGTCCATGTTCACCTCGTCCTTCAGTCGGCGAATCAAGACCTCCAGGTGCAGCTCACCCATGCCCGAAACTAGGATTTGCCGGGATTCTTCGTCGATCTTCGTCTGGAAGGTTGGATCCTGGCGAGCCAGGCTCTCCAGGGCAGCCAGCAGCTTGTCGCGGTCCTTGGAGCTTATGGGTTCAACAGACTGGCTGATCACCGTGTCGGGAAAAGTGATCTGCTCCATGATTATCGGTTGGCCTGGATCGCAGAGCGTGTGCCCGGTCAACGCAGTCTTGGGGCCTATGACGGCCACAATCTCACCTGCCTCTGCGACGTTGAGTTGGTCGCGACGCTTGGCGAACATGCGGAAGATGCGGGTCAGGTTTTCCTTTTGGCCGTTAGAAGCATTAAGTACGCGCGTGCTGGATTTTAGGCGTCCCGAGTAGATCCGCACGAAGTACAGATCGACGGGTTTCTCTGCAACTATCTTGAAGACGTAGGCAACCAACGGGCCGTTGGGGTTGGACTCAACTTCAATGTCTTTGGGGTCGCCGCTCTTCTGTGGAACTAACCCCGCGGCAGGCCCGGTTTCCAGCGGCGAGGGGAGGTAATCGCAAACCGCGTCGATGACCGGTTGCACGCCGATGAACTTCAACGATGAGCCGCACAAGACAGGTTGGATCTTGCCCGCGACA